>JAZMZS010000214.1:0-16742 GCA_045586105.1 Eubacteriales bacterium | reverse complement strand
CTGCAATAATGTCAATAATTCTCGCAAAGGTAGGTATGATCATGAAAAAAATCAAGGATTTTTTAAAATCGTTCTCTTTCGGAACTCTTTTCTGCGCTTTAATATTTATTGCGCTCGGAATTTCCCTTCTTATCTGGAAAGAACCCGCATCTAAGCTCATATGCATCGTTTTCGGCGGTGTCCTTATAATCAACGCGCTGATACAATTGGTGCTCATCTTCAAGGAAAATACATTTGGCTTCGGCAATCCTCTCATGATGTTCTCTTCACTTATCATGGCTGTCATCGGTGTTTGGATGCTCAAGGGACCGAGCGAAGTCAGCAGCGCGCTTATCTTTATTATTCTCAGCGTGATGCTTCTCTATCACGGACTGATGGACATGAAATTTTCGTTTTATCTCAAGGGAGCCACACACAAGCTTTGGTACGTTGCTCTGCTGTTGGGCTTTCTCACGATCGGAACGGGTGTACTGTCACTTGTATGCTATTCCGAGGCATGGCTGTCTATCGCTGTGGGTGCAAGCTTGATCTTCGACGGCTTATCCGACATATGGATAGTATGGATCATGGCTGCAACAAAGCGCGGCACCTCCAAAATGACAGAGGTCATCGAAGCGGATTCAAAAGAAATAGTAGAGGCTGAATAAGCTTGCACAGCGGGTGATAAAAGATCATCCGCTGTTTTTTCATCAAACAGTAAAGAGCCTTAAGCCCCTCCGGGAGCTTAAGGCTCTTCTATCAATTCGTGGTATTGGGAGGCCCCGATGTATCATCGGAGGGCACCTTGCTCGTTCCCGTATCAACACCGGTACTTTCAACAGGCAGATACATTACAAGACTCTTAGGTCCTAAAATAAACTGCAGTTTTCCCGAATCGAAGGCAATAAAGTCAAACTTTTTAAAGCTGAATGTATTGTACTGATGGTCTGTATAGCTCCGTCCGACGTAATGTCCCTCAGGGATAGTATTTATAAAGTATGGCTGATTATAGTTGTTAGAGGGACGTTTACCTGCCGTCATTGGTCTGTAAACATACTGAGCGTCATCTATCGTGACCTGAATGGGGAAATCACGTGTTGTGATCTGAATAAGGGCAACGTCCTCAACCTTAGCAGGATCACAGTGTGCATGCGCAAGTCCGCCGTTCTCCTTGTCATATGCAACAATAACGTGGGTCTTGCATTTATCGGTAGGAACCGTGCCGCGCTTGAACCAGCCTACGTCAGCTCTGTTTCCTCTGGGGTCGAGCTTGCATGCATCGGTAAGCAAAAGTCCGGAGTCGGTACAATATTCAGCCTGCACAACTCCGTAAGGGATCTCGTCATTAAAGGTCTGAAGCTTTTGCTTTCCTGATTTTGCATCATCGATAAACTTCTTGTGTATCCTTGTCATGACCTCATCCCAGACATAGGAGCAGGGGCTGGTAGAAAGCTCATTGGTAAGGACCTTGGGTATCTTGTAGCCGTACCAGACACCGCCTACGTAATAGGGTGTGTATGCAAGCAGCCATCTGTCATAGTCGTTACCTGCAGTACCTGTCTTGCCCGCGCAATTGACGGTATGCCTGAGCGTGACCTTGGATGCGGAGCTGCCTGCCGACTTGAAGACGTTTTCCATCATTTTGGTCAGAATGAACGCTGTCGACTCGCTGAACACGACGTTTGATTCTGCATCATTTGAAAGAACGGTCTCACCCTTGGAATCATAAACGTACAGATAAGTTCTCGTTTTATTATGAACACCCTTGTTCGGGAACACGCAGAAGGCACTGGTCATCTCTCTTACGGTAACACCGTAGTTCTGCTGCCCGAGAGCAAGAGACGCTATACCCTTGTCGGAGATCACCGCGCCGTTCTCAAGCGTTGCGCTCTCTATCAAGCTGAAGAAGCCAAGCTTTTGCGTAAGGTAGTCGAACGAGTTATCCTCTCCTACCATCATGAGAGTTTTACAAGCAACCGTGTTGACGGAACGAGTAATAGCGTCGTCGATCGTCGTAAGCCCGCTGTATTTGACAGGAAGATTCTTCGGCCATGCAACGGGTCGATGAGGATTATCGCCGAAGTTGACAGGAACGTCATCGATAACGGTTCCCCAGGTTACAACATTTTCCTCAACAGCGGGTCCGTATACGGCAAGAGGCTTGATCGAAGATCCCGAAGGACGAACAGCCTGTGCTGCGAGATTGAGGATACGGTTTTCGGTTTTTTCTCCTCTTCCGCCGACAATTCCAAGCAGATCCCCTGTATGAGGATCGCACACGACCATTGCAGATTCGGCAGGCACTCCGCTAACCTGCTTTTTCAGAGCTTTTTCAAAGATCTTATCGTCGCAATACACCTCGGTCAGCGCATCCTGGACCTCGGGGTCCATAAGAGTATATATCTGCAGACCGCCGGAATATATCTTGTTGCTGGCAACCTGTCTGGTATAATGATAGGTATCCATAAGATCTCCGATAACGTCCTCAATGACTGTATCGGTATACCATGAGTTTGTTGCTATAGTTGTCGAGACCTCTGTTACGTTAAGCTCTATCTCCTTGTCATAAGCAGAGTCAAACTCTTCCTGCGTAATATATCCCTGAGCAAGCATCTCCTGAAGAATAATATCTCTTCTTTCCTGGTTTTTCTCGGGGTTCTGTACAGGGTCGAACCTTGTAGGCATATTTGTGATCGATGCTATACATACACACTCAATAAGAGTGAGGTCATTCACTTCTTTTCCGAAATACGTGTTTGCCGCAGACTGAACACCGTAGCAGCGTTGAGAAAGAGGAATAATGTTCAGATAGAGCTCAAGGATCTCTTCCTTCGACTTTGTCTTTTCGAGATTGAGAGCGCAAACTATTTCCTGCACCTTTCTCTGAATAGTGACATCATCATATTGCGTAACATTCTTTATCAGCTGCTGAGTAATGGATGATCCTCCGTACGAGGTCGTCCCCGTAAAGAACTTCAGAACAGCAGAACCCGTTCTGACCCAGTCAACACCTGCATGATCCCAGAAACGCTTGTCCTCTATAGCAACAAAGGCATCCTTAAGATCCTGAGGAATATCATCGTAATCAGCCCAAAGGCTGTTCTGCTCTCCGTAAAGACGCTGATCTTCAAGCTCTACAGCATCTCCTGTACGGTTAAGACGCGACTCGGCACTATCATAGTCCATATAATAGATCTGCGTTGTCTGGCTCGTTCCGCCGGTTTCGAGAAGAGATTCGTCGATATTCGGGTCGATATAGTTTTTGATATATATCGAAAACGCACATGCGACTATTACGCCTGTTATCACGAATATAAGCATAAGAGTAAACACGACGTTGAGCACATAGGAAAACACTCTAAACACGCCCTTGCCCGCAAGACGCATGCTGTTGAGGATCTCAGCCTCCCAGTCAACTCTTATCTTCTTTTTCTTTTGTGTTTGGTCCAGCTCTTTTTTCACGATTCTTTCCTTTCAAAAAAAGCAACTCAGTTTTTGGTCAACCGTATTTCTTCTATTATTATCCAAGTATGGACTTCGTAATACATTATAATACGGATTTTTGAATATGATGTGAATTTTTGTGAAATAATAATGTCAAAATGAATATCCGGTCAATGAGGTAAATCTATGAACAGACAAATAAACAAAAGCACTGTCATCCATCTGATACTGAGCTCTGTCACTCTGTCTCTGTGTATTACGCTTACAGTAATGCTCGGGGTATTCGGAGCGAGGGTATCACGTACCGAAAAGCGAATAAGCGAACATAAGTGTCCGACCATGACAGTATACAAATCTCCCGACACGCAGGCGGAACAGGTAGTCAACACTCCGGAATGCTTATACGTGCTCGGCGAAAAGGACGGTAAACTGACCATCTTTGCCCCTGATCGCGAAACTGTGGTCAATACGCTTGACACCTATGTATACTCTCTTCCTTTGGCAGACAGAGAGGCTGTGGCAGAAGGAATAAGTATATACACGGTAAACGAGCTTATATCTCTAATAGAGGATTATACATCCTGAGAGAGCATTTGTCAATTTACAGAACGAAATATTTAACAATATTATTTGAAACTGTCATTATTTTCCGATTTTGCGGCAAAATACCGCAAAATCGGATCTTTTACTTAAGAACAACACAGTCATCTCCGAGAACAGCTTTAAGCTCGTCCATCAGCCGTTTTTCCGACGAAGCGCGTGATCCGCGGTAATCAGAATATCTGCCGCTTGAGGAATCATACAGAATCACGGGAATATCACCATTAAAGATCTCGACCAGATTCAAAGCTTTCTCTGTTTTTTTTGACCCGACAGAGTCAAGCTTCAAATAAAGCTTTGATGGCTTTTTCGAACGACGCGGCGGATCGGTCTTCTTATTCACAAATGTACGAGTCTCTCCCGCCAACGCTCCGTTCATGCATCCCTCACTGTATTCCGAGTCTGAAACGAGGGGACATATCCTGTCGGCAAGAACACGCGGGCGCTCCTCGTCACGCAGCTGAACGCTGCCACTGACAAATATCCCCTGCTCCCCCTTCAAGGAATCGAAGCATTGATCATATACCTTCGGGAAGACCACAAGCTCTATTTCGGCTACTCTGTCCTCAAGGAGAACGAACGCCATTTTTTCGCCTTTTTTTGTTGTCATCTCAGAGACCCCGGTCACAACTCCGGCGAGTTTGACCTTGCTCGCGTCAGTCAAGCGAACGTCTTGCTGACTTCCGGGATCGTCTGACGCACCGATTACATCCGTAGTCAAAGACAACTCACCAAGCTCTGCGAGAGAAAGCTTGTATTCGTCGAGTAAATGTCCGGAGAAATACATACCGCTCGATTCCTTCTCGAGCATTAGCAGCTGCTTAGGCGGGTATTCGGGAATATCGGGATATTCATACCCCTTTTTCTCGATCTCTTCCTCGAAAGCGCTGAACATATCTATCTGCCCCGAAACCTCACTGCGTCCCCTGTCAGACAGCGCATCCATTTGCTTTTCGTACGTAGCGTACAGCTGAGATCTAAAGGCGCCGAGACCGTCAAACGATCCGCTCTTAATAAGAGATTCGATCTGTCTCTTGTTAAGTCCCGGGGTATCCTGCATTCTGTTAAGAAAATCCTCAAATGAAGTAAATCTTCCTCTGCGTCTTTGTGCAATAATACTATCGATAAACTGCCCTCCGACGTTTTTCAAGGCAAGAAGACCGAATCTGATATCGTCCCCCACTACAGTAAAGCTGACGCCGCTTTCGTTAATACTCGGAGGCAGCACCTTAATACCGAACTTAGCACTCTCGGCGATATATTCCGCTGTTTTTTCAAAATTACCCAAAACGCTCGACAGAAGGGCCGCCATGTAGTACTTGGTGTAATGAGCCTTGAGGTATGCCGTGCGGTATGAGATGACCGCATAAGCGGCAGCATGGCTTTTATTGAAGGCGTAAGATGCAAAAGATGCCATTTCATCAAACAACGCATTTGCGGTTTGATCCGAAATACCGTTCTTTGCACATCCGTCAACAAACTTTTCCCTCTCCGCCTCCATCGCTTGTGCTTTTTTCTTTGACATAGCACGCCGAACAAGGTCGGCATGTCCGAAGCTGAAGCCTCCGAGCGTTCTGACTATCTGCATTACCTGCTCCTGATAGACTATACATCCGTAAGTCGAAGAAAGGATCGGTTCAAGACCTGGATGGAGATATGTCGGCTTTTCCCTTCCATGGCGCCGTTCAATATATTTGGGAATAGAATCCATGGGTCCGGGTCTGTATAATGCTATTGTAGCGATAATATCATCTAATGATCCGGGTTTTAAGCCGCTAAGAACCTGGCGCATTCCTCCGCTCTCAAGCTGAAAAATACCGTTTGTGTTTCCGCCCGAGATCAGCTTGAATGTCTTTTGGTCATCAAGAGGAATGCGGGATATATCAAAATCCTCTCCGGTGCTCTCATTTATTATCCGTTGTGCTTCATTGATTATCGTAAGATACCTGAGAGCCAAAAAATCGAATTTGACAAGTCCGAGCTTTGCCACGGTATTCATGTCAAACTGCGTTACGACAGTCTCGCCGTTCCTTGCAAGAGGAACATAATCGGAAACAGGAAGCTCGCTGATAACGACGCCCGCAGCATGTGTGGATGCGTTTCTCGGCATTCCTTCAAGCGACATTGCTATATCAATGAGTTTGCGCTCCTCTGTACCTTTATCATAAATATCGCGAAACTGTTTGGTATTCATAGCATCGGCAAGAGTAACATCAAGTCCGCGTGGTACTGCCTTTGCAACTGCATCTACAGCTCCGTAGCTCATGCCGAGGGCTCTTCCGACGTCTCGTATAGCTGCCCTTGCCGCCATTGTACCAAATGTGATTATCTGAGCGACGTGATCGTGTCCGTAACGCTCTTTGACATATTCTATGACCTCGTCCCGCCTGTTGTAACAGAAGTCCACGTCAAAGTCGGGCATGCTGACACGCTCGGGGTTTAAAAATCTCTCAAACAGAAGATCGAATTTTATTGAATCAACATCGGTAATACCAACAAAGAATGCAATTATACTGCCAGCTCCCGAACCTCTGCCGGGACCTACCGGGATACCTCTGCCTTTCGCATAGCTGACGTAATCAGCCACAATAAGGTAATAATCTGCAAACCCCATTTTACCGATAACTTCAAGCTCATATTCGGCACGATCTATATATTCTTGCTTAGTGTGATCGGAAAAAGTGATCTGTCCGCAAGCTATACGGCGCTCAAACCCCTCAAAAGCCGATCTGCGGAGAATATCACGCGTATCCTCTCCGCCGGATGGGTATTTGGGCAAAAACAGTTTGTCCTCTTCAAAGGTGAAATTGCACATTTCGGCAATCTTCACAGTATTCTCGACCGCATTGGGATAGAGAGAAAACAAAGCATTCATCTCATCGGTGCTTTTATAGTAAAACTCGTCAGTCTCAAAGCCGATGGGTCTTCCGTCCGTAATAACATTAGCCGTCTGAATACACATCAGAACAGCCTGATTAAATGCATCCGAACGGGATAAATAGTGAACATCGTTCGTAGCTGCCAGCTCAATTCCCGTACGCCTCGATATTTCAAGCAGAGCACCGCACACGGTCCTGTCATCGGGAAGAGCATGATCCTGTATCTCAAGAAAGAAGCTGCCATGTCCAAACATCGAATCGAGCATCAGCGCATATTCACACGCACCTTCAAAATCTCCCGACATGATAAGCCGCGGAATTCTGCCTGCAAGGCATGCAGAAAGACAAACAAGGCCGTCAGTATGCTTTTTCAGCAGCTCAAGATCTATTCTCGGTTTTGAATAGAAGCCGTTGACGTAGGATTCCGAAACAAGCTTAATAAGATTCTTATATCCTGTTTCATTCTTGACAAGAAGCACAAGATGATCGGATGCAGAGTCACGCTTGCCCTCTCTGTCACTCATTGACCTTGGGGCAACGTAGACCTCACACCCGATGATGGGCTTTATGCCCGCCTCGCGGCATGCACAGAAAAAAGCATACGCTCCGAACAAATTTCCGTGATCCGTGATTGCAACAGCTTCATGCCCTGCAGCCTTTGCTGCCAAAGGGATATCCTTGATCCTGCAGGCACCGTCAAGCAGGCTGTATTCAGAATGCAGATGAAGGTGAACAAATCCGCCCATATGCTCTTCTCCTTTCTTTTTTTAAATCGATCCGTAAACAGAATCAATCGCCCGAGTGCTTGCTCAGCGCATCGGTATAGATCTGATAGATTCGATTGAGTCTATGCAGAACACCGGATTTCGAGACAGCCGGAGACATCATGCTTCCCAGCGTCGAAAGAGAACACTCGGGATTCTCTACCCTTAACCTTGCGGCCTCAGCGAGCTCAGAATCAAGCCCGGTAAGTCTGTCATTGTCCCTCAGCCATTCAATAGCCGTAATATACTTTTTTGCTGAAGTAAGTGTCTTTTTTATGTTATTGACTTCGATATTTATAGCTCTGTTGGTGTTGTTTCTGTATTCATTCTCGATCTTACGGTTTATAAACTCAAACAGCTGCTTTTGCATTCCGCAAAGAGCCAAAAAATCTTCAATATCGGCACTCGCCCTCATGTAGAACACGCCTTTTTTGCCAACAACACGAAAGGATGGAGCGATGCCTGCTTCTTCAAAAGCCTTTTCCAGACATACCTTATAATCGAGATCAATACGCACAGATAGATAATAATCCTTGCTCGGATCATTTATGCTGACGCATGAGCACAGAAGTCCGCATAAAAACGAACTTCTGCAAGAGTGGCATTTCATAACGGAATCATATGCCGGATCTGGTGAGGTGAGCATGCCTGCGGCTGAAGCAGATATAAACGTCAGTTCGTAAGAATCTGTCCTTTTGCCGGCGTGTCTCATTACCGCTTCCCTGCCAAACTGCTCTTTTATCAGTCTCAACGCCAGCTCGCTCAAGCTAAGAGTACGCAGCCTTAATATGATATCGTCTGTATTCCTTACTCTCGCTCCTCCGATGAGCAATCCGAAAGTAAAGGCTCGTCGGCAGCACTGATTTTTTCGAACGATCAAGGATGCCTCGGCTATACATTCCTCTGAAAACGAGATGCTTCTGTCAGCCAAGATACTCGACCTCACATTCTATTCTGATGCCATGCAGTCTGAACAGTTCTTCCTTCACCTTTTCTATGATCTTCATTACGTCAGAGCACGTGGCGCCTCCGCGGTTTATTACAAAGCCGGCATGCTTTTCCGAAACCTGAGCACCGCCGACGGTAAATCCCTTGAGCCCCGCTTCATCGATAAGCTGCGCGGTAAATCTCCCCTCACATCTTTTGAAGGTGCTGCCCGCACTCGGAAACTCAAGCGGCTGCTTGTCTCTTCTACGTGCGATCAGATCTCTCATTTTTTCACGGATCTTGTTTTTATCGCCCTTTTTAAGCTTCATTTTAACGCCGAGCACTGCATATTCCGGATGATCCATAAATAAGCTGTGACGGTATGAAAAATCGAGTCTGTCACAAGAAAGAGCAAAGATCTCTCCCGAGCTCATATCAAGCACCTTGACCTCTGTTATTATATCAGAGAGCTGTCCTCCGTAAGCACCTGCATTCATGTATACGCCCCCGCCGATACTGCCGGGGATCCCGTACATAAATTCAGCCCCCTCAAGTCCCGCATCAAGAGCTTCATTAGCAGCTGCAGTTAAAGAAACACCGCATTCGCACTCTATAGTATCGCCCTCAACGAGGACACGGGATACTCCGTCCGTCACGACCACAGCTCCGTCATACCCCTCATCCGAGCAAAGAAGATTGCTTCCTCTTCCGATGATCTTTATACCCTTTTCCATTTCTCGTGCACTATCGGATGCAAATTTTATCTCATCTATCGTCCTGCAAAAAACAGCTACGGCACACGGCCCGCCGATCTTAAATGTCGTAAGAGACGAAAGGGGGCAATTTGTTTTGTATTCGATCACACCGTCCTTGTATGAATTCAATTTTTCGGTGTAGCCTTTTATATCAAAAGAAAACATCATCAAGGTTTTCTCCTTATCATTTCATTTTATTCGTCAGACTCGAGCATGTCAAGCGCAGCCTGCTTTTGTGCTTCGGTAACACTTATTCCGCCGAGTATGCGGGATAGCTCCTCAACTCTTCCTTCTCGGTCAAGCACCTCAACACTACTCTCGAGTCTTCCCTGCTGACTGTTCTTGATGATCCTGAGATGAACATCGGCAAGCGATGCGATCTGAGCCGAATGCGTAACACAGATGACCTGTGTATTGCATGCACTCTCCTTCAATTTCAGACCGATCTTTCTTGCAGTCTTACCGCTGACGCCTGTGTCTATCTCATCGTATATGACGGTTTGCTGACCGTACTTTTCCGAAAGAACGCTTTTGAGAGCAAGCATAACACGCGAGAGCTCGCCGCCGCTTGCATTTGAAAGCTCAATAAACGGCTCGGCGCTCGACATTGACAGCATAAAAACCACATCGTCCGCACCGTCCTTGGTAAAAACAGCTTCCTTGTTATTTTTATCATTCAAACGGGAAGTTACTCCGGCTTCGAAGCGCACCTTTGGCATATCAAGAAAGCCGAGAACATCGGCAACCGATGAAGAGAGCTTTTTGGCAGCAGCCATTCGTTTTTTTGTTAACAGATCCGATGCTGTCTGAAGACCGTTTAACGCTTTTTTATATTCACTCTTCAATTCAAGAGCGATCTGCTCGGAATTCTCATAGGTGTCAAGCCTTGTTTTAATACTATCATAATATGAGAGGATCTCACTTATTTCCGAGCCGTATTTCTTTTTTAGTTTTCTGATACTATCAAGCCGCGCCTCAGCCTTGTCCAGAGCTATCGCGGGATCAGCTGAACCCATATCAGCCATACCGTCCACAGTCTCTGCAATATCCGACAATTCATAGTACACGGTCTTCAGGCGTTCTGCAAGCTCTGCGCATTCAGGAAGAGCATCGCACACCGCTCCGAGCGCCGCCGCACTCTTTTCGACAAGCATGCAGGCATTTCCCTTTTCTCCTCCGTAGAGCGCTTTGTATACAAAGGCAGTCTGCTTTCTGATCTTTTCTATACTCGAAAGTCGCAGGACCTCAGCCTCAAGCTTTTCTTCTTCGCCTTCCTTCGGCTTAACGCTTTCTATCTCCTTTATCTGCGCACAAATAAGCTCAAGCTCACGTTCCTTCCCGCGGCTCAGCTCTAAATGCTCTGAAAGGGCACGCCTTGCCTCGAGATATACGTCATATTTTTCGGCATAGGCGGAAAGCTCTGCATGATCCTGTGCGTATTCATCAAGCATACGAAGATGAGTACGCGAATCAAGCAGTGTAACATTATCATGCTGTCCGTGAAAATCAAGAAGTCCGCCGACTATTCTTTTCTGGATCGATGCTGTCGCGCTTCTTCCATTTATCCTTACGGAAGATCGTCCGTCAGCACTGAAGCTCCTCGATACAAGAAGCTCACCGTCCTCGCAGTCGTAACCGAGTTCTTTGCAAAGCCCGACAGTCTCAGCATCAAGCTCACAGAACAGTCCGCTGACAAGAGCCTTATCCTCTCCGCGTCGTATGAGATCTCTATCGGTCTTTGAGCCTGCCAGAAGCTTTACGGCATCCATGATAACGCTTTTTCCGGCTCCGGTCTCGCCCGTGACCGCGGTAAAGCCATGCGTAAGGTCAATGTCGACACTTTTTAATACCGCAACATTTTCTATGTGGATGTTTGAGAGCATTTACAGTCTCTCCCCTCTATCATTCGCTGTATAAAAAATAACTCAAAGCGCTCCTATGAGATGCTTGATATTATCTCCGAGGCTCTCTGCCGAATCTACCGAACGGCAGATAACGATTATTGTATCGTCTCCCGCAACACAGCCGAGTATCTCGGGAATGCTGAGAGTATCGATACCTACCGCAACCGCTCCTGCCATACCGGGATATGTCTTGAGCACGAGCTGATTAAGAGCGCAGTCTACATGAGTAATAGACTCTGTAAGAGTGCTGTTGAACTTTGCGGCGACTCTCTTCTCTTCCTTGGGAAGCACGTATTTATATATGCCTCCGGTACTCGAGACCTTTGTGAGCTTCAACTCTCTTATGTCTCTCGATATGGTAGCCTGAGTAACATTGTACCCGAATTCGGAAAGTCGGTTGATAAGCTCATCCTGCGTTTCGATGTCGTAATTGCTTATAAGCTCGATGATCTTGCTTTGTCTTGTTTTTTTCATTGCTTTTTCCGTCCTTAATTTTTTATATTACATTGCGCTCATGATCTTATTATGTAATACGTTAAAAAACTCCACATTATCCATTGATATGAGCTTTGCCTTCTTATCAGCTCTGCTGATTATAATTCTTGTATTCGAAGATATCTCCCGACCGTCAAAGCCGTCGCAGCTCAGATGAACCCCCACTCTGTTGTCCGGAGCGGTCTCTATCTCAAGTTCACTGTCTGCAGAAAAGACCATAGATCTTGCCGCAGGCGAAAGGGAGCATACAGGTGTGACGCAAATACACTCGAGACTGGGGTCAAGCACAGGACCTCCCGCTGACATGGAATATGCAGTAGAGCCTGTAGGTGTGGATATGATCACACCGTCTCCTCTGTGCTCAGCTACAAGCACGCCGCCCGAATAGATACGTACACCGTGTACCCTGCCGATAGCCGAAGAGTGTACGACTGCATCATTTAGCGCATTCTCGTAAACACATACGCGTTCTCCGTCCGTCTCAACAGAGACGCGCATCGTCATTCTTTCACTGATAAAGTATCTGCCCTCGAACAAGCGCCCGATAGCATCCGAATCAGCCCATCCGACGTCAGCCATATATCCGACTCTGCCGAGATTTACCCCCAATATCGGGGTCCCGCAGCTGACGGCATAAGGCGCCGATTTCAGTATCGTACCGTCTCCGCCGAGTATGATCGCCGCATCAGCCCCATCATAAAGCTTCTCGTCATCAAGATACCTGACATCATACCCATCACCAAGCTGATCTCTGTATGCACAAGGCACTCTGATCTCGGCTCCGTAGGATCTGACCAGCTCATAAATTTTTTTAAAATGTTCAAACCTGCCATCCTTGGCAGTATTGGTAACGAGCACTGCACATTCTACTTTTTTTGAAATACAGTGCATACCGCACCTCCGAATTAATTACTGTTTAGAAAGCATCTTAAGCTTGCTTCTTACCGACGGATCCTCGGTTCCTCTGCAAACATAGAAAAGATACTCTGTGTTACCATCTCCTCCCTTGATGGGAGATCGGACTGCATCGCGAACATAAAATCCGTGGATAAGCACCGACTCATATACGCGCTCCAATGCTCTCAAGCGGTTTTCCTCTTTTGTAACAACGCCCTTTCCAATGCTTTTTGCATCAAGCTCAAACTGAGGCTTGACAAGAGTTACAAGAACACCGTCTTCACTCATCAATGCGAATAAAGCGGGATGTATGTAGGTCTGGGATATAAAAGAAACGTCCATCACAGCAAGAGAATACCCTTCCCCGACATCCTCGCTCGTCATGTATCTCGCGTTTATCCCCTCCGCATTTCTCACTTTTGTATCAGAAGAAAGCGAGGGGTCGAGCTGCCCGTGTCCCGAATCGACTGCGCAGACGAATTCCGCCCCGCGTCTCAGCAATACCTCGGTAAAGCCTCCTGTCGATGCACCTACATCTATACACCTGAGACCGGTCGGATCTATCGAAAAAGCATCAAGAGCACCTTCAAGCTTCTTTGCACCTCTGCCGACAAATACATCCGATGGAATAACAACAGACACATCATCCGTTTCGGATATCTCGATCCCCGGCTTGCCGACAGCCCTGCCGTTTACCGTTACATACCCGCTTTCAATATAATCTTTCGCTCTTGTCCGGCTCTTGGCCTTACCCGAGCTATGAAGATAAACATCAAGTCTCATATCAATTTTTCCGTGAGCAAAGCCATTTTGCAAGAGAGACAAGATGCTCGGCTCCCTCGTATTCCGAAATGCAGCGAACAGCCTCGTCGGTCAGTCTCTCCGCTTCCTTTTTTGCTCCATCGAGTCCGAGCTCGGTGACAAAGGTAGTCTTGTCGCACTCGGCATCCGAGCCTATACGTTTTCCGAGCGAAGCCTCATCACCTTCAACATCGAGGATATCGTCGACTATCTGGAACGCACGTCCGATCGAGGATGCATATTTCAGAGCATTCTCGGTTTTTTTGCTGTCTGCATCGGAACACAAGCATCCAAGCATTGCGGCACTCTCGATAAGAGCGCCTGTCTTTAGACTCTGCAGCTTTTTAAGATAATCATACGAAACACAGTTATGCTCTGCAAACATATCCATTGCCTGCCCGCCGCACATTCCTTTAGCCCCGGCATGAGAAGAAAGGACCTTTACCGCTTCAATCGTCTTAGAAGGATCCATCGGCGAGGATGCAGCGGTCTCGAATGCCAGCATGATCAGTGCATCTCCCGCGATAAGAGCATGCGCCTCTCCGTATTTTATGTGGCAAGAGGGCTTTCCGCGCCTCATATCATCATCATCCATGCAAGGGAGATCGTCATGTATCAGGGAAAACGCATGAACCATCTCAAGCGCACAGGCGAGCTTCAGCGCAGCCTGCCCATTACCGCCGAACATTCTGCAGAATTCGAGCACAAGAAATGCCCTGATCCGCTTTCCTCCGCCGAGGGTAGAATAAGCCATAGCCTCATATAGCGAAGATATGTCGCTGTCCGAGCATTCAAAGATGCTCTCAAGCTCCTTCTCCACCAGCTGCGCAGCTCTGTTCACGTATTGCTTGATATTATTGTCGATCATAATTGTACCTATGTCAGCTCTTTATGTCGGAAGGCTTGAACTCTGCCTCTGTATAAGAGCCGTCCTCCGTTTTTGTCAATATTTTAATTCTTTGCTCTGCAGCCTCGAGCTTTTCGTTGCACATTTTAACAAGCGCTATTCCCTCCTCAAATACACTAAGCGATTCATCAAGGGCAGCGTTTCCGCTCTCAAGCATTCTTACTATAGCCTCAAGTCTGGCAAGTGCTGCCTCGAAGCTCATTTCTTTGATCTCATTTGCCATTATATTATTCTCCGTTATCATTTCATTTCTATTTCTTCGACCCTGCATTTCGCATTGCCGTCAGAAAAGCTCACCTTTATTGTCTCTCCTGTACTCAACGCTCCCGCACTCTTTCGTACATTTCCGTCCTCATCTGACACAAAGCTGTATCCGCGGGTCAGAACGGACAGCGGACTCAGCGCATCGAGCTTTGCGGCAAGCAGGGAGAAGGAGGCAGTCTTTTTATCCTTCAGTGTCTCCATTGCTGAGGTGAGTCTCGTGTCTATATGTGCAAGATCCATTCTGCGGTCATCAATGTATCTCTCAGGATTTTTCAGCACAGGCCTCGAAGCTAACTGCTCAAGATATTTTATTCTTTGCTCGGTCATGCTCGAGAGAAGATGCGCGCACCTGTCGGTGACATTCGATATCCTGCGCATCAGCTCACGTGTATCCGGCACTGCAAGCTCGGCTGCTGCGCTCGGTGTCGGCGCACGCTTATCCGAAACAAAGTCACATATCGTAAAATCCGTCTCATGCCCTACGGCACTGATAACAGGTATCTGACAGGACGCGATCTCTCTCGCAAGTCCTTCGTCATTGAACGCCCACAGATCCTCAATAGATCCTCCGCCTCGTCCGATTATGATAACATCAACGTTATCCGCCTTCTTGAAATGACGTATCCCTTCTATCAGGCTCGGTGCAGCTTCCGCTCCCTGGACAAGAGCTCCGTAAAGGACCATTTCAGCATAAGGAAACCTTCTGCCGAGGACATTGATTATGTCCCTGACAGCGGCTCCCGTAGGAGATGTAATTACTCCTATCCTCGACGGGATCTTAGGTATCGGCTTTTTTCTCTCGGGCGCAAACAGCCCCTCTGCCTCAAGCTTACGCTTCAGCTGCTCATATGCAATATAAAGCGAACCGATACCGTCAGGCTCCATGTCATCACAGTATATCTGATACTTGCCGTCTCGGACAAAAGCACCGATCCTTCCGTGCGCTATGATCTTCATTCCGTTTTCGGGTATGAATCTCAGCTTAGCGTTGTTGCCTCTGAACATGACCGCATCAATAACGCTCGTCTCATCCTTGATTCTGAAATAAAAATGTCCTGTCTTGTAGTGGTTTGTAAAATTCGATATCTCACCTCTGAGATATACGTCATACAGATATCTGTCAGACTCAAGCTTGCTTTTTATATATTCATTCAGAGCGCTTACCGTAATAATATTTCTCGTATCGGCGCCGCCCCTTATCAATTCGTCGTTATTCAAGTTAATTACTCCTTCCCGCATCAAGGATGGATCACTCTGTTCTGTTGTTCATTTTATGCTTTTCAAGGGTCAGCAATGCCGTTCCCGCAGCATTGTCGCTCGAATACTCGGGAGAGGCAAAGAATGCACGCGGATACCTCTGTCTGATCCGTTCCCTGATGATCGAGTTTGACATTACCCCTCCTGCATACAATATCTCCCTCGTTCCGTATTTTCCGATCGCCGCATCTGTCATTTTGATCAAGGTCTTGGCTATATACTCGAAGACAAAGGCAGCCGCATATCCCGCATTTCCTGTGTCTGAATACAGCTTGTTCACCTTGTTTTCAACTCCCGAGAGACAGCAGTCACACTCCTTGACACAAACGGAGAAGCCTTTGACTGCAGGATGGGACGTATAGTATTCACAAGCAAGCTTCTCGAGATGCGGTCCGCACGGGAATGGCAGTCCGAGCATAACCCCCGCGCGATCTACCGCCTGACCTGCATTGAGATCAAGTGTTTGACCGATAATGCTGACAGATATGCCATCCGAGCCTTTAGTGCACAAGAGCATCTCTGTGGTACCGCCGGAAACATGAAATGATATGAAATCGCCGCCATCATACCCTGCAAGCATTCCCGAGGAATACATTGCAGCCTCGATATGTCCTGCCTGGTGGGAATTCGTGTACAACGGAACACCGAAGCTCTCGGAAATAGCCACTGCAACCGCAGACCCGGACAAAAAACACGGCATGTATGAGCCTTGTGCATCTCTGGGTCTGTCGCTCACACCGACAGCGACAACCTTATTCTCGGAAATAATTCCGTGTGCGTCCCTGAACGCCAATGGGATGTTCTTGGTATGCCGGAACACAGCGTCAGACTGACGAAGCCCGACCTCCCCCTCTTTTACAGGAAGAGGG
>JAZMZS010000213.1:0-29676 GCA_045586105.1 Eubacteriales bacterium | reverse complement strand
CGGAAGCAAAGAGAGGAGCTTTCTGAGCGCACCACACAATGCGGTTAAATTCTTCCCACGGATCACCGTAATCGTTACGGTTAAAGTCGATGATGTGGAGCTTGCCGTTCCGGTCAATCATCATATTACCAATGTGGTAATCGCCGTGCTGATATACCTGTGGTCTGTCTTTGAGCAAATGACGGTTTTCATTTATGTAGTCAATAAATGCCTGTCCGTTTTCGTACTTGATAGGGCACTCACCGTACTTTTTGATTTTATAATCCATTTTGCGATTAAAACGAATTTCCCAATCCTCTATGACAACACCGTTGGCATTTGTTGCAGGAGCAGGGATGGAGTGGATCTTGCGAAGAATACGACCGGCTTCCAAGCCATATACATACTGCTCTGTATCAGAATAGCCCGACATGACCTGTTCTGCATCTTCGCCGTCAATCCAACTTTGGATGGAATAAACACCATCCTCGCAAGTGCCAAACTCGATAGGTTGGCACATAGGCACTCCAAAAGAAGCGACCTGTTTCATCATGTTAAACTCAGACTGCTTTGTGTCGTGCTGTGCAATATCGGAAATACGCAAAAGATACTGTGTGCCGTTTTCATCGGTAACACAGTATTTTTTATCACTTGACCAGCCTTTGTTTATTGGTTCTGTCGTTACAAAATTCATATCGTATCTCCGTTTTCAAAAAGCTATCAGTTAAAGAAAATTTCCCTCTATAAATTTTGCCACGCCGTCCATATCGTTGCTGTCAATAATTTGATCTGCAACGTCAAGAACGGAAGGAATGGCATTAGATACAGCCACGCCAAGTCCGCAGTTCTTGATAGGCTCTATATCGTCGTTATCATCACCGAAATAGACAGCATCACTCGGAGAAACGCCAAAGTAGGAGAGCATTTGCTTGATGCCGTTCCATTTCGTTGCTTCTTTGCTCATGATCTGGATAAGATCATTATTGGCGATGGTATGGTACACATCATCGGTCAATGCGGTCTCAATACCGGCATACAGCGGTTTTTGACTGCTGCTTGCCAGTATTTTGTAGAGAACTACGTCCTTCGGCAATGTCGGGAACCTATCCCAAATGACAGGATCCCACGCAGGAATATCCCTGTTTGAATACAGTCCCTTGCTTGTTTCTATCGAAAGAAATACATCGGGATATTCAAGAATAGCAGACGTGATCCTTTCACCGCTTTTTCGAGAAAAGCCGAATTCCAATCGCTTATCGGGAAGCAATACAACGGCACCGTTTATTGCGGTTGCGGCATCAAAGCCGATCAAAGCGTCATAGATCCGAACGTCTCTTTCGGCTCTTGCACTTGCAGCCATAACAAGGATACCCTGCTCGCGGCACTTTTTCAGGACAGCTACGGTACGCTCGGATACGCTTTTGTCGGTATGCAGCAACGTTCTGTCTAAATCGGTAATTACGGCTTTCATGTTTTTCTCCAAATATTTTATAACAAACCTTTTTGACGCATCCGGTTCACTGACTGCTTCAATCCTTCAATCGTTTTCGTTTCTAATACCACACGGCACTTGCGATCCTCTGCCAGCGATAGATATTTATCAAGTTCTAATTCTCCGGTGCCAAGAGCCAAGTGATTTTTCTTTCCTTGAGCATCATGCATATGCATATGGCAAAGATGCTCTTTGTTGTTTATAATATAAGCCTCATCAAGATTACCACATCCGTGATTATGACCGATATCAAAAGTCAGTCCAAATACCGAAGATTGGAGAAGAAGGTTCAGAGCTTCTTTTTGAAATCCGGGATAACCTTCACAGTTCTCAATGCATATCTTTATATCAGCATCTCCGATCGCTTTTTCACACAATAAACGAAAATCAGTTATACTTTTCAAATACTGTTCACGATACTCAGCAAAAAGATACACTTTTTTATCCGGAAGAGTAAAGTATACTCCACGAGACAGATGCATGTTTATGATTGAAACGCCAAGGTTCTTAGCCAACGCAATGGTTTCTGTTACTGTGCGTCGGTATCCATCTGCAATATAAGAATTAAAGTCGCTGATATTGAGATTCTCATCCAAATGGATTGTATAGAATATCCCATGCTTGTTTGCAACATCATTAAAATGCGACACATCAATGTTTTGTAATTGATACTGCGGCATATTCATATTTAGTTCTATAAAATCCAAATTGAGATCATTGCAGAGAGCTGCACAATCCTCAAGAGTATTTGTTTCTATCAACGTAGGCATTCCAAACAGCATTTTTTGTTATCTCCTGACTTCAATGATTCACTATGTGTCCCCGCGGAATTTGTGCAACAGCTTGTTGCGCAAATCCATCTTCCTCGAAGGTTCTGCCTTTTCACACGATATCTCCCGAAAGGGGTGTGAGCAGCACGTCCGAATCGGGTTCTGCCGAGGAGAGCATCCACAGCTTAACGTAAGCGGCAACGGGGGAAATATCGGTAAGCTCCCTGATCGAGAGCTCGGTAAATTCGCGTGCGCTCGCGTAGTCGGGACCTTTCGATACACCCGAGGCGAGCACGGTGATGCCGCGCTCGGCGCATTTATTATAAAAGCTTCTCGCTCTCTCGGACTTCGTATCGAGCGTTCCCGAATGGAAGGTATTGACAACAACGTACCTGACCTTCTCCGAAGGCTCGGGATAGCACATACCGGGGTATGCGGAGATAACGAGGATACTTTTACTTGATTCGGAAAGCCGCAAAGGGTCAAGAGGAGATATCCCGTCAGGGCGCTCCGTATAGCGGTCGTTTGCACGGTAATTGAAGCTTGCATCAAAATAGCCGTATTCTTCTCCGTAAATACTGTCGACCTCGTCGGAATACGCTTTCGGTCCGAGAAGACGCGTAGCTCTGTGCACCTTTACCATATCCGAGCCGTCGTTTTTATATACAGTGAACACACCTCTGCCGTACCCGCCCTCGATAAATCGTACGGCGCCGTGGAGATTGTCAAGGGCATTTGCTCTCTCATGCTCTATCGGACGGTTTGAGGAAACGATGCACACGGGTATCGTATCAAGTCCGAGCGCATATCCGAGAGCCGCAGACGAATACGCGAGCGTATCCGTGCCGTGGGTGACGATCATTCCGTCATAACCGCGGCTTGCGTTTTCTCTGACGCACTCACAAAGCGTGCGCACGGTATCTCCCGTGTTGTTTTCGCTAAGCTCGGTATAAGGTTCGAGAATATCGTATTCAAAGCCGATACCGCAGCGCTTTTTATATTCTTCGATTATTTTGTAAGCCTTGCCGCGCTCGGTGCTGATAACGCCGTCCGAGAGGGTGCTTCCTATTGTTCCGCCGGTAAATACGAATAATATCTTCATACTTATCCTAACCCTTTGCGTGTCTCTTGATAGCCTCGAAGGTCTCGGCGCTGAGCACGTGCTCGATCTTGCACGCGTCCTCTGAGGCAACGCTCTCGGAAACTCCGAGAGAAACGAGCCATTCGGTGATCATGGTGTGTCTTTCGTACATTCTCTCGGCGATCTCGCTTCCCTTTTCGGTAAGCGTGATATAGCCGTCCGAGATCTCTATATACCCGTGCTCGCGCAGATTTTTCATTGCGACCGAGACGCTGGGCTTTGAGAATTCAAGCTCGTTTGCGATATCGACCGAGCGCACTTCACCCAGCCTTTTTGAAAGCATATATATTGCCTCGAGGTAATTCTCTGCTGATTCCTTTATCTTCATACGCCATACCTCCGTTTTTTTATTATTGTATCACAAAGCCCGCCCGAGTACAAGCCTATATATCAGTGGCGCGCAAACTGGCTGTTGTAAAGCTCGTGATAGAAGCCTCCCGCCAAAAGAAGCTCCTCGTGAGTTCCCTGCTCCACGATATTTCCGTCACGCATGACGAGTATCAGATCCGCTTCCTTGATGGTGGAGAGGCGGTGCGCTACGATGAAGGAGGTCCTTCCCCTCATCATCTTCTCAAACGCTCTCTGAACTCTCAGCTCGGTCATCGTGTCTATAGACGAGGTCGCCTCGTCAAGTATAAGCATCGGCGGGAGCGACAGCATTACTCTTGCGATGCAAAGAAGCTGTTTCTGTCCTGCGGAAAGATTTCCGCCGCCCTCGTCGACGTGGGTATTATAGCCGTCGGGCATCCTTTTTATAAAGGCGTGCGCGTGTGCTTCCTTTGCCGCCGCTATCACCTGCTCGTCGGTAGCGTCGGGGCATCCGAAGGCAATATTGTCGCGCACGCTTCCCTCGGTCAGCCAGGTATCCTGAAGGACCATTCCGATATTGCGCCTCAGCTCCTCGCGCGGGATATCCCTGATATCCACGCCGTCTATGCGGATCGCTCCCGACTTCACGTCGTAGAAGCGCATCAGCAGATTCATCCGCTTCGTTTTTCCGCAGCCCGTAGGACCGACGATGGCGACGCGCATTCCGCTCTTCACCTTGACGTTGAAATTCTCTATCAGCTTGCGCTCGGGGGTATACGAGAAGCATACGTTCTCAAACTCGACCTCGCCCGCAGCCTCGCCGAGCGATCCCTTGCGCTCGTCGGGGGTAAGCTCCCCGGAATCGAGAAGCTCGAACACTCTCTCGGCGCTTGCAAGAGAATTCTGAAACTCGGTGATGACCGAGGTTATCTCGTTGAAGGGCTTGGTGTATTGATTGGTATAGCTGAGAAACGATGAGAACATTCCGACGCTGAGCGCCGCGCTGCCCGATGCGGCAACGAGTCCTCCCGCAATTGCAACGCCCGCGTATATGGACGAATACATAAGTCTTGTCGAGGGATTGACGGTAGAGGAATAGAATATCGCCTTCATAGAATTTTCGGCAAGCTCCGCGTTTATCCGCTCAAAGCCCGCGTTTGATTCATCCTCGTATCCAAACGCCTTTACCACCTTGAGTCCATCGAGCATCTGCTCGGTGTATGCGGTAAGCTCTCCGCGGCTCTTGGACTGACGTCCGAAGAAGGTATAGGTGCGCTTGGATATGAAGTTTGCAATAAGGAAGGACGCGGGGGAGAGTACTACCACGACGAGGGTTATCCAAACGTTTATCGAAAGCATGAACGCTATAGTTCCGACTATCGTTACGACACCCGAAAAAAGCTGTGTAAAGCCGATAAGCAGACCGTCGCTGATATGCTCGGTATCCGTGATAACACGGCTGAGCAGATCCCCCGAGGGGTGGGTATCAAGGTAGGAAAGGGGCAGTCTGTGGAGCTTATCAAATGCGCTCTTGCGAAGCGACCTTACCACGCCGAAGGTAACGACGTTGTTGATATGCGAAACCACCCACTGCGTCAGCGCGACCGCGCCTATACACACGCATATCTTGACTATGAGTGCAAATATCCCGTCAAAGTTCACCGTGCTCTCGGCGATAAAGTCTACCGCCTTTCCCGTGAGTATCGGTATATAAAGAGAAAGAAGCGTGGTGCAAAGAGAAAACAGAAGTATTGCCGCGACCTGTGCCTTATACGGGGAGATAAGTCTGAGGATGCGCGCAAGCGTGCTCTTCTTCGAGCCGCCCTGCTTTTTCGCCACGGAGGTATCAGTTTGCTTCATCCCGTTCCATCTCCTCTCTCGAAAGCTGTGAGGTGCATATCTCGCGGTAGACCTCGCATGAGCGTATAAGCTCGGAATGCCCACCGAAGCCCACGAGCCTGCCGTCATCAAGCACGGCTATCTTATCGGCGGAACGAACCGTTCCGACACGCTGTGAAACGATAAACACGGTCATGTCCGCACTGTATTCCTTTATTGCCGCGCGGAGTGCCGCGTCGGTCGCAAAGTCAAGCGCGCTTGCACTGTCGTCTAAAATAAGCACGCGGGGACGTCTCACAAGCGCTCTTGCTATGGTAAGGCGCTGCTTCTGTCCGCCCGAAAGGTTACGCCCGCCCTGCTCTATGCGGTAGTCAAGCCCCTCTCCCTTCTCTTCCACGAAGGGGAGTGCCTGCGCTACCTCGAGCGCGGTGTACATCTGCCAATCGTCAGCCTCGCGGCTTCCCATTTTCAGATTATCCCTGATGCTTCCCGCAAAGAGCTGTGCCTTCTGCGGTACTACGGCGATCATCTCGCGCAGAGACTCGACAGAATAGTCGGTGCTCCTTTTTCCGTCTATATAGATCTCGCCCTCGGTCGGCTCGTAAAAGCGGGGGATAAGGTTGACGAGCGTGCTCTTTCCCGAGCCGGTACCGCCGATTATTCCAATGGTCTCACCGGCAGAAGCGCAAAACGAGATAGCATCGATCGACTCGGAGGATGCGCCCGAATAGGTAAAGCTTACGTTCCTGAATTCCACCGATGCTCCGCCCTCGGCAAATGCGGCTTTCTCGCCCGAGTGCTCGTCCACCGAGGGATCAAGCTCGAATACTGCGTTTACTCTCGACAGAGACGCGTTTGCCTTTGATATAAGTATAATGAAATTCACGAGCTTTATAAGCTCGACGAGTATCTGCGACATATAGTTGACGAGTGCTATTACCGCACCGCTCTGCAGTATTCCTCCGTCAACACGCACCGCGCCGAGGTGGATGAGCAGTACTATCGCAAGATTCACGATAACGAAGGTTATCGGATTGAGAAGTGCGGAGATCTTTCCTACGTGTATCTGCGCACGGTAAAGGACGGAGTTGTCCTCCGAGTATTTTTCCTGCTCCTCGGCCTGGCGGTTGAAGGCGCGGACAACGCGCACGCCGCTGAGGTTTTCTCTGGTCGAGAGCATTACACGGTCAAGGTGCGACTGGACCTTCTTATAGAGAGGCATGCACACTATCGGAATGAGACAAACGACGACCAGAAGTATCGCGATAGTTATAACGAACACCCACGCTATGCGTGCGTCAACGGTAAACGCCATTATCATGGCTCCGAAAACGACGAAGGGTGAACGCATAAACAGACGCAGGAACATATTTACGCCGTTCTGCACCTGATCGACGTCGGCGGTCATTCTCGTAATAAGAGCAGATACGCCCGTCTCGTCGATCTCGCGGTAGGTCAGCGAATTTATGTGAGCAAAAAGATCGCGGCGCATCGCCGTGCCGACGGCAACCGCACTTTTTGCGGCAAAATACTGTGCCGTGATGGAACTGACAAATCCAATGACGCCGAGCAGTATCAGAAGGATACCGCCCCTGACGATGACCGAGCGCTCTCCGCCCGTTATTCCTCTGTCGACCATGTCCGCCACGATGAGCGGAACGAAAAGCTCAAAAAGCGCCTCGAGCATCTTGAATAAGGGCGCAAGAACGCTCTCGACGGGCTTTAGCTTCATATAACCAAGTAATCGTTTCATTGTTTGTCTCCGAAATTGAGAAAGAATAGATAGGGATCATGCGGGAGACCCCTTTTGAATAAAGAGATCTCCACCACTTCCTTCTACCAAAAGCTTTTATAAGATATTTACGGTTGCTCAAAGCGTGACCGTTCCGATGGATCGCGCAGAGGATAAAAGCAAGCTCGCCTTGCGTAACAGATTTTTCGTCAGACGAAGATCGGAGGGTGAGGCTGAGGGCGCGTATTTACATACGTAACCGAAAGCCGAATCCCGCTCGATCTGAAGTAAGCGTCCGAGGTTCCTCGCGACGCAGAAATTGATGCAAGACGAGGAAACAAGCGCGAGGGCGACGGGAGTTTATTTTCATAAATGACCGAGCCAAAGTCGCGCCGTTTCCGAAGTATTGCGCAATTTATGCAAGCGAGGTTCTGCAAGACCGCTCGCGGGCTGGCAGGTTCTCGGCAGGATATGCATACGCGAGCAGGCTCGCGGAGGCATGTCCGAGCGGTGACGGAAAATATGTACGGAAGCTCGCCTTGCGAAGCAGAAATTGATGCAAGACTAAGATCGGAGCGGGAGGAGGCGTGAGCGTATTTTCATACGTGTTTGCCGACGAGACACGCAGTTTCCGAAGTATTGCGCAAAAGATGAAAACAAGCTCGCCTTGCGTAACAGATTTTTCGTCAGACGAAGATCGGAGGGTGAGGCTGAGGGCGCGTATTTACATACGTAACCGAAAGCCGAATCCCGCTCGATCTGAAGTAAGCGTCCGAGGTTCTGCAAGACCGCTCGCGGGCTGGCAGGTTCTCGGCAGGATATGCATACGCGAGCAGGCTCGCGGAGGCATGTCCGAGCGGTGACGGAAAATATGTACGGAAGCTCGCCTTGCGAAGCAGATTTTGTGCAAGACACAGGAAACAAGCGCGAGTCGGCATGAGCGTATTTACATACGTGATTGCCGACGAGACACGCAGTTTCCGAAGTATTGCGCAAAAGATACAAGCAAGGAAAAAAACAACGCAACGGAGGGTCAGACCGTTGCGTTCGTTTTTTACGCCATTGCGTTGAGCTTCTTTGTAAACTGGCTCTTCTTGTGAGCTGCACAGTTCTTGTGGATGATGTTACGGCCTACAGCCTTGTCAACCATCTTTACAGCGGCTGCGTAAGCAACCTCTGCTGCTGCCTTATCTCCGTCCTCAACAGCCTTAACGAACTTCTTGATAGTGGTCTTGAGCTGGGACTTGAAGATCTGGTTCTGAAGGGTCTTTGCGCTGATAACCTTAACGCGCTTCTTTGCGCTCTTAATGTTCGGCATTCTCTTGCACCTCCTATTACGAAATTTTAGAAAAGCGAAAGCGTCTGAGAGGATACGCATTTTTCGCTGCACATTATCACAGTTACTAATCATACCACGAATATTCCCTAATTGCAAGTCTTTTTTCAAAAAAACTCTCACTTTTTTCTTTTTTTATAAAACCGAAAATAATACCGCCCGATCGAGCGCTTTTTCTGTGCCTTTACCCGGGTAAATGCGATACATCTAAATCATTTCGTTTTTTTCGTTTAATATATCCGATATCGGAACCTCAAGCGCCTTTGAAAATATCACCAGATCGATATCCGTTACAAAACGCTCACCGTTCTCAACACGTCTGATATAATAATGATCTACGTCATAACCGAGCGGCTGCATTTTTTCAGCAAGCTTTCTTTGGGATATCCCCTTTTCCT
Organism: Eubacteriales bacterium; assembly: GCA_045586105.1. Lineage (GTDB taxonomy): Bacteria > Bacillota > Clostridia > Oscillospirales > CAG-272 > JAZMZS01. The sequence goes on along the minus strand of JAZMZS010000213.1, from coordinate 20,680 downwards.
TTCGCAGCCCGGATATAACCTTGCCCGTAATGTTGTTCGTTCCGTCTGCGGCCTTGATCTTAAACATTTCCAGCTCCAAAAATAATAAAGTGCAAGTTTTTTCAAGCACTTGCTTTTTCTATTATTTTATGCTACAATTGAACGAATCTTGGTGAATAGTATTCACCATAAACGCACATCTATGAAAAATCCCCAAATTCTATATCTTTATAAGCAAGGAGAAAAACATGAAGAAAAACATGGCAAAAAAGCTCTTGTCGCTGCTCTTGGTTGGACTTATGTGCTTCAACCTCATAGGAGTTGTAGCGACAAACGTATCCGCTGATACGGCAACGACGGCTACTTCCGTAAACGTATTGAGTGTGGAAGCAAGCACGAGCGAGTATTCTCTCTTCAACAGCGGGAGAACGTCTTCCGGTTATAGCGGATATACAAATCCCAATCCTGCCCCTTCAACGCATACTAATAACGGATATGATCTGTTCGGTCAGCTTAATCCTTCGTATAACAGACGGTTTAGGCTGGGCTTATCCTTCAGCATCAATACTGCGGTAACCGAGCAGGCAGTTCTTAATATCAGAGCGTATGATGTAGACGAAGACGTAAAAGCCTGCGGACACGGCTACGAATATGACTTTGTCGATCTGATCGACGAGACGTCCAAAACAAGCGTACGCTTGGACGGTCACCTTTCCGGTCAAAACAATACTTGGAACAATTCCACATTCAGAATTGATCCCAATCTGTTTCAAAAGGGTCATACGTACCATTTTGAGGTATATATGACATGTACAGGTTCAACTTCATGTGTTTATTATGCAGTTGTTGTCCGTAATGTGTCCTTGCTGTTTTCGGGATTGGAGAACAACTCCGGTATCAATCACGCAGAGTTTAATGCGTCCGTAACCTCCGGCGGTCTGGTTAGAACCTCATTGACTGCCAATGCATACGACACAGGAACCTATACTCTTGAGTACAAGGCAGTTCATGCAACCTCCGGAGATCAAAAGGGCGGCAAGGAAGAACGCGTATCCATTTCTACGCAAGCCTCCACTTACGCCTCAAGCTTCCAGCTCGAATCAGGATTCAGAAGCGGAACTTACGTGATCACCGTATTTATAAAGGATAGCAGCGGAAACGTTGTTGCAACAAGAGAAACTACGGTCAGCGTGAACGGTGTTTCGATTACCTATAATGCGAACGGCGGCTCACAGAATCTTCCTCAAGATCTGACAGACTACGTACAGGGAGATACCGTAACGGTTCTCTTTAACTACATCCCCTCAAAGTCGGGATGCACATTCCTCGGATGGTCCACCAATAAAAACGCAACCACTCCCGAGTACACGTCAGCAGGTAACAAAACCTTTACCATAGGATCGAGTGATGTAACCCTTTATGCTGTATGGAAGGAAAATTCTGTCCACATACATCAGTATAACGAGGTATCCCGTCAGGATTCCGGCTGCACAAGCTACGGACATATCGTTTACGCTTGCAGCTGCGGTGATACTTACCGTGACATAATAGCTCCATCGGGTCATGAGTATCATATAACCGAGCAGCTGCTGCCAACATGTACCGAAGACGGATACACTATCATGACATGCAGCAAGTGCGGAGATGAAAAGCGTCAGATCGAGCAGAGCACAGGTCACGAATACGGGGACGATAATGTATGTGACAATTGCGGACATATTATCAATTTTCATACTCACATCATCACAGTAACAGTTGTTGCACCTACCTGTACAGCAATGGGATACACGCTGTATACCTGTGACTGCGGCTATAGCTATAAGGACAACTATACAGAACCGACTACTCACCCATGGGATAACGGAACTGTGATCATTGAAGCTACCTGTACCACCAACGGTCTTATTAAATATTCGTGTGTTAACTGCGATGCAGAAAGAGAAGTTGAGGTCATAGCGGAGCATTCCTGGACTGAAACGGTAACCGTACCTGCAACCTGTACTACCGATGGCTCGGTATCCAAAACATGTACCGTTTGCAGCACAGTGATAATAGATATTCTTCCCGCGAGCCATTCGTGGACGGATGTTTCATTGGAAAGCGAGCCCGATTGTGTAAATCCCGGCCGTAAAACTCGTGAATGTACAGTTTGTCATAAAACAGAGGTCTTCGAAACTCCCGCACTCGGTCATAATTTTGTCAACGGAATCTGTACCAGATGCGGAATCGGATTTATTGATGTTGTAGCTCCTTCAACGCACCCCTTATACGGTATGTATTTCGAGGTCGATGAGATCCTTTCCGACTACGGTCCCGAGATCATAGATGAATACGGCGTGATGTTGGATTATAACGATGGGGCGCAATTTTCAAAGGTCGCCGTCTATCTTACGCAGGACGGCACGATGTGGAGAAGATGTATTGCGGCAAAGGGAAGCAATATTCAGTACGCTACATACGTTCCTTACCTTTCTTACGGCTCGGACATCAAATATACCGGTCTCAACTCTCCCTGGATAAATACCTTCAGCCTGAGAAAGAATGCAGATGATATCTGGTGCTATAGCAATTATGCCACCATAGGGGTAAATCTGCAGGATGCATACGGCAATCTGCTCCTGTCTCTTTATGACATTGGACAGGCAGGCGCTCAGACACGGATTTTTGACGATCTTGACGAAATGATCGCATGGCTCAATGATGATACCAACGTAACCATAGAGGGAGACAGCGAGGTTGCGCCCGGCGAGGAGATCGAACTCATCGTCAAGGTAGAAGATGGTCCCGATGTATCCTCTGTTTCTGTCGATGTAAGTCATGATAGCGGCTTCGAGCTTGTTTCGGGTGAGTGGATCCCGACAAACAATGTAACTGCCGATACATTCGACACCGGCTCAAGAAAAGGAGCTGTATCGTTCAGCACGGCATCAAATATCAACGGGCAGCTTTTACGTCTTGTTCTTCGCGCAAATAGCAGCATCAAAATCGGACAGAGCGTGACCGTCAAAGTATTGGCGGAAAACAATGGTGCGGAAGCCTTCCAACAGGCTGTTACCTACACTGTTAAAAAAGTCGAGGCGCAGGCAGACATTCACACTATCGATCAAAACGGATACAACGGCTGCGGTATGTGGTTCTCTATTGAGAACGGAGCTGCAACGCTGATCAAAACGTCATCCGACGTAGATCCGAATTGTGTAATTCCCGACCACGTTATCCAGGGATGCAACACATACAGTGTAACTGCTATAGCCGAAAACGCTTTCGGTAACAACACCACTATCGTCAGCATCACCATCCCCTCTACGATCGCAAAAATCGACATCAATGCTTTCTCGGGATGCACATCTCTCAAGAAGGTCATTATTTCGAGCCTGACCGCTTGGTGCAAGATCGACTTTGCTCATTACACATCCAATCCCACATATTACGCAAAGCATCTCTACGCAAACGAAAAGGAGATAACGAAGGTGACCTTCCCTGCGGGGCTGAGCTCGGTCAAGCCGTATGCATTTGTCAACTGCGCGGCACTCACCTCTGTCAAGCTCGGCAAGGATGTATCTGCGATAGAGAAATATGCATTCTACGGATGCTCGGCTCTTGAGAGTGCTGAGATGTCCTCGGGCATAGAATCGATAGGCGAGGTCGCATTCAGAAACTGCACCTCTCTTGGCAAGGTAAGCATCCCGTCCTCTGTAAGCTCTATTGCAAGCAACTCGTTTGCAAACTGCTCAAGCGTCAAGATCGACGCTGTCGGATCATCGTATGCGTACGATTATGCGCTGAACAATTCCATCGTAAGCACAAAGCGCGGCGACCTTGACGGAGACGATGCTTACACCAACAGCGACATTGCTCTGCTCGTCAGAGTGCTCGCGGGCGTTGAGGGCACCGGCATAGACGCTCTCTCATGCGACATTGATGCAAACGGCGTTGTAAACAACCGTGACGTCATCGTGATCATCGTCGAATATGCAAACGACACCTGGACCGATTACGTTCAGATAAAGACCGCCCAGGATCTCGCAAACATCAAAAATGATCTCTCGGGCAAGTACTATCTTGCAAAGGACATCGAATTTACCGCTGCCGATTTTGCAAAGGGCGGTGCGTTCTACAATTCCGGCAAGGGCTGGCAGTCTATCGGCTCTCACTCTGCTCCCTTCACAGGAGTGTTTGACGGAAACGGACACAGCATCAAGGGCTTTACCATCAGCGTAAACACCGACGTCTCTCTCAATGCGGGTGTGTTTGGCTATAACAGCGGAACGATAAAGAACCTTACCGTTGAGGGAAGCATCAAGGTCAATACCACAGGTGACAAGATAACCATATACGCAGGCGGAATTTCAGGTTACAATGCGGGTGTCATCTCCAACTGCACAAACAAGGCGACCGTCGCCCTCTCGGGCAGCGTTTTCTTCGTATATGCGGGCGGTATCACGGGATACACAACAACAGGCTCCAAGATCACCGGATGCATAAACGAGGGCAAGGTCTCCTCACTAAATTCTATCAAGACCTATGCGGGCGGTATTACCGCGTACGCAAATTCCGCCGATGTTATCGAGAACTGCACCAACACAGGCGACGTCACCTCTCATATTTACGGCGGAGGTATTGCGGCGCAGGCAAAGAGCTCTACCATCGTCGATTGCGTAAATCTCGGCAAAGTGACCGCGAGAAGCACGCTCGATACAAATTACGGCGGAGGAATCACGGGTTGCTCTGTTGACTCAACGGTCGAGAGATGCTTCAATGCGGCTCAGATAAGCTCGGGCAGCTTTACAGGCGGTATCGTAGGCAGAAACTACGGCGTTATCAATAACTGCTATAACACCGGTGCGGTGTACGGAAAGTCCTCTCTGGCTTCCTGCAACACGGGCGGTATTGCAGGCTACAATGAAAGCTCCGGTAAGATATCCTTCTGCCACACCACGGCATATGTCAGCGCAGAATCCACCGCAGTAAACGGATACAGCAACCCCGGTGCGGTAACCGGCGCCAACAACGGCGGCAGCGTCACAGGCTGTTATTACCTCGACATTATGTCCAAGGCAACAAACAAGGGTACCGTTTCCGCTGTCAAGCTCACCGCGGAGCAGATGGCACTCGAGGCAAGCTTTGCGGGCTTTGACTTCAGCGGCATATGGACTATGGGAACCGCTTATCCCGTGTTCAAGTAAGGACACTATAGTTTATCAAAAATTCAGTCCCCGATGCATACAGAATGCATCGGGGACTGATCTTTTTTATTAAAGTTGTTGGAGCAAGTCTACCTTCTCTTTATCCCGACAAGCGACTGTGCGCCGCGAGCAAGAGCATCGACGAAGCGCTCTGCCTCTGCGAGGGTGTTTTCTCTCGACAGGGAAACGCGGATAGTTCTGTCAGCCGCATCGGACTCGAGCCCGTAAGCGCGCAGGGCGGGGCTCATCTCCTTTGAATGCGAGGAGCAAGCCGATCCGCTCGAGACGCATATTCCCTCCCCCGAGAGGAAGTGGAGCATCGTCTCGCTCTTGGTGTTTGGGGTGGTGATGCTGATGATATACGGGACGGCTTTCTTCGGGCGGTTCAGCGTAAAGCCCGCAAGGCGCGGATCACTCTCCACCTTCTTTTCTATATACGAAAGTATCTCCGCAGCCGCCGCGTTCAGCTCCCGCATCGCCGCTCGGCTCTCGCTTGCCGCTTGTGCAAAGCCGAGGATATATGCGGTGTTCTCCGTTCCCGCTCTGAGCGAATACTCCTGCCCGCCTCCGTAGATAACCGGCTCAAGAAGCCTTCTCTTGAATATACCCGGGTGCAGGATAAGCGCTCCGATACCCTTCGGTCCGTGTATCTTGTGAGCGCTGACGGATATGAGATCCGCTCCGAGGGCGTTTGCATTTATCATTATCTTGAGATACGCCTGAACGCAGTCGCAGTGGCAGACGCAGTCGGGATTTGCTTCCTTTATTATACGGAACGCCTCCGAAACATCGTATCTCGCACCCGTTTCGTTGTTTACCGCCATAAAAGAGGCGAGCACGGTGCGCATATCTGCGTGGGCGCGCACCTCACCGAGATCGATCTCGCCGCCTCGGGTAGAGATGCGGACGACCTCAAAGCCCTCTTTTTCGAGCTGCAGGGCGCATTTTTCAACAGAGGGATGCTCTCCGTCGCCGACGAGCATTTTGGGCTTGAAGTGCCAATTTTTTGATCTGCCGACACCGAGCAGGGCGAGGTTGTTCGCCTCGCTGCCTCCCGAGGTGAATATCAGGCGGTGCTTTTTCTGATCCGTGCCGAGCGTAGAGAGAATAATGTCTCGCGCCGCCTCGACCTTTTTATGCACGTCATGTCCCGCACCGTGAAGAGAGGAGGGATTGGCAAAATCCGAGCGCAATGCCTCGGTTATCACCCTCACGCATCCTTCGGACGGGCGGGTGGTTGCCGAATTGTCGAAATAGATCGTTTCGTTCATTTCTGCTGTTCTTTACACCTTGAATACGAAGTACTCGAGGATGTACTTTACTTCCATTTCATGTATCTCGTAGAATTCCTCGGTCGAGGTGTAGGTGAAGATATATATTCTGCCTCCGTACACACAGAGCACCTGCATGAACCTGTAGCTCTCGCCGAGAACGTCCGCACTGAATACGTACTTCTTTGCGTTCTTGTCGCCGAGCTTCGTGTCGATATCTCTCTCGATCGTCTCGACATTTTCGTACATCTCGCCGTAGGACGCGACGAGCTTATCGTAATACTGCTCAGGGGTCTGCATCTCCTCGCTCAGCAGGACTGACATGACCGACACATTGGATGCATCCCCCGGCTGTCCGTTTGCCGTAGCGCTGACGTAGCCGTTTTGGCTCGTTTCGGTATACTCCGTAGGCACATAGAGAACAAAATCGTTGATATCTCCCGATATCACCTTAAAGCCCATGTGCTCTTCCACTACCGAGCTGCAGGATGCAAGAGAAAATACGAGTACCGCGCACATACAGAATGCAAGCGCGAGGGATGTGATCTTTTTCATTTTTTGTTACCTTCTTTATTTTGTTGTTTTTTTGATGTAGTATCATTATGATCCCGGGCGTCAGGACTGTGCGCGGAGCTTAAGCACCTCTTCTGCCGCAGAGAGAACTCCGACCTTGCCGCTCTCGTAGGTAAGGCCGCCCTGGAAAAATACCGTGTATGGCGGGCGCAGAGGTCCGTCTGCAGAAAGCTCTATCGAAGCGCCCATGCAGAAGGTTCCCGCTGCCATGATGACCTCGTCCGAATATCCCGGCATTGCCCACGGCTCGGGGGTAACGAATGCATCGACGGGAGAGCCGTACTGTATTCCGCGGCAGAACGCACACAGCCCCTCGGCGGTTCCGAGCTTGACAGCCTGGATGATATCCGAGCGGCGCTCGTTCCAGGCAGGCTCGGTAGCGTAGCCGAGGCGGTCGAATATATAAGCGGCAAAATGTGCCGTCATTATTGCCTGAGATACGGTATGGGGAGCGTAGAAAAGCCCCTTGTACATATTCTTGGTCTGACCTATGGACGCGCCGACCTCAAGTCCTACGCCGGGTGTGGTAAGTCTGTAGGATGCAAGCTCGATCGCTCTTTTGCTTCCCGCGAGATATCCGCCGCAGTCTGCCATTCCGCCGCCCGGATTCTTGATAAGCGAGCCTATGATAAGATCGCAATCGTAGGGCTCGTACTCCTCGGTGAATTCTCCGTAGCAGTTGTCGCACACGAAATACGCATCCGAGATCTCATGCACGAGCCTTGCTGCCTCGTTTATCTCAGCGCTCGTAAGCGTGGGACGGTCAAGATAGCCCTTGGAGCGCTGTGCATAGACCACTTTTATTCTTTTCCCATCCTCGGAGGAAAGCTTCGCGCGCAGAGCATCGAGATCGATCCTTCCGTCCTTGAGCTGCTCTTCTGCATATTCAACTCCGAAATCACGAAGCGACCCGTCGCCCGCGCTTCCGTTGATCACCTCGTCAAGGGTGTCATAGGGCTTTCCCGTAACCGAATACATGATATCCCCCGGACGGAGAAGTCCGTAGAGACCTATCGCCAACGCGTGCGTGCCGTTTGCTATGCTGTGCCGCACGAACGCCGCCTCAACGCCGAAGACCTCGGCGTATATCTTATCAAGCGTATCTCTGCCCTTGTCATCGTAGCCGTAGCCGTCGGTCGCCATGAAGTGCGATGCCGAGACCCTGTTCTCCTTGAATGTGCGAAGTATCTTTTTCGTCAGACGCTCGGAGGTCAGGCGAAGCTGTCTGAATATCGGCTCGAGCGCTGTCTCCGCCTCCACCGAAAGCTTTTCGAGATCTATACTGTTCATTTTCTTATCCTTGTCTTATTTCAGTGAATTTACTATTTCCTTGAAGCGTCTGCCGCGCTCCTCAAAGTTGCGGAACATATCAAATGAAGCGCATGCGGGTGAAAGAACCACTCTCTCGCCCTCTCCCGCAGCCTCTCTCGCTCGCTTGACCGCACGCTCAAAGTCACCCTCAAGCGCGTACCCGAGCCCGCTCTTTTTGTAATCGGGGCATGCCTCGATCGCATCTCTTATCGCCTCTGCGGTAGCACCGCACAAAACGACGAAGCTTGCCTTTTCGCAAAGCACGTCGGCAAGAGGCTCAAAGGGGATATGCTTATCGTATCCGCCGCATATAACGATGCTCTTGTCGGGGAACGCCCTGAGCGCCGCCGCCGTTCTCGTGGGGGAGGAATCTATCGAAGAGTTATAATAATCGACACCGTCGAGCGTACGCACAAACTCCAGTCTGTGCTCAACACCGCCGAACTGTGCCGCAGTTTCCCTGAGCACACGTACAAAGTCCTCTTCATCAAAGCCGAGCCCGTAGACAGCCCCTGCCGCCGCCATGTAGTTCTCTATATTGTGAGTTCCCGGAAGCTTGATCTTGGCAGTATCGAGAAGGACGGTCTCACACACGCCCTCCCGCAGAATGACATTGCCGTTGTCAAGATAGAGCATACCGTCCGCCTGCTCGCAGCACGTCTCCGTGCGGGAGAAGGCTATCTTCTTTATTCCCTCGAGACTCTCGCGCTCAACTATGTCCCTCGTAACGCCATTATCGAGATTAAGCACGAGGCGGGTGCATCTTTCGGCTCTGTAGATATTCTTCTTTGCCTCTGTATATTCATCCATACCCGTGTGCCAGTTGAGGTGGTTGGGGGTGACATTGGTGATCACCGCAATATCGGGGCAGTCGCTCATGCTCTGCAGCTGGAAGCTCGAAAGCTCGACCACACACACATCCCGCTCGGTCATTTCGTAGACGAACGGCAGCAGAGGTGCGCCGATATTCCCTCCTACGTATGCACGCCCTTCCCCGCCCGAGCACTCGAGCAGGCTCTTGGTCAGAAGGTAGGTAAGGGTGGTCGTCGTGGTCTTCCCATCGCTTCCCGTAATAGCAACTATGCGTGCGGGGGTAAGTGCGAAGAACAGCTCCATTTCGCTTGTCAGCTTAGCCCCCGCTGCCACAGCAGCGGCGATCGCGGGTGTGTCGGGGCGAAGACCGGGGGAGCGGAATATTATCTCCTCCTCGATCCCGTCAAGATACCCCTCTCCGCATATAACACTGAGACCTCTTTCCTCACACAGGGTCTTTACCTCGGGGGAAAGCTCCTCAAGGGGCTTTATATCTCTCGCGCAGACTGATGCACCCGCATCAAGCAGAAATTTGATAAGCGGCAGGTTTGATACTCCTATTCCGATAACGGCTATCTTTTTTTTCTCAAAACGTTCGCGGACTTTATCTTTCAGACTCATAGCTCTCTTTTCTTTCAATGCTTTATTATTTGCCGACGGGCATACTGATCTAATATACTATTATATATAAAAAGTATCCGGGTTTCAATGACTAAAGTGTAAAAAAGTCATTATTTTTCTCAATTGCTTGATTTAGTGCAAAGAATATGCTAAAATAATCGAAAATGACACCCGTCCCGTCCGGAGGTAATTACATATGACAAAGAAAAAGCTTCTCTGCGCCCTGTGCACGCTATGTGCGCTTCTCTCGCTGTGCTCCTGCTCGCTGTTCGTCCCCATGGAGACCGAATGGTACGAGGATCTGCCTCCCGCGACCCTGCCCCCCGACACCTCGTCAGACGATCCCCTCATCTCGTATCTCGAAGGGGATTGGGTAAATGACCGCGGGGTACGCGAGCCTATAGATTCAAAGACGGTAAACGGCTCTCCCTATACGGTAAAGTCTATCAAAAAGGAATCGAACGGCAATATTACGGCAACTCTCATTGTTGACAATTCCGATGTTGTATACACAGTATACAGGTATAAGACCGGTTATGCGGAATACTGCTACATGGAAGTGCTCTTCACCGCAAAGGATATAGTGTTCAAGTATTCAAAATAAGAAAAGCTTCCTGCAAAACGGCATCTGCCGCTTCGCAGGAAGCTTTTTTTGATTCTGATATCTTTTCCGCCAATGCCGAAACGGGCTATCCCGCCTCGTGCATTCTGCCCTTCTCAACACGGTAGACTCTATCGGCTATCGCCATCGTGGATTCACGGTGGGAAACGAGGATTATGCACCTGCCGCTTTTATGCTCCTTAAGCGACTTAAGGATCATTCCCTCGTTTATGCTATCTACGTTGCTCGTAGGCTCATCAAGCAGGATCAGCTTGCTTCCGCCCAGAAAGGCGCGTGCAAGTCCGATACGCTGTTTCTCTCCCGCTGAAAGATTATCCCCGAGCGCACCTACCCTCGTTTTGTAGCCGTCGGGCAGAGTGAGTATAAAATCGTGCACCGACGCCATCCTGCACGCTTGCTCTATCTGCTCCTGCGTTGCGTCGGGTGCGGCTATGCGGAGATTGTCCTCTATAGTCTCGTCAAAAAGATAGGTCACCTGACTAACCATACTTACGTTCCGCGCAAGGCTGTCGGGGTCGATACCATCGACGTCAATACCGTTGTATTCAACGCTTCCCGCATCCTTCTGCCAGAATCTCAGCAGCAGCTTCAAAAACGTGGATTTTCCGCAACCGGATTCACCTATTATACCGACGATCTCGCCCTTTTCGGCATACATACAAACGTCGCTGAGCACCTTCGCGCTTTCGTCGTAGGAGAAGGAAAGCCCCTTTACCTCGAGCTTTTCAAAATCCACCTCGGCTCCGTTTTCCACGGGCGACACGGCAGGCTTCTCCTCGAGCAGGTCGAGCACTCGGTCACCCGAAGCAAAGGTCTGCGTGAGGTTTCCGGGAAGCGCGGATATTGCGATAACGGGTCCGAACGAGCCGACGACCGTAACGACGCCTATCACCATTCTTCCGACCGAAAGCATATCCGAGGCTACGAGGAAAATACCGACGGCGATCGTAGCAACCACGCACACCGATACGCAAAGCTCGGTTACCGCGCTTGCGCGCGAAACGGCGCGCTTCATCCTTTTCGTTTCCGAGAGAAGCACGTCGGATCTCTCGTTTACCCTGTTTCTTCTCTCCTCACCCGAGTTGTTGAGAACGATATCCTTTATTCCCTTTATGCTGTCGAGGAAGTACGCGTTAAAGCCCGCAAACTCCGCTCTGTATCTCACGCCCGGTTTTTTGAGAGCCGAGGATGATATCATCGGAACGGCAATACCGACAACTGCGTAGCCGACGAGCGCCACGAGCGCAACATATATTCCCGCTACGCTTCCTACGAAAGCAAGCACGCACGCGCAGCTTACCACCGCTATGCATATTGGCGAGAGGGTGTGCGCGTAAAAGACCTCGAGCGTTTCGATATCCGAGGTTATCATAGCAATAATGGAGCCCTTTTGCTTCGACTCAAGCTTAGCGGGGCAAAGCTCCCTCAATGCTCCGAAAATCTTGCTACGGAGCACCGCCAGAAGCCTGAACGCAATGTAGTGGTTTGAGTACTGTTCAAAATATCTGAGCAACCCTCTTACCGCACCGCACGCAATGGCAAGCGCAGCAATAGCGGCGTATGAAAGCGCAACGCTCTCTCCGAGCGCCTTTGCCACTCCGACGGCACCAAACACCGTAACGCCCATAGCACACAGTGCTCCCACCGAGCCGTTGATCACCGCAAGAAGCATAATATACGCAAGACTTCCGAGAAGCAGAACGAGCCGCGACATGATCACCGCTCCGTTTCTGCGAAGCTTTCTTTTATTCTTCATCTTGCACCTCCGCATATCCTTGCTCAAGCTGCTTTTGGGTAGTATAGAGCTTTGCATACCCTCCGCCGAGCGCCATCAGCTCCTCGTGGGTCCCGCTCTCCGCAAGCTCTCCCGCTTTCATATAATAGATACGGTCGGACGGAGTTACGTTTGCAAGCCTATGCGATATCACGATAACGCTCTTTTCTCTTGACAGCTCCTTGATATTTGCCATTATTATCGCCTCGCTCTCGATATCTATGTTACTCGTCGCTTCGTCGAAAACGTAGATATCTTTGTCCGCTACGAGATTGACGGCAAGCGCAAGACGCTGCTTCTGTCCTCCCGAGATATTCGACGCGTCCTCTGTAATTACGCCATCAAGCCCTCCACGCTCGCGTATGAAGTCCTCGAGGTTTACCTTTTCAAGAGCCGCATATATCTCTTCGTCGGTTGCTTTTTCATTTGCGAGCGCGAAGTTTTCGCGCACCGTCTCGTTGAATATATAGGTGTTGTAGCTGACTACTGCAAGGTGCGAATAGTAGGACTCTCTCCGAAGGGTCTCGATGCTTTTGCCTCCTACGGTCACACTACCCTCCTTCGGTCTGAACGCACCGAAAAGCATATTGACCACGGTCGATTTTCCGCATCCCGACTCTCCCACGATCGCGCTCGTGCCGCGCTCGGGAAAATCAAGCGTAACGTTCTTTAGCACGTCTCTAACGCCGTCGTAGGAGAAGGTAACTCCCCGAAGAGCTACGTCGGTCTTTTCTACCTCCCCGTCTCCCCAGACGGGATCGGGCTGTTCAAGCAAAGACATGATCTTTTTACCTGCCGAGGCGCCGTTCATAGCTACGTGGAAGGCAGAACCGAAAGCGCGCAGAGGCAAGAAGAAATCGACCGCCACCAGTATCAAAAACAGTCCGCTTATCGGGGTAATGGCACCGTTTTTCACCGCCATTACAGCAACCGCAATGCCTATTCCCGCGCCTCCGTAAGCAACAAGGTCCATTATCGTTGTGCTCGCAAGCTGCATGACGAGCACCTTCATCGTGATCTTACGGAATTCCTCGCTCGTCTCGTTCATTTTGACGTGGCGCGCCGCATCCGCGCGGAATATCTTCAGCTCCTTCAGTCCCTGAACGCTGTCAAGGAAGGAATCTCCCATAGAGGTGTACTTTCCCCAATACTTGGCAAATATTTTTTTTGCGTATTTTGAGACTGCGATAATAGAGACAGGGATAAGCGGAACGCAGGCAAGAAGGACCGCCGCCACACGCCATTCTATCCCGACAGTAAACGCGAACAGCACAAAGGGCGCCATCATCGCGTAGAAGAACTGCGGGATATATGAGGAATAATAGAGATCGAGCTGCTCCACTCCCTCCATCGACACCTGAGTAAGCCCCGCCATGCTCATGCCGTCGGTAGATCTGACGCCGAGCTTTACTATCTTCTCGTAAATTCGCTCGCGCAGATCCTTCTTGGCGCTTCTGCCGATAATATCCCTGAGCTCACCCACGAGGCGAGACGCGGCATATCTGACAGCAACGCACACCGCAGCGCTAACTGCGGGCAGCACGAAAGCTGCCGCGCCGCCGCCCTCTCCGAGATTTACCGCGCGGCTGAGCGCAAGGCAGATCGATGCGGTAATGCCTATGTTCGAGAGCATTCCGACGAGCATAAGCAAGACGCACGCAAACACGTATTTGATATTCTTGCCTAACAGACGGATCAGTTTTTTGTCTATCATTTCACTACCCCTTTAAGGTTATTATTACACCAAGCTCTACAAATGCGCAAGTTAGCAATGACTAACTGTGTTATAGTTTACAATACCAACGGGTAAAAATCAATATTTTTTTACATTTTTTGTTCTTTTTGTTAAAATACACCTCTCCCGATGTACAAAGCTCCTGCCTTTATCAACTCTTTGCACAAAAAGTTAGCGCCTGCTAACAGCCGCGGCGGCCATTGAAAAACGGTTTTAGGTATGTTATAATCTGCTTATACTACTCGCAAACAACAACGGACAAGGAAGGTTAGGACAATGGCACTTCACGAATCGGGACAAATGTATCTGGAAGCGATATACGTACTGTCAAAAAGAAACGAAAGGGTGCGCTCGATCGATATCGGCGCATATCTCGGTTATTCCAAGCCCTCTGTCAGCCGAGCCGTCGGCATTCTCAAGAGGGACGGATATATAACCGTAGCAGACGATGGATATATTACTCTCACAGGATCGGGCAGTCTCGCGGCAGAGCAGATCTACGAGCGTCATACAGTTCTCAGCTGCATGCTGACTGCACTCGGAGTCGATGAGAAGACTGCATCCGAGGATGCCTGCCGTATCGAGCATGTTATCAGCGACAGATCGTTTGCCGCAGTCAAGGCACACTTCAAGGAATACGAAAACAAGGGAAATTAGCCCGTTGCCGCAAAACAGCATCATGTTCTCGACATTATTGACAAAAAGCGCCAAAAAAACTCAGTATTTATTGACAAATTGTTAATGATATGGTAACATATACCCGTATTTTATTTTATATTAAGGAGAACACAATGAAAAACAGCAATCTTGTAAAAGCGTGTGCTATTCTCGTTGCTCTCGTCGTCGTAGTCGTTCTTGCCTTCGTCCTCAAGGGACCGGGCGTAATGGACTGTGCCGACTGTGAGGGTGCGGGCGTAGTAGACGAAGCGGCGTGCGAGACCTGCGAGGGTGCAGGTACGGTTGCCGCAGGAAGGTACTATTCGTCCTTCATGGCACTCATTCCTCCGATCATAGCGATAGCACTCGCTCTTATCACGAAGGAGGTTTATTCTTCCCTCTTCATCGGTATTCTCGCAGGCGGACTGTTCGCGTGTGAGTTTGTTCCTCTCGGCACGATGGATGCAGTTATCAACGACGGTCTTATCGGTGCTGTAAAAGGACAGTCGGGAATATTCATATTCCTCGTTATCCTCGGCATCATGGTCGCACTTGTCAACAAGGCGGGCGGCTCTGCGGCATTCGGAAGATGGGCACAGAAGCACATCAAGACCAGAGTAGGTGCGCATCTCGCTACCTTCGCTCTCGGCGTGCTTATCTTTATCGACGACTATTTCAACTGTCTGACGGTCGGAAGCGTAATGCGCCCCGTAACGGACTCCCACAAGATCAGCCGTGCTAAGCTCGCATACCTCATCGACGCTACCGCGGCTCCCATCTGTATGATAGCTCCCATATCCTCCTGGGCTGCGGCAGTATCCGCATACGCTCCCGAGGGAACGAGCGGAATCGCTATGTTCGTAAAGGCTATCCCATACAACCTCTACTCTCTGCTTACTCTCGTATTCGTTATCGCTATATCCTTTATGAAGTTTGATTACGGTCCTATGGGAAAGCATGAGAAGAACGCTCTTGCCGGAGATCTGTTTACGGTCGCTCCTGCAGGAAACGCAAGCGACGATGAGAAATACAATCACAACGGCAAGGTCATCGACCTTATCCTTCCCATTATCGTGCTTATCGGCGTATGCGTATTTGCTCTCGTTTACGTAGGCGGAATACTCGACGGTGCCGATTTCATCACCGCATTCTCGGATACCGACGCTACCGTCGGTCTTCCCTGGGGAGCTCTGATAGCACTGGTCGTTACCATTGCATTCCTCGTATGCCGCCGCGTGATCACGGTCAAGGACGCTATGGATGCTATCCCGAAGGGCTTTAACGCGATGGTTCCCGCTATCCTTATCCTTACCTTCGCTACCGCTCTCAAGAACATGACCACCCTTCTCGGTGCTACTAACTACGTTGACAGGCTTATGACCAGCGCTGCTGCAGGACTTGCAAACTTCCTGCCCGCTATCATCTTCCTCGTTGCGTGCGGTCTCGCATTCGCTACGGGAACCTCTTGGGGTACCTTCGGAATCCTCATTCCGATCGTTGCCGCTATCTTCGAGCCCGGAAGCGAGCTCTACATCATCGGTCTTTCCGCTTGTCTCGCAGGTGCAGTCTGCGGCGACCACTGCTCGCCTATCTCGGATACCACCATCATGTCGAGTGCAGGCGCTCAGTGCGATCACGTCAGCCATGTATCCACTCAAATCCCCTATGCGGTCACCGTTGCGGCGATATCCTTTGTCGGTTACGTAGTTGCAGGCTTCGTTCAGAACGTATTCGTAACTCTCGGACTTGGCATTGCACTCACCATAGGTACTCTCTTCGTCATCAAGATGCTTACCGCGAAGAAACAGGCGTAAAGCTAATATTCAACAAACAGCGGGCGGTCGCATGACCGCCCGACTTTTTATTTTTATCAACGCAAAAACATAAAAATAGGTTTACTTTTTTGTAATTATAAGTTATACTTGTATATAAGGAGCACCAAGCGGTTATGGCTCTGTGACCAAATTTTCAGGAGGACGGAATATGAAAAAGATCATCACGCTTTTAGCCTGTCTGTTGACACCTCTCGTTCTGCTCGTTTCGTGCGGATCGAATGCCGGCGTAATCTCTCAGCCGCAGGTCACGGGCACCGACACTCAAGCTCCGCAGACATCGGGCGGGCTCGTTCTTATACAGGACGGAAAGGCGGTCTACTCGATAATCTACGACGATGCTCTCGATCTCTACTCTGACTGTCAGGATCTGAGAGAGGCGGTATTCAACACGTATTCGGTAAATATGTTTCCTAAAAAGGCAAGCGCTACCGAGATCGGTGAGTACGAGATACTTATCGGTCAAACGAACCGCCCCGAATCCGCTCAGCTGAGATCCGAGATCGGCGAGGACGAATACGCAATAAAGGTCATAGGCAAGAAGATAGTTATCAACGCTCTCACCGAGAGAGGGATAAGAGCAGGAGTAAAGGATCTGATCAATATGTACGTCAGCGCTTCAAACAAGGGCTTCGTTATTCCGGAAGACCTGAATATAGTTAAAAAAGCACCCGAAGAGAAGGTCGAGACCAAGCCCGGCTGGACGTTTGAGGTTTTTGAAGCGTCTAACAAGATCGCGCTTCCCTATCAGATATATCTTCCCGAAAACCTCGACCCCTCGAAGGAGTATCCCGTAATTCTCTTCATGCACGGTCTCGGCTCCGTAGGCACGAGCGGTGAGCATATATCACAGACGGTCGCTCAGTTTGTAAAGAACGTAACCGCCTCCGAGAAATACAAAAACGAGGTAATCATCATAGCACCCCAGCACCCCAAAGGACAAAAGTGGGTAAACGTAGACTACAAGCCGGGTACGTATGACTTCGAGAAGACGCCGATATCCAAGTGGCTCAAGGCGGCAAAGGAGCTGCTCGATACGCAGATGAAGACACTTCCGATAGACGCGGACAGAGTATACGGCTACGGAAACTCGATGGGTGCATTTGCTACGATATATATGGCAATGACCTACCCCGATCTCTACGCGGCGATAGTTCCCGTCGCGGGAGGTTGTGATCCCGCAAAGGCTTCCCTTATCAAGGACGTGCCGATATGGCTCTTCCACGGGGATGCAGACACGACGGTAAACATTGTCGGAAGTCAAACACTTTACGACAACCTTATCGGCATGGGCGCCAAGGATGCTAAGCTCACCGTCTACAAGGGCGTCGGACACGCTGCTCAGGGATGCTTCGTTGCGGCGGCAAACACCGAGGGGCTGCTCGAGTGGATGTTCTCTCACTCTAAATAAGATTTTAAAACCAATTTTATAAACAGATCACTAAGGAGAAATCATTATGATGGAAAAATGGTCAAACGAAAAAGCATGGCAGTGGTATAACTCCCGCCCCTGGATACGCGGCTTCAACTTCGTTCCCTCCGACTGCTCGGGCTGGGTCGAGATGTGGCAGGAATACAACCATGCGGAGAAGGTCGAAACGATGCGCCGCGAGCTTGCTCTTGCAAAGCAGATCGGCTTTAATGCGGTCAGACAGTTCCTTGCCTTTGACGTATGGATGTATCAGCGCGAGAGCTTCCTCAAGAACGTAGAGGAATTTCTCGATATCTGCCACGAGAACGGTCTCGGCGTTCTGTTCGTTCTCATCTCGGACGGCGGCAGACCTAAGAAGAAGCCCGACTTCGGCGAGATCAACCCCGGCGTATTCCACGGCTCCTTTGACAACAACTATAAGTTTATCCCCGGCGTATTCCCGAGCACCGAGCCGCCCGCCCCTCCTACGCCTCCCGCCGCAAACCCCACGCCTCTCTACAGCCCCGTAGACGAGCCCGAGCTTGCAGAGAAGTTCTACGAATACTGCGAGGACCTCGCTTCCCGCTACGCTAAGGACGAGAGAGTTATCGTCTGGAACATCTGGAACGAGCCCGGCAACTCCTCAAGAGGCACCCTTTCCGTTCCCCACATGAAGCGCGCGTTTGAGATATTCCGCTCACACGATCCCATTCAGCCTCTCTGTGCAGACGTTTGGAGAATGCCTAAGTCCAATATCCTCACCGAGGAGGAGACTATCGCAATTGAGCTTTCGGATATCATAAGCTATCACGACTACGGCTCTCTCGACCACTCCGTCAGAGTAATCGAGTTTCTCCGTCAGTACGACCGCCCGATGCTCAACACCGAGTGGCTCCACAGAGTTCAGTTCAATAACGTAGCTACCCACCTTCCCCTCTACTACAACAACAACGTCGGCATCTTCAACTGGGGATTCGTCAACGGTAAGTTCAGAGGACACGAGCCGTGGGAGGCTTGCTGGAAGCGTTACGCAAGAGGCGAAAAGCTTGAGATGACAAAGTGGCAGCACGATCTGCTGCGTCCCAATCTCCGCCCCTACGATCCGGAGGAGATAAAGAAATTCTCCCTCTACGCAGGCATGGCAGACAAGGCATTTGCTAAGAAGAACGAGAAGTAATTAGAATGAATTAGAAATAATGCGGGGAAAAACTTTTGCAAAAAGTTTTTCCCCGCACCCCTTTTCAAAAACCTTTTAGCACTCCACGACCTTACGGGGTGCTTTTTTCTTTGCCCCAAGCTCGCGCACCGCGCTCGAAGCTGTAACCGATTTACGCCATGCGTCATCCTGAGGGAGGTCGCGTACGCGACCGATTCGAACGCGAAGCGCGCCGTAAGGCGGGATCTTGAATTTGCACTCAATAACAAATTCAACACGCAAACTCAACTGTTACTTAAAATACGGTTTTGTTCTGTCATTAGAATAGTATGAAAAATGATCAGGCTTGTCAATCAATTCACGAGCAAAGATCAGAAATGCAACAAACGACGACGTAGGTCTGAAATGATAAATGGTCTTGATTTCATCATCCATTTCAATTTGGGAAGAACTTATCAGCTGATATTTCAACAGAACTTTAATTATTTCATTTGCTTTTTCCTCCGACACACCCAATTGTTTAACAATCAAAAATGTTGTAAACGCCTTCGTGTGCTCTCGCTTATTAAGCATAACACAAGCATCGAAAACATCCTTGTCGGAAAAATCTCTGAAAAGTGGCGTATAATCAATTCCATTGAAAAATGCCGCATCGGTGTCTTTCGTTTCGGGAACGATCAAAAAATACTGCAGTCGATTCGCTATCCCCATCCTTGTAAATCCGTGATCAGTTGCTATCGAAGAATAATGTTGCGCGTTTTTTTCGATTCCTTTTTCGTATTCTTTCACACTCTCTTTGCCGACCCAGTTTCTAATAGGCATCAAAGCACGTTCCATATCCCAACAATGCTCAAAAACCTGCCAAATACGACCCTCACACTCAGTCTCGGCTATCTTCTCCATCAATACGGACTGCAGGTCACTGTAATCGGTAATATCACGTCCAAACAGCGAGTCTATAGAAACCGAAAAAAACTCTGCGATCTTAGGCAAAAGGTCTGTATCGGGAACACCTCCGTTTTCCCATTTCGATACCGCCTGCGTGCTAACACCAACGAACGTCGCAAGCTCCTCCTGCTTTATTCCTCTTTCCTTGCGCATAGACGCGATTTGTTTTCCTATTATTTCAACGCTCATATATCTTTCTCCTTTAAAAAATTGAAAGCCGCTTTCCTTGTATTCATACTATCACAAATCGCAGTTGATTACAATAGAGGTAACATTGATAAAATCAAACGACGGTTGATTTTTAACATAGTATAAAAGCCTCATCCACCGTGTCCCGCGGCACCTTCAGCACAAGGCACGCGCTCGTTAGTCTGTGCCTATTTCGCGGGCGACGTTTTTTTGTAGGGTACGGGCTTGACCCGTACCGCTTGTTTGGGTTTAGTCTCGGGAGGGGACGAGCCCCTCCCCTACGCGCTACGCTCGGTATCGTTAGTTAGTGCCTCGGTCGGGGGCGACGCTATGTCGGAACGGAGCGACCTCATCCACCGCCAGCCGCGAACCCCCAAAAATGCAAGCATTTTCGGGGAACCCCGGCGCGCGGTCCCCCTGTCTCGCTGCGGCTCGGTCACGCTCGGGCTCTGACAGCCGTTTAGGCTGTCATTCACTCCCCTCGCGCGCTGCGCTCCCCACCGGGGAAGGCTATGCTACGCTCCGTGTCGGGGGTTAGTGCTTCGAGCGCGGGGGCGCGAGCTTGGGGCAAAGAAAATGCACCGACCAAAGCGGTCGGCGCT
>JAZMZS010000212.1:0-6413 GCA_045586105.1 Eubacteriales bacterium | reverse complement strand
GAGCCTGAGGGAATAAAGAAATTCATACACAGTACTATAAGATAAATAAAGAGAATTACGCTCCAATCGGGAAGCTTATCCGCAAGATCGACCGCGTAATGAAGCACGGTATCGAGCGTGTACGCCTCCTCAAGGGTATATTTGATGCTTGAAGCCATCAGTATCATCAGGACGGCGGGAAGTATGCTCAGAACGCCGTCGAGAAATGCTTTACCGAGCTTACCTGCGCCCATTCCGGAAGCAAGAGCAGATACAACACCTGCACAGAGAAACATGACAGCGACAATTATCATAGTGTAGTCTTGGAGTGCGGGAATAAAGCCCGAGCAAAGTATAGCCGCAATTCCAAGACCAAGTATCAGGGCAAAAAGTAAAAGTGCACGGTCCATTCTTTTGTCAGATGATATGTCGGATATATCGATATAGGAAAGCTCTCCGACTCTCTGTCTGTCAAGGCGCTTTGCACGGAAAACGAGAAAGCACATCAGAAGGACGTATATGCAAGCGAATGCAACTATTCTCAGCCATGCACCCGAGAACATAGGAAGTCCCGCAAGCTCCTGTGCGACACCGACCGTAAAGGGATTGCAGATACCTGATGCAAAGCCGCATCCGACGCTGAGCAGGCTCATGCCGAGTCCCGTCAAGGGATCCCAGCCGAGCTTTACAGCCAGCGCAACGACTATCGGCACGAGGGGGACGCATTCTTCAAACGAGCCTATCATAGCACCGAGAGCCATGAAAAAGAAGGCAACGACCGCCATCAGGCGGTATCTCGCTCCGCCGAATTTAGAAACGACACGGTCAAGCATATGCTTCATAAGCCCGCATCTGTCAAGGGCCGAGAAAACGCCTCCTATTACGAGCAGGAAGACGATGACCGCTATCAGCGTTCCACCGCCCGAGGCACCGAGCACGAGCACAGGGGAAAGCGCCCATTTCCAGAACGGCAGTCCTCCGCGGATATAGGTAAAACCGTTTCTGATATCTACCGTCGTATTTCCCGCCTCATCGGTAACGCGCATATACTGCCCGCCCGGTATGACGAGGGTGAGAATATAGGAGGCTATCATCAGCACGAGTATCACCGCAATAGCTCCGATGAAGGATCTTACGCCTACGTCGAGGCTCTTTTTCTGTGGTTTATTTTCAGTCATACGGTATCTTTCCTTTCCTTACGGTTGTCAAAGAGCGTTACCGTGAGAAGCTATCCGACGTATAGCCCGCTCCGTCACCGAGGTCTCTATAACATACTACCGCACAAGCGGTATACAGTCAAGAGCAAAAATCGTTTTCATAACAAAACGGACCGCACTTTCACGCAGTCCGTTCGTTTTTTGATAACAACTCAAGCGAGTCTCCGTATTTCTCCGTCCTTCACGAAACGGACGCGAAAGATCCGCCGTCCATTACGAAGGTGTAATCTCCCGACGGAACGGTAAGGTGATCACCGTTATCGGTAATACACGCGTATGCACCGATATCCGCATCTGCGGGCAGATACACGGATGCCGTAGTACCTACGGGAACGGTAACTTCCCACACGAGCTTATTATCCTCTGTAAATCTCCAATAGCTGCGAAGCTCACCGCGAACGGTTTTCAGAGAATAATTTACGTATCCTATCTCGGGGTGTATCTCGGGCTTCAACACGACCGTTTCATAGCCGTTTGTAAAGTCACGCACGCCCGCAAGATACTTGTAGAACCAATCGGTATAGGTGCCGAGGAAGAAATGATTGCGCGAACGCGCGTTTGATTCGTAGGTTTCCCAGCAGGTGTTGGCGCCGAGCTTTATCCAATAGCCCCACGAGGGATAAGTATCCTGATGAACGAGAGCCATTGCGATATCGCCGTGTCCGTACTTCGAAAGCATCGGAAGGATATACTTTGTGCCTACCGCACCTACGTCAAGGTGACAGTCCTTTGCTTTTATGTCGTTTACGATACTGTCAACTACACCTGCCTCGTACTCCTTCGGGCAAAGCCCGAACATAAGGGGAATTATATTCGATGACTGACGGTACTTGGTGCGCCCTGCATCGAACCGCTCGAGCCAGAAGCCGGTGTCGTAGTATCCCTTGTCAGGATCGTAAAACGTCCTGTTGAACGCAGTATAGATATTTGCCATTGCACTGCGGTATTCCTCTGCATCCCCGCTCTTGCCGAGCATATCCGCCATCTCTGCCATCTGTCCGAGAGTACGGTAAACGAAGGCACTTCCGATAATACCTGCGCCCTCGGGTGCGTGTGTAGTCCTGCCCGTCGTATACGCTCCCGAAGGATTCGGGCTGACCCAATCGGCATAGCTTTCCGTGATCCATACCCAGCCGTTTTCTTTAATGATCCTTACGTAATCGAGAGTCTGCAGGCGGATACTGTCATAATTCGCCTCAATAGCACTAAAGACACCGTTCGTGCGATAGTTTTCATAATAGCCGCTTATAAATATTGACGACCATATCGGTATGCTTTTTCCGCCCGTTGAAGCGGAGGGCGCGATCTGATTCACGACGCCGTTTTCATTGGTGGTATCTCTCATGTCTCTGAGGATCTTCGGAAGTACGTTTGAAAGATCGTAGCTGTAGTTTAAGGACTCAACGGCAAAGTTGACGTCCCCCGTCCAGCCATTCTTTTCGTACACGGGAGTGTCGGTAAGCTTGCTTTGCAGGTTATTCATGACCGTGCGAAGCATCATATCGTGCATATAGTTTATTCGGCTGTCACCCGTTTCAAATTCGGATATAGCGGTGATATCGTTTGCTATAAGATAACATTCGACGTCGTCTGCTTTAAGCTCACCGCCGTAATTGTCAATTTGTACGTATTCGTAGCCCTTGTAGGAATACTTAGGCTCGTATACGTCCTCACCGCCGCTTGTGATGAACCTGTCCACCTGCAGAAGATAGCCCGTCTTCACAGGCACGACAAATCCCGCTTCGTCGAGCTTTTCACCGTAGGTGATCCTGATATCGGTTCCCGCAGGAGCGCTGAGCCTGATCCTTGCCCAGCCCGTAGTCATGACCGGATTTTTGAGCACGTACGTTCCGTTGCCTTTATCA
Source organism: Eubacteriales bacterium (assembly GCA_045586105.1). Classification (GTDB taxonomy): domain Bacteria; phylum Bacillota; class Clostridia; order Oscillospirales; family CAG-272; genus JAZMZS01. The sequence continues at coordinate 3,352 of JAZMZS010000212.1, read as the reverse complement.
GACACTTCGGGCTTGAAGGTAATAAGACGGCGGAGCGGCTCCATGTTTTCAAATACAAGCTCGCCCGCAGGCGGCTCCGCCTTTCGGGCATTTCTCCACGAGCCGTCGTCAAAGGAAGGCATCGTCCAGCCCTTCACCTCACGTCTTGCATCATAATGCTCGCCCTGGTAGATGTTGTTATAGGTGGTGGGACCGTATTCGTAGGTCTTCCAGCTTTCGTCGGTAACGATCACCTCGGACGTACCGTCGGCGTAGTCTACGTGAAGCTCGCAAAGAAGCTTCGGATCGTCGCGGTAGTCTGCAACCGACCATTTCATCCAGCCGTAGAAATCGCAGTTGTAAAAGTAGTTTCCAAGCTCTGTTGCAAGTACGTTTTTACCTGCGGCAAGCAATTTTGTAACGTCATATACGCGGTAATGAACGGTATCGTCATACTGCGTATGAGCGGGATTGAGCACGCTGTCGTCGGGATGAATACCGTTTACGTAAAGCTCGTACAGACCAAGTCCCGAGACGAAAAGCCTTGCTTTTTTCACTTCTTTTGCTATGTCAAAGGTCTTGCGGAGCATGGGCGCGCCCGCGCCAAGCTCCACCTGCATCGTGGAAGGCAGGACGTCGCATTCCCACGGTGCACCTCCGTATTCAATTACCCTATCGGGACAGACCCACAAGGTATCATCATATTCCAACCGCTTCCATCCCGAGGTGGGGTCGACGTTATTTGAGCATTTCCAAGTACTGTCGGTAACGACAGTATCAACGCTTCCATCGGTGTAGCGCACCTCGATCTTTGCTATAAAGCCTGCGCTTGCGTCCGAATTCACAACTCTTGCACCGAGGATATTGTCTCCTTTTTTTACAAAGGGAGTAATATTTACTACGTCCCCCTTTTTCCTTTTATCCTTGTTATCTCTGACTCTGAGTACGCTTGCTCTGTTTACAAATATATAGCCGCAGCCATCCATGACAGTTGCAAGCAGGACCTCGCCGACCTCTTTGTCTTCGTCAAGGGCAAACCGCACACGGAAATACTCGTTTACGTTCGTTTGAGGCTCCGCACCGGCTGTAAGCCATATCCTGCTTGCCCCTAAAAGATCGATATCACGTTCAACGCGCTCGCCGTCAGTAATGCCGATCCACTCGGCACTCCACTCGGAATCGTCAAAAAATCCCGTTTCGAACCTTGATACCTCACTCCAGACTGAGCCGTCCTTTTCGTCCCAGACCTGCACTGCAAAGTAATATTCGGAACGTGAAGCAAGTGCATCGCCCCCGTAAACGATATCATAGTTAAGACCGCCCCCGACCTTTCCGCTGTCCCAGACGTCGCCCTCGTGCGCCTCCGCTTTTTCGGCAGCGGACGCAACGATTATCCTGTACGCGCTCTGCGAGCGGGCATACCCCGGCATATTGTTTAGCCAACTAAACTTCGGAACTGTGTCGATGCCGAGAGGCTCAACGAGATTATTCACCTTCAAGTCTGATATATACATCTTCTCATATCCTTTCATAGATATTCCCACGTTTTGCTTTTTTCTTAACTATATATACTAACTATATATATTATTTTACACTATCTGCACACAGAATTTCAACGACCTTATTTGACTAAAAAAACAACCTTTCTCGCAAAGCTTGACGGATCTTTCTTTTTCTTTACCGTTACTATTTGAAAATTGCGTTTTTCTATTGAAAAACGAATAAAATTCTATTATTATATGCTCAAAGAGATAATAATCGGATTGAGCGGAGCAAACAATGAAACGGGAAATACTTGAGAAGCTATCCATAATAACCGCAGAGGAACAGGCCATTTTAGACGGTTCTCTCATTATCGATCGAAACATTTATATGCAGAGCGAAGAAAACACGATCAACGCACAGAAGCTGATGGACAAGGGCGAGATGATAGCAATTCGTCCCGGCACGCGATTCGTGCACTTCCCGAAGCATACGCACGATTACATCGAGATCGCTTATATGTGCAAGGGCAGATCCTCCCATATGATCAACGGAAGAAGGGTCGAGCTTTGCAGCGGAGAGACCTTGATCTTAAATCAGCACGCCGAGCAGGAGGTGTTCCCTCTCGGCAAGGATGATCTGATAGTAAACTTTATCATCATGCCGCAGTTTTTTAACAAGGCGCTCGAGATGATGGATTCGGAAGAAACGCCGCTTCGCCGCTTTATAATCGACTGCATAACCGGAAAGGAGAGCTCAAGCGGTTATCTTCATCTCAAGACTGCGGACATCACCGAAATACACAATCTCTTTGAAAATCTCATTATTACGTTCGTGGAGAAGAAAAAAGGCAAGCGTAAGATCAACGAATATCTGCTCGGACTGTTGCTGCTTGAATTTATCAACCACTCCGAGACCTTCGAGCTTGAAAACGTTGAAAAAGGAACTATCCTCGAGGTCCTTCGATACATTGAAAACGAATATGCGGACGGAACGCTCTTGAAATTTGCGGAGCGCTCGCACTACGACTTTCATTCTTTATCACGCGAGATAAAGCAGAAAACGAATAAGACCTTCACGGAGCTTTTACAGGAAAAGCGGCTCTTGCAGGCGGAATTTCTGCTTCGCACCACGAAAATGCGCGTGAGCGATATTTCGGTAATGGTCGGATACAACAATACGACGTATTTTCACAGACTTTTTGAAAACCGCTTCGGGACCTCTCCGAAAAAATACAGAGACGCGCTCCATTCGTGACGCTTTTAAAATATACGTACCATTTTTCAAGTCACCGGTATCGGAATACACGGGGGCGCCCTTCAGGGCACGCAACTGCAAGCCCGAAAAGGAGGAGCTTTTACATCGAATAGATGTTTTCCGCGAGATCGGACTCGGCGGCTTTCAAATTCACTGACGTCAAGTACAAAAACGATCCGGCTTCAAACGTCGATGACCTTTTTCGTTGAATTGTGTCCTAAGGATGTAAAGAAAAATCGACAGGTCGAAACCTGTCGATTTTTGGCGGAGAGAGAGAGATTCGAACTCTCGGTGGGGTATTAGCCCACACACGATTTCCAGTCGTGCGCCTTAGACCAGCTCAGCCATCTCTCCGTACTGCCCACGCATGATATAATAACACATCTTTTTCGAAAATGCAATAGTAAATACAAAAATATTTAAAAAAATTATTATTTGTTCTTGACATCTCGTACTCGATATGATAACATATATAGGTCGCTGTGACAAAACGATTCAAAACAGCAGTTCTGAAAAATAGAATACCGATGAAAATGCACAGTATGCATCATATTCACGGAGGGATATCGAAGTGGTCATAACGAGGCGGTCTTGAAAACCGTTTGGGCACCCGCCCACAAGGGTTCGAATCCCT
>JAZMZS010000211.1:0-54983 GCA_045586105.1 Eubacteriales bacterium | reverse complement strand
CGACGAGCTCGGATATATCCTGCCGCAGAGCAACTTTAAGCTCAACGAAGAATTGCCGTATATCGAAACCGTAAAGGATCCTTTCGGCGAGGATCACTACGAGGAGACGAATTCCCTCGGCATACATACCGCCAAAATAATAGCGGAGGGTTTTGAGCGTGCGCTTGAAGCGTTGAAATAAAAAACGAAAATCGAGTCTGTTTTTACAGTTTCGGGAAGATATGTCGACTGTATTGTTGAAGGGAGTTTCCCCCGACGACTGTAAAAAAGGAGGCTTAGCATGAAATTTGGGCAAAATAACGCGGCTTGCTTGAGTGATGAGAGTATAGTGGAGCTTTACTGGAAGCGTGACGAGCAAGCTATCAAGGAGACGGACGTCAAGTACAGGGGACTTTTGTACTCTGCGGCGTATAATATACTTTACGACAAAGGGGACAGTGAGGAATGCCTAAACGACACCTATATGGGAGCATGGAATTCGATTCCGCCTGCAAGGCCGTCTGTCCTAAGGGCGTTTTTGCTTACGATACTGAGAAGAACGGCGATTGACAGATACAAGACCGCTAAACGAAAAAAACGCATCCCCTCGGAGCTTACTGTATCACTGTCCGAGCTTGGGTATCTTGCAACCGACGGAGAAGAAGCGTATTCCGAGAGCGAAGCGAAGGCACTTGCCGAGCTTTTGAGTGAGTTCTTGCGTTCCTTATCAAAGAGACAAGCATATATTTTTATGAGCAGATATTACGTTGCCCGTCCGATAAAGGAGACGGCTCGCCTGCTCGGATGCAGCGAGGCGACCGTAAACAAGGAGATATCTGCGATAAAGCTTGCCCTCAAGCAAAGACTGACGGAGGAGGGATGGAGCGTATGAGAGAAGATCTGTTTCTTGATGCCGTCAGCGATCTTGACTCGGATATCGTTGAGAGCTTCATTTCTGAGGACGAGAGACTCAGCGCATCCGCACACAAGAGAAATAAGCTTCTCGCAAGATGGACTGCTCTTGCCGCCTGCGTTGCTATAGCGGTGACCGCGACGCTGCCGTTTCTTTTGAAGCGTGAGCCGGGCGCTCCCGAGATTCCGGTTTGGGAGGGCGGGGAGCTTTCCGCTTCGCAGGTCGGGGAAATGTTCAGAGAATATACCGACTCGGCAGCAACTAACGCATATAGTAAGGTATACGTCCCCGATCCCGAATACCTCTACGTAGGCGAGATAGGCGGCGAAGAGTATCTTCCGATCTATCAGTATATCGGCGGCAAAAAAGAATGTGATCAAAAAGAATTCGAACGATTTGTTGTCGATACGCTGACAACGCTCGGCGATGAGAAGCTCAGCTACAAGCTTATACTTCACAAAAACGGTGTGAATGATTCGATCGAGGAGCTTGAAACGGGTGAAATGGCTGTTGGTGGTTATGTAAATTTCGGCGTCTTTTATCTCAGATTCTTTCAAAATGGGTATATAAACACCGCGTGTCTGACAGCTCCGACAAATAATTCGAAACCCTATTCTGTGGTCGACGGGAAACCTCTGCTTATGGACATGAGAGATCCCGATGGGGAGATCCTCGACAAGCTCGAGCCTGTAAGGCAGGAGTTGTATCGCATTTTCGGCGTTTCTTTTTCCGAGGCGGAGATCCGAAGGTATTACCATTCGTCTAAGCCCGAAAATTCATACTTGTACGTTACTTACAGCGACGAAACACGGCAGGGATATCCCGAATATGACTATATAGGTCTTACCTTAAGCGTTTACGATAGTGAACCCGGCGGAATACGCAGTCTGAGAATTGACTCAATATGCTATACTCGGATCAGATGTGAAAGATATTCGACGGTAGCCAATGCAAGGGTATTGCCGCTTGAAGAAGCGGAGAAACTGTTATCAAAGGGATACGTGATCGGCTTTCACGTATGTCCTCTGTGTATGGCAATGCAGGAAGAGGTGTGCTTTGACGACTATGATTATGTCGGAATCGAATATAGGACGGGAAGCGTTTTGGACAGCGAAAAACGATCTGTTCCGTATCTGAGAATACCGTTCTACACCTTCTACAAGAAGACGGGAGTTGTTGGGCTCAATACTGTCTATGCAAAGACCTACGTACCTGCAATAGAGTTGTCGGGATACGAGGAATTCTTTGAAGGGCAGGTGTCAAAGCACCCCGAGAGTTGACGGACATTGTGATATTTGTGTGAAATATCTCGCTTTTTACTTGCTTTTCTTTGCCGCGTGTGGTATAGTATGCAGTGTATTATACTTTTTGGAGAAGTGAAAAATGAAAAAATTCAGACTTGCTCTGTCGGTCATACTTGCGGCTGTGATGGCGTTCGGCGTTCTTTGTGTCGGTGCGTTTGCCGCTGAGGCTGTAAATACCTCGCAGGACACCACCCCCGAGACGACCACGGGCGGCGTTATCATTCAGACGGTAAACCTTATAAACGCAAACAAGAATCAGCGCGGCACGGGACTTTTCTGGCACAACCCCTCAGACACGCTGACCCTCACCAACATGACGATCGATACCCCCGAGAACTACGGTCTACGTCTTCCGGGCGGCGCTACGATCGAGCTTGAGGGGGATAATACCATCAAGGCATCCAAGGTCGCTCTCAGCGTTGAGGGAAGCCTTACCATCAGAGGAAAGGGAACCCTCCGCCTTATCTCGGACGATATGGGTATTGTTGTTTCAACCCTCGATATGAATAAGAAGCTGACCTTCGTCGACGGTAGGGTGACGATCGAGGCGGGCGGCGACGGTATTTATTCGGAAAACGCCATAGTAACGCAGAATGACCGCGCAAAGCTTGATATTACCACCAAGGGCGGTGCCTACGCGGTAAATGCACGCCAGATCAAGCTTCTCGGCGGAGAGTATAAGTCGAACGCATCTCTTACCGCCGACGATATAAAGATCATGACTGTCAAGCTGGATATAGCCTCCGATAAGGCGGCGTTCGTTATTAAGGGGGCTTCGGAAGAGGCTCCTTACGAGAGACTCAGCATCAATGATGTCGCCATGAAGGGAGGCTCCGATAAGTCCTCTCTTGCGGATATTTCCGAATATTCGGGGCAGTCTGCTGTTACCGCCAAGGTAAAGAAGACCAACACAAAGACCAGTGCCTTTCTTGAGCTTTTTGGCGTTAAGATACCGGGCAGCAACTGGCTCGACCTCGTGCTGATAATTTTGGTAATTATGATCGTAGCGGTGTTTATCGCTACCCCGTATATCAAGAACTACAGATCCAAGGGCGACGTTGCCGCAAAGATCGCCGCAGCAAGAGAAGAGGAAAAGCGCAATATGCAGAAAAAGAGGGAAGAGAACAATTCTACCCCCGAGCAGTAATATTCGATAAAAGACCGAGCCGTAAGCTTCCGAGAAAGCTTACGGCTCGTTTTTGTTGTGCGTGTAGGAAATTGTGCAAAAATGTTTGGCAAGGCTACCTTCCTTTGTCAGCACCTAAATCCGGTTGCGGGAAGTCCCGCACCGTTGAAAATATTGGTCATCGGATTGTTTCGGTAAAAGAGGGATATATGAGCGATCACGCCCTCGGCTTTGATCTCGATACGGTCATCGACAAGCTCGGCTGAGAGTATCTTCAGCTCGGAGCCGTCCTTGTCCTGGGCTGTGAGGGTGCGAACCTTGCCCTCCGCTCTCATTTGCGCCGAGTGTGAGAAGTATATCCGCGCGGTATTTCCGTCAAGCTCCGCCCGCTCGGCAAAGGGTCCCGAATACTCGCATTTCTGCCCGAACACCTCGCATCTCACGGCATTCCAGAGCCGCTCGGCTATCTGCTTTTTGCGTCTCGGATGAATGTCCCATACCTCGCCAAGGTCGGTAGTCGTTATGTAATAAACGCCCTCTCCGCGCTTTCGTTGCACTGCCTTGCGCTGGTGCTCCCGCACCTCAGCAAAGTTGATCTTGCCGTTTGAATATTCACCGAAGTCGCAAAGCTCGGTCATCACGAAGGGAAGCGCGGGGCATCCGAGCTCCTCGCGCCATGAATCAATGAGCAGGCACATAAGCTCGGTGTAGGATGGGGAATGCGGATGGCTTGCATTAGACTCGCCCTGATAGTACACACAGGCGCGCATCGAGTATTTGCCGATCTTATCAAAAAGCAGAGAATGAAGCTCTCCGCATTTGTTATACGGATAGAAGAGAAGCCCGCGCTCCGCTTTTTCTTCGTCGGGGATGAAGAGACCGTGCTTGATAAGAAGGTCTCTGTCTATCCAGCTTTCGGCTGAGGTAGCGCCTCTGTTGCAGGAAATAATTCCTACGGCAACTCCCTCGCTTCTCGCATGTTCTGCAAAATAATAACCGACAGCCGTCATTTTCAGCACGCTTTCGGGAGTTGCGGGCGCCCACTTGTATTCCGTTGTGGTCGTCTGAAGCTCAAGGCAGCGCAGAAGGGTATCCTCCTTCAGTGCACTTCTGTCGCAGTAGCATTTTTCAAGAATTATCTCCATATTAGACTGTCCCGCACAGAGATATACGTCGCCTGCGTAGATATCCTCAATGGAATATTCCTCGCCGTCAAGCGAAAAGCTCATTTTAAAAGGACCGCACGCATCAAGCTCAGGGAGCGTAACGCTCCATTTTTCGTCGGTAATATCAAAGGTATAGCTGTATCCGAGAAAGGATATGCCGAGCTTTCCCGCACCTTCTCCCGAGACGAGAATAGGAGAGTTTCTCTGGAGCACGGCGCCGTCTTTGTATAACATATCCAATTTCATGCATCGATCTCCCCTTTGCTTTAAATACTGCTCTTTGACGCCTTTATCTGGCTCGGAAGCTGACCCGTGTGCTGCTTGAATACCCGTCTGAAGTATGCGGGAGAGCAGAAGTTCAGCTGTTCGCATATGTATTCGATTGAGCAGGAATTCTGAGCGAGCATCTGCTCGGCGCGCATGATCCTGATGTGGTTCTTGTAGTCGGTAGGGGAATGACCCGTACCTGCCTTGAAAGCGGCGTAAAACTTGGATTCTGACATATTGCACATCTTGGCAAGGGCCGAGACGGAAAAGTCCGCTGTGCAGTTCTGCTTTATGTAGCTCACCGCCTGCATTATCTCGAGGTAGCTCGTGTTATGCCTTGCGGTGGAAAGAGCTTTTTTTATTTCCGGATAGAGAGAATAGAATATCGAGAGGGCGCGGTATCCGCCGTCGTCATCTTCTCTGAGAAGTGAGCGCATCTTCTTGGCAGCGGCAAAAATTTCATCCGAGCATGAAAACTTCTGCAGAGGATAGTAGTGCGCCGCCGTGTTTTGCTGGGCGTAGTCGAAGGAGATCGAATAAAACGCGATGTCGGGAGATCCCGTCCATTCCGAGCGGTAGATCTGTCCCTTCGGGATATAAACGGCATCTCCCGCCTTGAGCTCTATCCTCACACCGTTGTGCGAAGTAAAGACCGCGCTCCCCGCTTCGAGCAGTCCGATGCCTATAAAGGGATAACCGGATGCGCAGTCATTATGACGGGTGAGCTTGCAGGCGTAGTGATCCACCTTGAACAGAGAAATATAATTCATCCCTTCCATGACGGGAAACCTCCAAAAAACTGTTAAAACTGGAAAAAATTTGTGACACGAAAACACTCAAAAAGAGAATAGTATCTATTAAAAACAGTATAATGTCTTGCCGTGCAAATGTCAAGGACTTATAATAAAAATGTATGGTGCATAATTGTGCAATAAAAGCAATAACGCCCCAACGGGACGGCGCAGGGTCGTTTGTATCTCTTTACGTAACAGTGCCGTCCGATGAAAAAGAAAAACGTTTTACATGCTAAAAAGGAGGATAATGAATCATGAAAACGATGAAGGCTATGCTCGTAGGAGACAATCAGGAGTTACTTTGGAGCGACGTGGAATACCCCGCCATGAATTCTGACGAGGTGATCGTCAAGATCGAGTGCGCGGCAGTTAACCGTGCAGACCTTATGCAGAGAGCAGGCGACTATCCGCCCCCTCCCGGCTGCCCCGAATGGATGGGACTCGAGATCTCGGGTGAGATCGTCGAGATGGGAGAGGATGCAAAGGCAAAATCAAGCTGGAAGCTCGGAGACAAGGTCTGTGCGCTTCTCGGCGGCGGCGGTTACGCTGAGTACGTAGCCATCAAGTACGATATGATGATGCCAGTTCCCAAGGGTATCAGCATGGAGGAGGCTGCGGCAATGCCCGAGGCCTTCGCTACCGCATATCTCAATCTTTTCCACGAGGGAAGGATAGAGGCAGGAAACACGCTTCTTATGCACGCAGGTGCATCGGGACTCGCGAGCGTCGTTATCCCGATGGCTAAGGCGTTCGGCGTAAGAGTCATCACCACCGTTCTCAACGCTGAGAAGGCAAAGGAGATCGCACATCTCAAGGCTGATATCGTAGTAGATACCTCGAAGGAGGATATCAAGGACGTGCTCAAGGCACAGCTCGACGCAGGCACTCCCGTTGACGTTGCTATAGACTGCCTCGGAGGCAAGGATATGGCAAACTGCCTGCCCTATGTTCAGAGATGGGGCAGATGGATCATGATCGCAACTCTCGCAGGGGATCTTACCGAGCTTAATATGAAGAACCTCTACGTCAGAAACATCCGTCTTATCGGAAGCACCCTCAGAGCAAGAACTCCCGAGTTCAAGGCGCAGATCCTCGCTTCCCTTGTCCGCGACATCTGGCCCAAGGTAGAGTCCGGCGAGGTAAGAGCGACCGTATATAAGATCCTGCCCATGTCCGAGGCTGAGACTGCACACGAGCTTCTTCAGTCGGGCACGAGCGCAGGCAAGGTCGTACTCCGCGTACACGATTGATCATATCGACTTGTAGAGAATAGACACTTCCGTTTCCCATAGATTTCAAATAATCAAAAAAGGAAGATACGAACGTGAAAAGAAAGTATTTGATTGCGTTGCTGTGTGTTCTGCTTACCGTTACTGCTCTTTGCATCACGGCGGTAATGATCTCCGCAGCTGAACAGGTAGTGTACGTTGACCAGACGAAGGGCAACGATGCAAACGGCGGCACAGGCGCAAATTCGGCATTCAAGACAATTGATGCGGCGCTCAAGAAGCTTGACGGAGACGGAGGCAAGCTCGTACTTGTTTCCGACTATACAGTCAGCACCAACTACTCTGCTCCCGCACACAAGGGACAGGTCACGATAACCTCCAAGCACAACGGAACGGATTTCGGCGGAAAGCTCACGATCACCGGAGCATGTGTGTTCCAGCTTCACGGAGATACCGTATTCAAGGACGTGACCGTATGGCAGAGTGCAGCGCTTACATTTGTAGCAAACCACAATCCCATCATGTTTGACGACGGCTTTGCAGTAGAGAGCAAGGGCTCGAAGAACGTCAGCGTCGTCGGCGGATACTGGGAGCCGAAGGATTCCTCGCTCAAGAAGAACCTTGACTCGCATATTACCGTCAACAGCGGTGAGTTCAACTACCTGCTCGGCTTTACGAGAAAGAAGGGCACGGCTACACAGGATTACACAGGTAAATCGCATATCACCGTCAACGGCGGTAAGATAACCAAGGTCTTCGGCGGTACAAGTGAGAACCACTACGGCGGAAGCACCGAGATCATCATCAACGGCGGTACGATAAGCGAGCTGCATACCGCAGGAGACGTAACCAGACGCCTTAAGGGCTCTGCTACTGTCACTCTCAACGGCGGTAAGCTCGCAACTCTCGACGTCAATAATGTCATGGGCAACGTTCAGATAAACCTCATCGGCGCTGCTCCCACCAATATTGCGGTAACCTACGCAAGCGATACGCTGAAGAAGGATGCCGAGAAGGCAGGCGGAGTCAAGAGCATCTCCTACAACGCACTTGTTTGTACAGAGAAGCTGATAGCAAAATTCGCAAATTACTTTGACGAGATCGAGAACTCGACTGCTGTTTTCGTAGCTGAGGGCGGTACGGGAGACGGCTTGTCTGCTGACAAGGCGCTCGGCTCGCTCAATGCAGCTTACGCTCTTCTCAAGGCTGACGGCGGTAAGATCGTCGTCTCGGGTAACGTGGCTCTCGATCTTGCCAAGAGCACAGATACCTTCAACGGAACTGTCACGATAACCGGTCAGGATGACAAGGCGGCGCTCGTAATGAACGGCGATGCCTTCCTCAATACCGATACAGTGTTTGATTCCATTAAGCTCAAGGCGGATACGGCATCCGTGATCTATGCTTGCTTCAACGAGCTGCAGATACTTCCCACTGTTACCACCGAGGGAGATATATCTCTTGTCGGAAGCACCAAGGAAGCGGGCAAGGGCGATGTTTCCATGATCATCAACGCGGGAAGCTACAAGAGCATCACCGGTGTAAGTGCAGACTGTGCAGATTATGCAGGTAAGGCAAATATCGTGGCAGGCGAGATCAAGACCGAGAAGATCACGCTCTCCGAGGCAGCTTCCGCGAAATTCGACAGTGCAACCATCTCTGTTAATGCAGGAGAGCATAAGAGCATTATCGTATGTGAGGGCGGTAAGGTCACAGATATGCTTACCGTAAACCTGCTCGGAGGAAATATTACCGATGTCAAGCTCAACGGAGCAGAGAAGGGCATCCTTCTCAACATCACCCACGCTACGCTTGCAAATGAGATCAAGGTCGAGGGACTCGGAGACAACAAGAGCGACAGACGTCTTGTTCTTTCGTCCGGTGTCGATGACAGCAAGCTTGGGCAGGTAAAGGCAGTCTTCCCCGAGGCGGAGCAGGAAAACTCTGTATACGTCATGGGCGGAGCGACCGGAACGGGACGCAGCCCCGACAGCCCGATAGGCGATCTTAACGAGGCTGTCAAGCTGCTCGGAGGAAGCGGTACTGTTGTTGTATGCGGTCCTCTTGATGTTACAAAGACGATAGTTGTCGATCAGCATACATATCCTATCGTGATCACGAGCGTAGGAACCGGTGTCGACTACCGTGAGAGCGGAGCCTGCATAAACTTTGAGGCAGGTCTTCTTCTCGGAGGCGAGACCACTATCGAGAAGATCAACTTCACTACTCCCAAGTCAAATATCAACATTTATGCTATGGCTAATAAGCTCGTCATCGGCAGCGAGGTCGATACCGAGCTTACGAATGCCAACACCGCCTATATCAACCTTATCGGCGGAAGAAACGACAATTTCCCGAACAAGAAGATCGATATCACCATCAACAGCGGTAAGTGGGGCGTGCTTCGTGCAGGCGCAAACAATTCCACCCTGTATGAGGAGGGCGTAGAGATCAATGCAACGATCAACGGCGGTACCTTCCATAAGTACGTGGCGCTTGCTTCGAGAGGAAACAACTCCAAGGGTAAGATAAACTTCACCGTCAACGGCGGTGTCTTCTATCAGAGCATTTATGCGGTGTATGAGGAAGACTACAAGGTCTATTCTGCTGACTACGAGGTAGTGCTTAACCTCAATGACGGTACCTTCTATCAGATGATAGCGCCCGCCTGCAGCTATACCACCAAGGTCAACGGAACCTATACCGTAAATCTCAACGGCGGAAACTACGATCATCTGACCGACATGCTCGGAACCGAGCTTTATCTCGGTGAGATGAAGAGCTATATCAACGTCGGTGCGGACGTTGATATCAACGCAGAGGTAACGGGCACCGATACATTCACCAACCCCGTCAGACCCTGCGGTGCAGGTCCTGACCCGTGGGTATTCTACCATGACGGCGCATACTACTTTACTCATACCACAGGCTCAAAGATAGTCCTCATGAAGGTAAACAACATCTCCGAGCTTGATACGTCGGCAGAGAGAGTTATCATCGAGCCTACAGAGGGTCAGAATATGTGGTCTCCCGAGATACACCACTTCACGGCAGAAGAGGTCGGAGAGGAGAACGCAGGCTGGTATCTCTACATAGGCTACGATGACGGAACAACAGCTAACCAGCGTCAGCACGTTCTCAAGTGCCTTGACGGCGACAACCTGCTCGGCAGATGGGGAGACCCCGTCACCGGCAGAGTAAACGTACCGAGAAAGGTCGAAGTACCTAACGCACCTCACTACAACCGCGACGAGCTCTGCGGAGGAAGCTCCAAGATCGTCATCAACGGCAAGGCATACATGACCTTCGTCAGCGAGGTTGGCAGAGGAACCGAGGACTTCCATCAGACTATTAACATAACCGAGCTTGAGAACCCATGGACGTACAAGAGCGTACCTACCACCATCTGCGTTCCCGAGTATCAGTGGGAGATGGGAGGCTACGGTTATGACAAGAACAAGGATTCCTGGTATCCTAAGGTCGTTGAGGGCGCAAGTGCAGTATACAGCGACAACGGTGATGTATACCTGATGTACACAGGCTCAGGATACTGGACGATCTACTATCAGCTCGGATACCTCAAGTTCCTCGGAGGAGATCCGATGGATGCAGGCAACTGGCAGAAGAACCCCAAGCCCGTGCTTTCCCTCTCGACTGAGGTAAATGGCTGCGGACACGGCTCTTACTTCAAGGATCACGAGGGCAATTACTACGTCGCATATCACGGTTATATAGGTAAGGATACTTCGAGTAAGAGAGCAGCTCATATCGAGCGCATCTATGTTACAAGCGAGGGCATCAAGATAGGAAATGGATCTGGACAACCCGCACCGCTTGCTACCGAGTATACCATCAATCTCAATCCCACGCCTCTCAAGGACAGGATCAGCGGCTTCGTTGACGTAAAGGTAAATACAGACGTGCCCGGATCGTCAGATACAAATCCCGTTACTGATACAGCGCCTAAGACAAGCGGTGTCAGCACCTCTACGGCGATCATCATAATCGTTGCTGTGGTTGTGATAGTTGCCGGAGCTGTGACTGTGTTCCTTGTGATCGATGGCAAAAAATCAAACAAAAATTCCAAAAAACAATCCTAAGACCGTAAAACAAACCACATACAATTGACAAAATAGATAGTTTGTGGTATAATTATCACGATACCTTTATGCACTTTGTAAAGGTATCGTGACAAATTATTTGTTATCACTGCAGATAAAAATATTTATGTGAAAGGATGGATTAAATTCATGCAGAAGAAAACTCTCAGAGCAGTGTGCATGCTTCTCAGTATTCTCATGATCGTCCCCATGTTATTCTCATGCGGCGAGAGTGCGGTTACTACAAAGGAAGCAGAGGGTACCGGTGCGGACGTTCCTACCGAAGAGGTAGACGTTTTTAAGGATCCTCAGACAAAATATGACGGCGAGGAGTTCCGTATACTCACCGCAGGTCACGTTGCCTACCTTGATTTCGGCTTCCAGGCTGAGGAGGAGAGCATCCTCGGTCAGGCTCAGTATCAGAGAGAGCAGACCGTGAACGAGGCTTACGATATCACTATCGCAGTTACCAAGGCGGAGGAGAAGGCTTCCACTAACGGTGCAGGCCCCGGATTCCGTTACCTCCAGAAGGCAGCTACGTCAAACTCCCTTGACTACCACCTCGGTATAATCGGCGGTTATGATGTATCTAACCTTGCAGAGGCAAACCACCTCTATGATATCAACTCTCTTAACCATATAAACACCAATAACTCCTGGTGGGACCAGAACGCAAACAATGACCTCGCAATAAACGGCATGCTTTTCTATACTAACGGAAGCTTGACCGCTGCATATTCCGAGTCTACCTTCGTCGTATACATGAACAAGGCACTTGCTACCGAGGAGCTTGGTGAGGATGTAGATATCTACCAGCTCGTCAAGGACGGCAAGTGGACCATCGACAAGCTTGCTGAGTTTTCGAGAACCGTTACCGAGGACTTGAACGGAGACGATAAGATGAACGGTGCAGATAAGTACGGTCTGTACGTTTGGGATGACTCCATGCTCGGTATGATGGCTGCTGCTGGAACCAAGATCGCGACCGTACAGAATGACGGTACCGTCGCTCTTACTCTTTCAAACGACAATACCATCAACATGTTCAACAAGTTCATGGATATCGCGTGCGATACAGCATATGCACTTCAGTACCAGAGAGCTGAGCTCAAGCCTGCTGAGGGTGTTATCAAGGCATTCCAGGCTAACAGAGCGCTCTTCTGGCAGACCTCCAACGTAAATACCAAGCAGCTCAGAGACATGGAAGCTGAGTTTGGTATCCTTCCTTATCCTAAGCTTTCTGAGGAGCAGGAGAGATATTACTCTACCATCGCTCCCTACAACTCTCAGTTTATCTGTGTGCCGCTCTTCACCGACAACAAGGAGGATATGATCGGTCACATTACCGAGGCTCTCGCTTACTACGGAAAGAAGCTCGTATGGCCCGCATGCTATGAGCAGACCCTTAAGGGCGCTTTCGCAAGAGACGAGGGAACTATCGACATGCTCGATATCATCTATGAGAACTACGGTTATGACATCGGCTTCTACTACAACGTAGGCGGATTCACCACCGTTCTTATGAACCTCCTCCGTCAGCGCGACAGAGGCTTCGCTTCCAAGTACGAGGCAACCGCTCCTGCTGCTGAGCAAGAGCTCAAGGCTATCAACTCGAACTTCAAGCAGGTATTCGAGTGGTGGGGCGAGTAATTCCAATTACATAATACAGGTACAGCCTGATAAAACAGAGCCCACGCTTTGGCGGGGGCTCTGTTTTTGTGTTAGGTGTAATAGAATCGTATCTATAGTGTATACGATTGTTACTTGCCTGAGGGTGTATGATGTATTAAAATATATATGTATTATTATCTCACATATTTAATGAAAGGAAGTTATATCAATGAAAAAGCTGATAGCGGTCCTTCTTGCGTTGAGTCTTTCACTGCCGCTCGGAATGCTTGTTGCGCTGGCTGATTCGGAGACCGAGGCTCAACCTGATACAGCAGAGACAACCGGGCAGCCGACCGAGCCCCCTGCAGTACCCGAGACCAAATCTCTTTATGTTGCAAAAGGAGGCACGGGCGACGGATCGAGTGCCGATAACGCTCTTGCTGATATTAAAGGCGCAGCAGCTGCTGCAGCTGCAACAGAAGGAGATGTAGTTATTAAGATAGTCGGCGAGGTAGAGCTCGACCTTACTGCCTCGGAGGTTATTGAGGCAGAACACAAGAATAAGATCACCTGGACGGCTAATGACGAAACGTCAAAGCTGATCGTTCTGACCAAGTACGGAAAGAACTATTATTACAATCTCGGCGGAGACCTTTGCATAGAGCATCTGAATATAGAAATAAAGTCCGAGCCTGATGCAAAGGGCAATCATCTCCCCTTTACGATCGTAACTCAGCTTTACGATATAACCGTAGGAGAAGGTGTGAGCATCACTAACCCGAATTCTCCGAGAAACACCTGTAATATCATTGGTGTGAATGCAGGTAAGAACAAGGTGTTCTATGATGAGGCATCCAATACGGATAAGGCTGATCCGACGATAATACTGAGGTCGGGACAGTTCAGACAGGTAGCCGGATATATGGCAAACTACAATATCACCTCGGTCGCCGCTAATTCCAAGGAGGTTGCACGAGCCCTTGACGGAAAGCTTACCGTAGATATCAGCGGGACGGCAAGCGTAGACAGACTTTATGCAGTCTGCAACTCATTTAACACCGTCCGCGATTTTGAGCTGAACATTTCCGGAGGAACGATAAACGAATATGCAGGTGCTACCGACAGACCTTATTTCCATGCAAAGGACCGTTCGATGACAGGTCCTGCAAAGGCATGGGGAATGTCGGGAGTAACAGGAACCATGACAGTCAGCCTGATGGACGGATATGACCTCAGCGCACAGTCAAGCATCCCTTGCTCCGCAACAGCATTCAACGGACTTTGCGGCACTACTCTGAATGCTAACTTCGCAGGAGCACTCGAGGAGGAGGCACTCGGTACATTTGTACTCAGAATAGACAAAGACCTCGTTGACGCTGTTATAGCTGCAACAGACAAGGTGAACCTCGCTACCTTCCACGAGTATAAGCAGATAAATGACGGAAAGCCCGACACGGACGTTGAGATGCCCGACGAGATCCTTTACGTCAAGGCGGGTGCAGATGGAGATGGAAGCGCTCCCGAGAATGCGCTTCCGACGATCATGGCAGCTATGGAGAAGGCGGCCGCTATGCCGGATAACGTAACCATCAAGCTTTGCGGAGAGGTCAGTATCGATACTACCGTAAAGAGCATATATGAGCCCTCGAGAACAAACAGGATCACATTGAGCGCTCTTGACGCTGAGTCGAAGCTTGTTATAGTGACCTCGAGTGCCAAGAAGTACAACTACATCCTCGGAGGAGAGCTCAGGATCAAGGATCTTCCGATAGTAATCGACGGAGACAGAGCGTTCACGATCATTACACAGCTCGAGAATATCACCTTTGATGAGGGTGTCAGCATTACTAACCCCGCAGTAAAGGGCAATACCGCGACCTGTACCATAGTAGGTATCAATTCGGGAACAACAAGCTCGAGATACTTTGATAAGACCGACAGACTCTTCAAGGCCGATCCCGTGATCACGCTCAAGTCGGGTAATTTCTACCAGGTCGTCGGTTTTATGATAAACAACAACGGCACCAATCTTTCTGCAGCAGGCATGGCTATCAACCTTGAAGGTAAGCTCACGATCAACCTCGGAGGCACTGCAAGCGTAGACAGACTGTTTGCGGTATGCAACGCTTTCAATACGGTCCGTGATTTTGATCTGAACATAACGGGCGGCTCGATCAACGAGTATGCGGGCGCGACCGACAGACCCTACACCCATAAGACGTCAAGAAGCATACAGAAGTTCGGTCTTTCGGGTGTTACCGGGAAGATGACCGTGACTATCGGAGGTGACTATAAGGCATCCGAGCAGTCCTCCGTGAAGTGTGCGGCTACAGCATTTAACGGACTGTGCGGCTCTACGCTTAATAAGGCGTTTGCAGGAGCGCTTGCCGATGCACGTCTCGGGTACTTCACCCTCAAGATAGACAAGTCTATATATGATGCACAGTCCTCTGTGCTCAGAAAGAAGATAAACTATTCTACCTTCGACAAGGTGCTGATAGTAGATCCCGCAGATCCGGATAACCCCAAGACGGGAGATAACACTCCCGTGATAGCGGCAGTATGTGCTGCCGTGGCGGTTATTGCTGTTGCGGCTGCAGTCATTCCTTCTGTATTAAAGAAGAGAAGAATGAGATGACAGGATCAATGCAGGATGATCGTAAATAAGAATTGAATAGTATGAAAAAAGGCATTACGAACGAGAGCTTGTAATGCCTTTTTAGCGCACAGGAAAATGCGTGAAGAACGCTATTGACAAGTGCTTGGAGGAGTATCGCGGCGCAAGGATCTGAGGATCGGCAGAGAATGACGGCAATATCATCCTCCGCTCGGGATCATTTGATCAACAAAAAATGAATATCTCCCGGCATTCATGTCGGGAGATATTCTGAGAGGAATAAATCTATGAAGGGTAGTTAACTGCTTTATGCCTTCTTTTTCTTTACTACGATGACTACTACGACGCCTGCAATAATAATTACTGCGGCGATAGCGATGATAATGCCTATGTTTACGCCGCCATCTGTTTCAACGGGAGCTGCTGCGGTAGTTTCGGGAGCCTACGTGGTCTCGGGAGCCTTGGTGGCTGCTGGAGCTTTTGTGGCTGCAGGAGCCTTTGTGGTTTCGGGAGCCTTGGTAGTTTCGGGAGCAGCGGTGGTCTCGGGAGCGGGAGCAGAGGATGCATCGTAAACGGTTCCGTCTGCCTTCTGTATCTCGTCAAACGTCTCCTGGTTGATCTTTGTCTGCTCAAAAGCGATTTTTGCGATTATCTCATCGTCAGCCTTGAGTATGTATTTTCCGAGGTTGGGGTCATCGAGGGCACCCTGGAACTTAGGATTGAGGGTAGAGCCGCACAGACCCTTGAATGCATTGCTTGCAAGACCGGTAAGGGTATCCTGCTTATCGATATCAAAGTTCTTTGTGAGGTAGAGGGTGTATGTTCCGGTAATGCCCGATACGCCGTACGTGTCCATTCCGCCTGTGTAAGCGCGGTCGGAAGCGCCGAGGTAGGTTCCTATAGTGCCGCCGTCAAGAATGATCTCTGCATCGGTTGCGGTGTTGTAGGAGTTACAGATGGGATAGAGCTTGTCGATGAAAGTATTTGCACCGGATACGGTGATGGTGATCTTGCCGTTGAGCTTCACGCCGGGCTGCTTGTTAGAGAAGTTAGCGTAACCGCCGACGACCTGCTTGAAGGAGCCTGACTTTATTGTTAGGGTGGGGTTTGCGGTATGGGTCTTTGACGCATCATCATAGAAAGCGTTATCGTCAAGTCTCGACAGTCCGTAGATAACGAAGGTGTCGATAGCGGATGCTGCATTTGTTATCGTTACGCCCTCGTCGACCGTGAGAGGATAAAACTGAGTTACAAGAGCGAGAACCTTTGTTCCGTCCATCTCAATGCTCAGATCCTTGATAGCGAGCTCTCCGCCCATTACGTAGTATCTTGCTGCTGCATCAGTCTTTACAATGAGCTTGGAGGAATCGTCATTCTTTGTCCAGGTTATCTTGTTTTTATGTGCGGGCTCGTTATAGTAGTTACCCTCGAACTCGTGTGCGTTCATTGTTACCGCACCGACAAACTTGATGGTAACATCAGAGGTCTTCGTTGCCGCGAGCGTGTTTGCAGCCTCAATAGAGCCGAGAGCCTTGTCTGCGCTCGAGCCGTCGCCCGTTCCGCCCGCTTTTACATAAATTATTTCTTCGGCAGCAGAAACGCCGACAGATGCGATCATGCCGAAGGGGATCAGCATGAGAGCCGCGAGAATAATTGCTAAAAACTTTCTCATAATTGTAGTTTCTCCTTATAATTATTGTAGGTATTGTATCATACCTTACGCTTCTATTATAGAATAATTGTAAAACACATACAATACATTATACTACTGTTGAGATAACCGATTCTACCGTGTTTGAAAGATCCCCCCGTCCTGTGAAGGAACGGGGGGATCTTGTCAGATCACGCTTTGGTCTTCTTCTTTCCTATAACGAGGGTGAAAAGCGCTGTTGCACTGACAAATAGTACACTAAGCCACGCTGTCAGCTGCTCGCCGTCGCCTGTGTCGGGAGTTTCGAATACGTAGATGTTTTCAAACTCACATACAACATTCTCATCCTTTATCTCATTGACCGAAGCCTCAGCCGCAATAGTATTGTTCTCGCCGAGACTGAGCTTGACTTTGACAGTATATACCGCATCCGAGTAGGTAACGCCCTTGACGTTTCCCTTGACCTCGTTTACCGTGTAGGTGTATTCTGCGCCTATATCTGTCTCTGCATAAGTAAGGGTGAACCTTGCCTTGCCGTTCGCATCAGTCTTAACGTAGGTCTCTGCACCTGTCTTTTCATCCTTGAGCCTGAATTCGAAGCCCTCAGGGCTCATCGATCCGTTTATTCCCTTGACAGTCTTGAGAATATCGATGTCGAAGGTGATGCTGTCGGGTGCGGGGGTGTATACGTTTGTGAATGCTATTTCGGCATCTGCCTCTGTATTTTTCTGATCTCTTATCCTGTACTCATGCGAGAGAGCTCCGTTTCCGTCATCGGTCACGGTGACAGTCAGCTCGTATACAGTGCTGTCATAGGTTATCCTCGGCAGAGCTGCCGAAGCATCCTCTATGATGATAAATTTGTATACGCCCGCTGTATCGAAATACAGGGTCTCGAAGGTGAAGCTGCCGTCCGCATTGTTTTTTGCACTGCTCTTTTGCACGGTGCGGGTTGCGGTGTAAGCGCCTTCTTCTCCTTCTGCCTCGAAGATCGCAAAGCCGAATTCTTCCGCGGTCATCTCTCTTCCTGAAAGCTCCTTGCTTCCGCTCAGAGTGAGCTCGGTCGGAGAGGGAACGTAATAGTTGATAAACTCAAGTGCGCTTCCGTTGCCTTGCTCGTCGTAATATCTTACGAGTGCGGTGAGGATGCCCTTGCCGTCGTCAGTTACCTTTATCGATGCGCGTATATCCGAGCTGTCATAGATAACACCGCCGAGAGAGGGATCGCTCTTTTCACGGATGATGTAATTCACGGTCGCTTCTCCCGTGAAGGGGATCGCGCCGAACACTATCCTGCCGTCCGCATCATTTCTTGCGCTGTCGACCGCTTCTCCCGTGATATTGAAGTCTGCATCTGCAGGGAAGAGCTCAAACTCAAATTCGCCTGCCTTGAGGTCTCTTCCGATGAGGTACTTTCTGCCCTCGATCACAGTTGTAGTGTAAGGAAGGTATTCCTCGTAGATGTTCTCAAACGCCGTTACTACCTCGTTTACCTCCTGCCCATCAAGCGCCTTGTTCAGTACTATTCTGTTTGTGTCACTGTCGAAGCCTACGCTGACGGTGAGAGTGTACACGCGGTCGGAATAGGTTACGTTCTTCTGTCCGCCTCCGGTCTCTGTGATCTCGTAGGAGAAGGTGTGTCCGATATCCTCCTCAGAGTAGGTAAGCGTGAACTTTGCATTTCCGTCCTCATCGGTGTTTACCTGCTCGACAGCCTGAGTGTCAAGGCTCTTGAGCATGAAGCGGAAGCCGCCGGGACCAATGCTCTTGCTTCCGATGCTTCTAACGGTCTTCTTTACTGATACGTCGAGGACCGCATCGGAGGGGCGGGGAGTATAGATGTTTGTGAAAGCTACGCTGACGTCTGCCGCCGCAACAGCACCGTCGGCTGCTTGCTTTGTAAGCGTATGCGCTGTTGTGAGTGCGCCCGTACCGTTGTCGGTGACTTCGACTGTAAGCTCGTATACGGAGCTGTCATAGGTCACTCTCTCGAGAGCCGAGGATGCATCCTCAACTATAACGTACTTGTACACGCCCACAGCCTCAAATCTGAGCGCTCCGAACACGAAGCTTCCGTTTTCATTGTTTTCTGCACTTTTTACGGCTCTTCCGGTAGGCTTGTATGCGCCTGCATCGCCTGTTGCTTCGTAGATGTCGAATTTGAACTCGCCAAACGAAAGCTCACGTCCGACAAGGATCTTTTCGCCGTCTATTACGAGCGAAGCGGGAGTGGGTGCATATCTGTTCTCAAACAGAATGCTGCTCTCGCGGTTGGAGTGGTCGGCGTATATCGCGGATGCGCTGAGCGTTCCCTTACCGTCATCGGTTACGGTCACGGTAACGTGATAAGTACGTCTGTCATAGGTGATACCGCCCTGAGGATCGCTTGCGCTCTCAATCACTGTGTAATACCATATGCCCGCTTCCGTGTATACGATAGGATCGAATGCGAAGCTGCCGTCCTGTCCGTTTACAGCAACTCTGAGGGGGCTGAATGCGGGAGTGAAGCTCTCGCTTGCCTCGTAGAGCTCGAAGGTAAACTCTCCTTCGCGAAGCTCACGTCCGCTGAGTGTCTTCTGTCCCTTTACCGAAATGGAAGCAGGAGCGGGTGTGTATACGTTCTCAAATCTGATGTGATCTACAGCCTCGCCGTTTTCGTCCGTTTTTTCTACCGATTCGACAAGAACGCCGTTCTCGTCGGTGATCGTGACATTAAGCCTGAAGATGCTGTTATCATATGTAACGCTTGCGGCATTTCCCGCTGCTTCTTTTACTACGTAAAAGTGGGTTCCCGTGGTTGTGAATACAAGGGTCTCGAATGCAAAGTATCCTGCCTCGTTGTTGGTTGCCTTGCCCTTGAATACCTCTGCGCCGCCGATGATCTCGTACAGCTCAAACTCAAACTCGCCTGCTGCCATTTCTCTGCCGTGCAGTATCTTTGAGCCGTTTACGGTAACGTCTATCTCCTCCGGGAGGTATTTGTTTGTAAACTCAGCCGCGAAGGTGCTGCCCGATGCCTGTGCTGACTCGTTGTGAACAAGAGCGCTGACCGTTTCGTCCAGGTTGTCGATAACGTCGACTGTGACGGTGTATATCTCACCCGAGTATATCATTCCGGGGATATGCTCCTCCGGCAGTATCTCTCTGAGCGTGTATACGAATTTCTTTCCTGCATCCGATGCGAGGAAGGTCATTCCGATATAAGCCTTGCCGTTCTCGTCTGTGGGAGCGCTCTCTGCTACGAGATCTCCCTGGTTATAAAGACCAAAGGAGAAGCCCGAGCGGGGAATATCTGTGCTGGTGCTGTTTTCTATGTGCTTTGTGATATCGATGGTAATATGTGCATCCCCTCTGGGAGCGTATCTGTTGCCAAATCCGACATCAAGCGCCCAGATGTTGTTGTCATTTGATACAGTAACGTCTGTGCCGCCTGCCGCCTTTCCTATCTCGAGCTTTCCGTCCGCATCGGTGTCGGTAACCTCGATGGTAAAGTAACGGAACACAGTATCGTAGATGATACCGCCGATGCTGCCCTTTACCTCAGCTACGCGGAAATCATAGATGCCTGCCTTTGTAAACTGCTCATTCGAGAGGGCATCGGTGAAGGAGAAGCTTCTGTCAAGAGAGCTTACGCTCTGTGTGTCGATGACCTTCCATACAGCACCGTCAAGTCTCTCAAGCGTGAAGCTGAAGCTGTCCGTATCGAGCCAATCACGTCCGACGAGCGTCTTGTCTCCTTCAAGCGTGATGTTGACGGGGTATACCTTAGCGGGGGTATAGTTGTTGTTGAAGGGAACTATTGCATTTTCTACCGAGGAAATGACTGCCTTGATGCTTTCCGCTTCGGGCGTGAAGCCGTCGGGGATGTCTATCTCGGTCACGGTGACCTCGGTGTCCTCGGTGATACCGTCGATCTTTGCGCTCTCACCGTCCTTGAGAGTGATGGTGAAGCCGCCGTCCTCGTCCGCTGTGATCAGGTCTGTGCCTGCAGCGAGAGTGATAGAGAAGGACTTGGATGCATTCTCGGCGCCCAGATCCACCTTAAAGGTGAACAGCTTATCCTTGTGCGAATTCCAGTCAGAGCCGAGCTCATGCTCTACATTCTTGGATATGATGAGTGAGCCCTCTCCCTTGGGAGAATTCACGAATGCCGCATTGGAGATCACATATTCCTCTATTGTGATGTCGATGTCCTTTGCGCTGATCCCATTGACGGAGGTCGGTGAATATACACTGTGCATCTGCTCGCTGATGTTGTATTCTGCACCGGTGGGAAGCCCTGTGATGTATATCGTCTGCCCCGGTCTGAGGGTGACCGATGCCTTTCCGCTCGTAAAGCTGACAAATCCCTCCGACTGAGCACCGTACTCGTCTATGAAGACGATCCTGTAGGAAGAATTATCCTGCGTGTCGCTGCCGGTGATGTTGAATCTGAAGGAATCGTTAGCGCCGGGAATTGCAGTATCAAGTACCTTTGAAAGCTTGATGCCCTGAGCAGGGGTGACGGTGATCTTGCCGTTGTTACCGAGGACTGCATCCACGTAATAATGGTCTACCTCGTTTTCGGTATATGCAAGCTCAACCGTAGGATATCCCGAGTAGCCGAGCGTGCCTGTGCGGTTCTCGGTCTTTTCTGTGCTGTTGAGCCTTACCGACGGAAGAACGGTTCCCTTGGGTATATACCAGGTGTTATCGCTGTTTCTGACTGCATTTTCAAGAGCCTCTCCGTAGATCTCATCGTAATGCTCGCTGTACTCAGCCGCGCCCGTTTCGGTATCGGTTATGGTAAATACCTGATGGAGGCGGTAGTATGTGCCGCTCTCAAGTGTGCCTCCCGAATACTCGGTGTATACCGAGCCGCTCTTTGCGTACACGGGCTCATTCTTGATGAAATAGAAGCGCTCGTTGTCCATAGAGGGATCAAAGTAGGATACTGTATTTACCTGCTCCGAGTATTTGGAGCCGCGGTTGAACATATCCACGTCCCATTTATTGGTATAGAAGGTGTAGGTGCCGTCAGAGTTTTTGTACTTGTAGTCGTCCGAGACCTTTTCGCTGATGTTGAAGGGGGTGATATCCTCTCTCAGACCGACCTCGTATACAAGGCGTATCGGGGTCTGATCGGTGATATTTACCTTGATGTTGCTTGCGTTCTCAAGCGAGCTTCCTTCAAAGGATACGTTGTAGGATATTACGGGTATAAGAGCTGCGGGTATAGCCCAGATGAGGGTAACGTTACCCGTTGCGATATTTGTGTGCACCTGGATGGAGGCGTACATCATATCGGTCTTCTTTATACCGTCCTGAACCGCACCGAGCAGTCCGTAGGACTTGTTTATGTAGGTTGCCTGTGCAGGAGCATCGTCAGCGCTGTGTCCCTCGCGCCAGAAGCCGAGATAGTCTCCGTTGTCATTGGCATACCAGCCTATATAGTTGGAGAAATCCTTATCCGAAGTGTAAGCAAGCTGACCGTATTCGAAGGCAAGCTTGACAAGGTCTCTTGCGTCCTCGCTGTTCTCGATTCCGAGGCGCTCCTTGACTGCATGGATAAACTCGTCTCCGAGTGCCTTCGGATTATCCACAGTGCCGAGCTCTCCGCCGCCCTGGACGAAGTTGCTTGCGAGCATCGCGCCGGTGAACAGCTTATCACCGATGATAACGCCCTTGATGTCGGTTACGTCCATATACTCTCCGATAACATCTACAAATTTGAGATATCCGTCAAGCTCCGTGTTGCCGTTCTCGATGAATGTCGGATAGTACAGGGACTGAATGATTATCTGCTGAACTATGCTCTCAAATGCAGCTACAAGGTCGCTTGCATTGCTTGCGGTAAAAGCCTCATTTGTATAATACTGATAGTCTGCGGTTACAGTCATGTCGCGTTTTACCGTGAGAGTGTTTGAAAGAGACAGAGTATTTCCGCTCTCGAGCCCGAGAAACGAGCTCCACTTGCTGAGAATGCTGTTTGACGAGCGAGCGGGATCAAGGACCGCCATTGCTCTTGTATCGTTTGATACACCGAGCCCGAGCGTGTAAAAGAGAGCCTTGTTTTCGTAGTGATCCTCTACTCTCGCCTTTGCGTAGGAGTTGGTGAGCTGGGTGAGAAATACGGTGTTGTCGTTTGTCGAGGTGCCGTCTCCGTGATTGGATCTGCCTACGT
This sequence comes from Eubacteriales bacterium, assembly GCA_045586105.1. Lineage (GTDB taxonomy): Bacteria > Bacillota > Clostridia > Oscillospirales > CAG-272 > JAZMZS01. Next base: position 32,063 of record JAZMZS010000211.1, on the reverse strand, counting down.
TGTTATAAGAGGTAGTAGCTGCCGTGGGAGCGCCGTCGCTCATAAGAACGATGATCGGCATACGCTTGGCGCCTGCCTGGATCCCCTCGGTGATAACGGTATCTGCCTTTGGAACTGCGAGCATTTCGCCGAGCGCCTTGTATATTCCGTTCTGAATATAGGTTCCTCCGCCCTTCGACTTTGAGCTTGTGGGAACTGCGGTGCCGCTCTCTGTGAGTACGTTTGAGTTGACCCTTACTGCTCCTCCCGAGTAGGTGAGGTAGGTTGATTCCGAATGAACATATCTGTCAAGACCGAGTATTACGGTCGCAGTTGATGTACCGGATGCTGATACTTGTGTGTTTCCCGAATAGAGTACTACGCCTACTCTGTTGTTGTAGTTGGTGTCCTGAAGCTTTTTGATCGCGCTGTTTGTTGCGGATATCATAGCTCTCATGTTGTCGGCAGTCATCGAATTTGACAGGTCGAGCACAAGCATCGTGTCTGTCGGAATGTTCGAATATCCGACTATAGACTTGTTGGAGGCTATAGCCGAGAGGGCGACCAGGAAGTTGTTCTGAGCGTCCTTCATTTCAAGACCGAGCCCTGCCGGAAAAGCGGAGGTGTCCGTAAACACGGATTTGTCTGACCAGACGCCGCCTGCCATTGCAGTGCTCAGCGCCTCTGAGCCGTAATAGCGTTTCCAGTTGTCCATTGTATGAGGATCGGTGATCCTTGTGTCTGCGCCGTCAGCTGAGCTGATTATGGAAAACCCCGATATTCCCGAGAGGATTATCGAGATAGTGAGGAATACGGACAGAATTCTTTTTTTGATGCTTGTTCTTTTCATAGTACTTCTTCCTTTCGAGGTATTTGCTGTGCTTGATCGGCTGCGGGTGTCCTTCGGTTGCTTTCATGCCCGCAAACTCCGATCAGGTCTCCCGCCCGCTCCTTTATAAAGTGTTCGCAGGAGCCGCAGTCGGTACATGAGAGACTGTCTGAATATTTGTTCTTTGAATGCGGGCAGGAGGTATGCATTGCCGTTATCCACATCCTGCCGAGCGAAGTGTATCTCGGCTTTTCCTCAAAGTCCGGATACTCTCCGAGATAACTTCCGCAGGATTCGGACAACCGAAAGATCACGTCGCATATATCACCGTCAAAGCAATAGGTACGTGTGATCGTTTGTTTCATAGTCTTGCCTCCGAGGTGTTTTTTTACAATCCTATTATAACCTGCATCGGCAGAGCTTGGAATGTACGGGCGAGTGGATTTTTAGTGCAATTTTTAATTGTCGCAGGTTCATAGATATGAGCATTAAACAATGTATTATCGTCAAATCCGCTTAGACGGTCGATTTTTTAACACTCGCAGGTTCGCAAACGCGAACTTTGTGTGCAAAAAAAGCACACACTCATAAAGAAGTGTGCGCTTTTGTTTAATTGATCATAAATTGAGACAGCTCCTCGCGGCTGGATATTCCGAGCTTGTCATAGACAATGGAAATGTAATATTTGACCATTCTTTGCGATAGCTCCATGTGGACCGAGATCTCCTTTGCGCTCCAGCCCTGGTTATAGAGCATGGCAACGGTAAATTCGGTAGTGCTCAGACCTCCTGTGACCGTACTGTTTGTTTCTCTGTTATGAACACGGCTCCAGGAAGGACCGTAATTTCTTGTTATCTCCACAAGCTTGAAAAAATCCTCGGGGTGAGTTCGCTTCAGACATATTTCGGGAAGTCCACCGAGAAGCATGTGGTTCTCGGCAAAGGGCTCGATATACTCATCTGCCTTGGCTATTTCATACGCGCGAAGGAAGCGCTCCTTTGCCTCATCTGTCCGTTTCATGCTCATCAGCGATATACTGCTTATCAGAAGCATATGCACTGCAGGTATTGGGTAGAGCTTTCCCGAATAATACAGCACTGTGTCGCATATCGCCAGGGCGCGCTCGTAATTATTTGACAGGTACGCCTTGTGTGCGAGAATGTATGCGGCAAACTGCCGTATTCCCTCGGGCAGATCCCTCATTGATGTGCGGAGAAGAGGCATATCCGGGATAGGCATGTGCAAGAGCACGGCACGTGCGGTTGCAACGAGGACCGCATAGGCTCTCAGCTGCTTGTCCTCCGAGCGGTGGAGAATATCTGTTACGTTACGCTTGATCGTTGACAGACCTATCTCGGTCTGATGTGTCTTTCCGACAGCAAGGGAAGCAAAGGTGTACATTATGCCCGCTGACAGAGAAATGCTTTTGTCATCATTCTCCAAGTATTTTTCGAGAATAGAGATCGCGTCCTTGTTGTGCCCTGTGAAATAATACTTCTCGGCATTTGCTATATCATGCAGCACCGGATCCTCTATTCCCGCAATATATTCTCCGCTTTTTCCCGGAGCGTAGCTCCCGTTCAAAAGAGGAAAGGCCGTGTTCCATTCCTTTATATGAGCTTTTTCGCTCTCGTGAGCATCGGTATCCGCCATGACGGGAATGGCATAGGAATTGCCGACGAGCACAGCGCCCTTGATCCTTCCGCTTTTTATCCATTTTTGAATAGTACGGGTGCTCACTCCGTGTCTTGATGCTGCTTCGGAAACAGATTCAAATGTCAAGCTATCATCTCTTTTCCTGCTATCATTCTTTATTACAGTATACAACCGCAAAAGTATAAAATCAATATCAGTGCAGAATTTATTTACAATTTGCAGTTGAAATGATATACTTGAGATGATATCATATTTAATGATAAGCGAGGTGGCGTCTGTATGCTCGAGAAGGTCGAAAGATTTCTTCATAAGAATAATATCTCTCCAAACGATATCGTGTGCATCACGAGGGAAGGCAGACAGACCGTGTTCAGTCTGTCATCCGGAGAGAGCAGAGCGTGTTACATCCCTATCAGATATATATATGAAGAAATGCCCGTGGGAATGTTTTTGAACATAACAAAGGGTGTTGTGATCGGGCGCAAGTACATAAAGAGCATCTCGGGCGGTATCTATACCATGACCGACGGAAGAGCATTCAGAGGCAGGGTAAGGACTGCGGGTGCGCACAGCTATAACAGCAGGATGCATTCGGCAGGTATAAGCGCGGGAATGCTCCATGATACGCATTCTCTGCATAATCACTTTTCCATTCTTGATAAATGTCCTATCCCGTTTTGTGCGGTGGAGCTCGTGCATGATTCCGCCGGGCGTATCATAGATTATGTTTTCCGCTATGTCAACGAAGCCTTTGCCGAATTCGAGGGAAAGAGGATCGATGAGCTTTGCGACAGGTCCTTTTATGATGTTTTCCGTGACAGGGATGCGAGATGGGCGGATTACAAGGACAAGGTCATCGACAGAGGAAAATACCTTGAGGCGTTCGACTATGACGAAAATGGTGAGCTTCGTATGACTACGATAAATTATGAGATACGTCCGGGTCTTGTCGGATGTGCTGTAATAAAAATGATCAAAAGATGACTATATAGGAGACTGATCTTTTATGGATAAGAAATTCAGACAGAACCTGATGCTTGTGGCTTTCGGGGTGTTGCTCTTTGCGCTTGTGATGAACCTTGGCGCGGTCCTCGGTGCTATTTCCGAGCTGTTCGGACTTGTATCGAGCGTTGCGGTCGGCTTTTTGCTTGCTTTCATTCTCGATGTGCCTATGCGCGGATTTGAGAAGCTTCTCAAAACACTTGCCATGAGATCGAAAAAGAAAAAGATCCCCTCCGCCTCGGCTCTGCGTGTGCTTAGCCTCGTGCTTACGCTCGCATGTGTGCTTCTTGTAGTGGTGCTCGTTTGCACTCTTGTTATACCGGCTGTCGTGGACAGTGTGCTCAGCCTTTACCAGGCTGTGATGGAAAAATTGCCCGAATGGACCGAAGCTCTCTCGAAATATGATATCGACACCGATGCGGTCACCTCGTGGCTTGAGTCTCTCGACCTTCAGAGCGTGATCGGGAAGGTCAGCAGCGGAGCTACCAGCGTGATAAGCGGCGTGATCTCGGTTATAGGAAGCGCGGTGTCGAGCGTGACCTCATTTGCGATCTCGTTTATACTTGCCATATACGTGCTTCTTTCCAAGAGTGAGCTGAAAAGGCATTCCCGCCGAGTGCTTTCTTCTTATTTGAAAAAGGAGAGCGTGGAGTATATCGCTCATGTGTCAAGGCTGATCACGGATACGTTTGGAAAATTTCTGTCAGGTCAATGCGTGGAGGCTGTGATCCTCGGTACTATGATATTCCTCGCCAACTTCGTGTGCGGTGTTCCTTATGCGGCACTGATAGGTGTTCTTACGGGAGTGATGGCATTTGTACCATATGTCGGTGCTATGGCGGCATGCGTAATAGGTGCGTTTCTTGTTGCTATTGCTGCTCCCGGGAAGGTGCTGGTGTGTATTATAGTGTATCTTGTAATTCAGTTTGTCGAGAGTCAGCTCATATATCCTCATGTTGTCGGAACCAGCGTTGGGCTGAGCCCCTTGTGGACGCTTGTTGCGGTGCTTATAGGCGGAAATCTCATGGGATTGTTCGGAATGATATTCTTTATTCCTATTATGGCGGTCGCACTTGAGCTTTTGCGCGAGCATGTAAAGCGAAGAGAAAACAAACAGCAGAATGCAGTACAAGAAAGTGCCTGACGGCACTCTGCTACGCTCCACCCCCGCTGTCATCCTCGAACGGAGGCATAGCCGTAGTGAAGTATCTAAGCGGGAGATGAAAGTACCGTTTCTCTGTTCTCCGTCTCAGATCCTTCGGTCGCCTCGCTCCCTCGAGGATGACAGTCGGGAAGGCATTTTACGCAATTTCCTATGCGATAAAAAAACAGCGCTTGCCGAAAAACGGTAAGCGCTGTTTTTTGTGATCGGGATTGTAAGCCGTGTTCTGTGGGTGCAAAAAAACACTCTGCTGTCATCTATCTTTGCTGAAGGTCTCCCCCCAGCTCCGGGGCTCGTGCCCCGTGCCACCCGCAGGATTCTGTCGGGCAGACATCACACTCTCGTGTGCTCCTGCATACGGTGTTGCTTCGGATAGGGTTTACATAAGCCCCATGTTACCATGGGAGCCGGTGAGCTCTTACCTCGCCTTTCCATCCTTACCGCTTGCGCGGCGGTTTATTTCTGTTGCACTTTCCCTAAGGTCACCCTCGGCGGCCGTTAGCCGTTATCCTGCCCTGTGAAGCACGGACTTTCCTCACCGTAATACCTTTCGGCAACATACGGCGCGACAGCACCTCCCGGTCACGGGGTATATTATACATGAAACCGACGTCCGTGTCAACTAAAAAATCCTCCGAGGCTATTGCGCGTGTGTATGTTAGGGCGTATAATAAATGAAAAAAGCATGTGGGAGGAATAACGCTCATGGGGGATATGGAAAAATACAAAAGAGAAATAAAAAAGGGCATTTACCGTCATTTCAAGGGGAACCTGTACGAGGTAGTCGATCTGGCGTACGATTCAGAGACTCTCGCGCCGAAGGTGGTATACAGGGCTCTTTACGGAGAGGGTGAGCTGTGGGTACGCGATGCCTCTATGTGGAACGAGCAGGTCGAGCGTGACGGTATGCGGTTGCCAAGATTCGAGCCTGTCGGTGAGCTGTGCGTACAGCCGATGTCGGAGGACATAAAATAAAGTACAAAAAATGCTTTTTGTTTGTATGCAAAATGTGTGAAATTACTTGAAATTTGATATTTTGTGTGATACAATACAATAAACTGTTTGTCAAAGAGATCGTTTTGTAAAAATGGCTTTGGGTCATAACGAATAAAAAACTACTGTTTATCACAGAGGTCGTGCTTTATGGTTGAAAGATTAGAGATTTACGTGGCAAATAAGCGCCTTCCCGGACTAAACCCTCTCACCTTCGGCGAGGAGCGCTGTCAGCCGCTGCATTTTTACGGTCCGGGCACACGCCCTTACTGGCTTTTGCATTATGTTGTATCGGGCAAAGGGCTTTTTGTTGTCGGAGACAGGACCTTCAAGGTTTCAGCATCGCAGTGCTTTATCGTTAAGCCTGAGGAAAAAATATTCTATCAGGCAGACGAGCACGACCCCTGGCATTACATATGGATAGCTTTTTCGTCGGATATCGAGCTGCCATCGCCGATGTATGACGACGTGGTCTCAGCTCCCGGGCTCAATACTATCTTTCTTGATATACTCAACGCCAAGAACATGAAAAACGGTCAGGCGGAATACCTCAGCGCAAAGTCGTGGGAGATAGTTTCGTATTTCAGCGAAAATGACAAAAATGCCGTCAGCCGTATCGAGGACTATGCAGAGAGAGCAAAGACCTGTATCGAGGCTGATTATATGAACGGGATCACCGTTACCGAGATCGCAAAGCTGCTCAATCTCGAACGCAGCTATTTCAGTACCATATTCAAGAAGAGCGTCGGCATTCCTCCTCAGCAGTATCTCAACGAATTCAGACTGAACAAGGCGGCAAAGCTTCTTATAGGTCAGCATTTCAGCGTTTCCGAGGCGGCTTATGCTACCGGATATACCGATATAGTCAATTTTTCGAGAATGTTCAAAAAGCAGTTCGGTATGTCTCCGAGTGAATATAAAAAGAGCGAAAGCAAGCCTGTTACCGAGCTTATATGAGACAGAATATGAAAATACCTGCGTCTGAGCGCTCCGAGCAGAGACGGTGGTATTATGTACCGAGCAAGTCACTGCCGGGCTTTGATCCTCTTACCTTCGGGGAGGAAAAATGCAGACCGCTCCATTACAGAGGTGTGAGTGTGTGTGATTATTGGATCATACACTACGTAAGCTCAGGGAAGGGGATAGTGGTCGTTGATGACGTGACCTATGAGGTTGGGGCGTCGCAGTGCTTTGTCCTGCGCCCGTACGAGCATTTCTTTTATCAGGCTGATGAGCGGGATCCGTGGCATTATACGTGGATATCATTCCGCTCGGATCACGATATGTCCGCCATTGACGGTCGGGTAGTTATGCAGTCGGCAGGATTACATGATATCTTTTTGCACATAATGAAGGCTAAGGATATCAGAAACGGACAGCAGGAATATCTGAGTGCGCGCATATGGGATATTACCGCCTGCCTCATAAACGAAGCAAAGCATCCCGTGAGCCGCACGGACGAATACGTCGAGAGGGCGAAGAGCTATATCGAGGTAAATTACATGAACGAGATCGGTGTGTCGGATATTTCTCAGATGCTCGGTCTTGAGAGAACGTATTTTTCCTCCATGTTCAAAAGGGAGACGGGCGTCAGCCCGAGAGATTACCTTATGGAGTACCGCTTCAACCGTGCGGCAGAGCTTCTGTTGGAGCATAATTACACCGTGGCACGTGCGGCATATGCAGTGGGGTATACGGACAGCGCCAATTTCTCGAGAATGTTCAAGCGCTTTTTCGGTGTGAGTGCCACCGAATACAAATTAAAAAATCAAGGCAGCAATGCCTGATATAACGGTGAGTTCGAAACCATCCTCACCTAAAACAAAACTAAGGGGTGATATTTATCAAAAGCAAAAGCAAAACAAGAGAGCTGACTCTCGCAGCCGCGATAGCGGCACTGTACGTCTGCCTGACCTATCTCAGCATGGTGATGGGACTTTCGAGCGGCGTGATACAGCTGCGCTTTTCGGAGGCGCTGTGTATACTTCCCATTTACACGCCTGCAGCGATCCCGGGACTGTTTATCGGCTGTCTTACAGCCAATCTGCTCACAGGCGGAGCGGCGACAGACGTGGTATTCGGCAGCATTGCCACGCTTATCGGAGCAGTGGGCACGAGGCTTATAGGCGAGAGGCATAAGCTGCTCGCTATGCTGCCGCCGATACTGTCTAATACGGTCATTATTCCGTTTGTGCTCAGATACGCGTACGGGGCGGAGGATGCACTCGTATTTATGTTCGTTACAGTAGGGATCGGAGAGATCCTTTCGTGCGGTGTGCTTGGCATTCTGCTTGACAAGAGCATCGGGAGAGCACTTTCCTTCAGAGGAACCGAAAGAGAATAACAACGAAAAAACGCTTATCCGGCAAAAACGGATAAGCGTTTTTTTATCCGATCGTCATCGTCTGTTACCGTGCATCTCTTTTGTGTGCAACGTCGAGCAAAAACGCCCCTCCGAAGCTGATCAGCACAGCGCTAAGCACGGTCTCTGATATGTATACCCTCTGTACCCACATTGAAAATAGCACGCTTGCGTTTGCCTTTTCCAGATACAGACAAAACAAAAACAGCGATGCGAGTATCATTGACAGACAAAAGACGAGAAATCTATATGCGGATGGGTGCATAGCATTAAATGATGCTGCTACGTTCTTGAATCTCATTCTTCCTCCTTATCATGTATGTCTTTCATCATATATTTTACAGTATATTGCGCAGGATTGCATCACACAATTAACGGAATAGCGGGAGCATTATGCCTATGATAGAAAAAACTGATAATAATAGGGAATTATGACAAAATTCTCTGTGATTTTCACAATCAAACTGACATAATACCTGTGTCGGAGGCTATGGTAGAATGGTAATTACCCCTCTCTTGAGACCATGATGAATAGCCGCTTCGATGTGCGGAGCAAAAACACTTTTTTCAATTCGAGGTGCAGATATGAAAACCGATAATAATACGATCCATTCCACTACACGCTGTCTCAGAACCAAAACTGTCAGCTGCGGAGGCTTTTTGCTGACATACAGATTGATAAAGAGACCGAACACAGACCATACGCTGTATGTAAGGTATGTGTATGATCTTTTGGTGACCAAGCATTCCGATCGGGAGGTGTCGGGAGAGAGCGCTGTAATTCCCGCTGTCAGCTCGCTTTTTGACAGGGCATCGGAAATGTATGACTGTATGGTCAGAAATACAGTTACCCCCATGTGCGTTGCTGAGTTCTTTGAGGAGTATCAGTCGAGAATTTGATATAGAGCAATTGAAAAGGGTCTTTGCGGATGTGCAAAGACCCTTTTATACCTGTCGGAAAGGTTATTCGGTTTCGTTATATATCTTTCTGAACAGCTCGTCCGAATCGATATCTGCCGAGCCTGCGGACGGAAGTATCCCGCTTCTTGACGCATCCGAGTCATCGTCATCGTCGAGACCTATCTCTGCAGAAAGGGCATCGAGGAGCTTTTCCGAATCGATGTCAAATTCCTCTTTGTCCTCTCCGGTCGGGATCTGTTCGCTTTCATCGGAGATATCCTCGTTGGCGGCAGAATCCTCATCTATAGAGGAAGGCTCCTCCTCCGGAGCATCATCTTGATGTACGGGTATGAGTGCCTGCTCCTCCTCTGCTGTGATCCCCTCCTCTGAGGAGGCAGGCGGATCGAGGGAAGAATCGGATGCTTCGGTGCCGGGCTCGGCATGGAGGCCTGTCTCTTCGTCGGGCTGAGGCTCACAAGAAACAGTCTCAGCTTCATCTGCGGCATTTTCGTCCGGAGAGATAAACTCATTCGTCTCGCCGCTCTTCTCCGCAGCGGAAGCGGCAGGGGCGTCGGGTGCTTCTGCCGTGAGCGGCTGATGCCTGATCCTGCCGATACGGCTGAACAGAGGCACCGTGATAAGGCTCGCAATTACCGATGCTATATACGCGCCCTCATAGGATGTGAAGCGGGTTATGACCGCACAGACGGATCCGCAGATCACGCCGTACGCTATCCTTCCCGGCAGTGTCGTGGGAAGAGAGGAGTATTCGGCAGAGCAGAATACGCTTACAAGCATTACAGCCGTGCTTATCAGAGTTATCTTTACATAATCGGCGGTGTTCGATGCTGGAGCGCATATGAACATTGTTACTGTAAAGGCGGCGAGCGTTGCAAGCATCGGGGGTATGGATATTACCCGCTTGTATATGAGATAGAGCGCACATGCGCAAAGAAGTATAAACGATACCTCACCGAGCGCCCCCTCGGTGTTTCCGAGAAGGTGGTCGAACAGAGTGTAGTTTCTGCCGCTTTCGTAAACAAAGCCGTCATGCCAGAACAGAGAGATGACCACCCGTGCCGCAAAAGCACTATGGATGATGTTTTTTCCGCTTCCGCCGAAGGCTCCGCGGACGATCATCACCGCAAAGAAGGATGCAGCCGCCGCTACGTATAACGGCGTTTTTATACTCATGGTAAGTCCGCACAGCATACCGCACACAACAGAGCTGAGATCAAGCACGGAGCGCACGTTTCTCTTTGTCAGAAGCGTATAGAGAATGTCCGAGCCGACAGCGGACATTACGGATACTGCGCAGATCGCGAGCGCCATAATGCCGAAGCGGCATATTGCCCATCCCGCAAGCACGCAGAGAGCAAGGATCAGATCGAGAGATATCGTCCGCACGCTCTCGGGAGAACGAAGAAGAGGTGTGCTTTTGATCTTCTGCTTTACAGGGAGCATATGAGGAGGAGGGACATCGGAGTTTCCGCGTGCCATTTCATGTATCGGGAGCTTTGCGGGACAAACGTAGGAGCAAGTACCGCATCCCGAGCATTTGTCAAGTCTGCTGATGCTCAGAGCGTGTTTCTTATCCTTATCCATGCTCCTTATAAATGCGGAGGGAATAAGGCCGTCGGGACATACGCTGTCGCACTTTGCACAGCCGATGCAGGATGAGGTGTTTACAAAAGCACAGCTCTCGTCAATAAATACGAGCGAGTGAGTGCTGTGTGCGGTGTATGCCTCCTTCATGTCACGGACGGTTCCGCTCATCGCTCCGTTCTCGGCAAAAATGACAGAAGGCATACTGCCGTCGGGACGTCTTGCAAGCTCGCCTGCTATACATTCGATCGGTGTTCCGAGAGGAATGCGGTAGCATCCGCCCGAGCTGAGGGCAGAGCCGCCTATCGATATTATGCGGCTTATACAAGGCATACCATCAGAGAAGGCTCTGTATATATCGGCTGCGGCATGTGCACTCAGCACACATGTCCTGCCATCCTCGGTCTTTCTTGAAGAGGGAAGCTGCGAGATCACTCTGCTGTCCTCTCCGAGAGGGTATTTCCCGTTTACTTCGATTATGTCAAATAGCGAGGATTCTCCTATATACTCGAGCAGGCGGTTTATATGCTCGGTGCTGCGCCTTTCGATCACGATCTCACACAGGTCAAGTCCGAGCAGCTTCAATAATATCTTCGCACCGCCGATAAGCTCTCTTGCTCTGTGGCGGATAGTGCATTTTCTGTCTGAAGAATATATATCGGAATCAAGACAGCTGATGACAAGACGCCGCACTGCTTTTATGTCGGAAAAGAGCTGCCACTCGGGTATAGCGCACAGACGGATACGCTCGAGTATCTCGTCATCGGTCATAGCCGAAAGCTTTTTCTTTTCAAAGGGAGACTCGGCTATGCTGTATTCGTTGTCGTTTTCGATCCTGATGTATCCGATACCGTTTCTTTTGTCTATAGAAGCGATCCTTCCCGATACACTGCTGTAGACCGGAGTAAGATCGGCAGGGGCATCAGCCAGCAGCTGACCCGCAAGAACTTGATCCCCTTCTGCCGCCGCAAGGGTGTGGCGGGGATCGAAGGACAGAACTACCTCGGGAATATGTTCTATTGTGTGTATATCGGTGTTTTTTGTATAAAAGGGCTTTTTGAGCTTTAATCCGTAACCCATTTCCCGAGCTTCACCTCGCATTCCGAATCGGTCGTTTTTACTATTATACAATACAGGTGTCGATTTGTAAACAGGAAAAATAAAAACAGGATGTAAAAAACACGTGTTTTTTACATCCTGCAGAGCGCTTGTCTGTCAGTTGGTTTTGGGGACCTCATGGTAGAGGTTCAATCTGAAAAAGAGAGTTTCGTCGTCAATATCGGTGCAGCGGATATACGCCTTCGTTATCTTTGCTCCCTCGAGTATCTTTGCAAGTCCGATGATTCTGCAAAAGGTTGATTTCAGATTGAGCGAGTCGCCCTCCTCCGTCTCGAGGTAGACCTCTCCGGAGCAAGCTTCAACCGTCTTTATCAGATCGTCAATATTAAGATCGTGAATGTAGAGCTTTTTCATTGTTATCATCCTTTCGTCTTTTTGTATCAGAGGAGCGGATCTGCTCCTTCTACGCTGATTATATCCTATATTTTCAAAAAAATCAATGATACTTTTTGACGAAAGTTACAAAAACTGTTCCGTAATTTTGTGAAAGAGTTACAAACGGGCGCGTTTTAACGCTTGTATGAGTTTATGTATTCGGTCGGCGTCATGTTAAACTCGGCGCGGAAGATGCGGTTGAAGGTGCGTACCGAGGGAAAGCCGCTCGCGAGGGCGGATGCGGTCGTCCCTTCTCCCTTTTTTAGCAGTCGGCACGCCTCGGAGAGCCTGAGAGAATTCACAAAGGTGCAAAAGCTCGTCTGCAGCTTTTCCGAGAAGAGATGCGAAATGTGATACTTGCTTATATGCAGAGCCTGCGCTACCGTGTCAAGCGTGATGTCATCCTTGTAATGCTCGGAGCAATAGGCGATAATATGGTGCTCGGTCGAATAGTTGCGGCTGTCCTGCTTTAGCTTCATGCGGCTGAGCATCTCTCCGACAAGTGCGGAAAAATACCCCTCGAGAATGCCGTATTTGAATGCGGAGAGGGCTTTTGCGTTTGTGTCATTGAGGCGTTTTATGATGGTGCGCAGAAGAGCTCCGTCGATATCTCCCGAGCGGACGATGGGAGATTCGGGAATGTTTTTTCTCAGCATTTCGGAAAAGCCTGCGCACATCGAGTCGGGAAAGATCATTATGTAGCAATCGAGCTTTTCTGTATCCTTGTATGAATGTATCTGAATAGGGAAGACGATAAGAAGATCTCCCGCCCTTACCGTGTGCTCCTTGAAGTCGACGAAAGCCTTGCACTCTCCCTCGAGCACATAGATCACCTCTATGCTGTTATGAAAGTGAGGCTGGAATTCCACGTGAGTTCTGTGCCATACCTTTATGCTGTTTTTGTGGTCCTCGTAGTATATTCCCATCTGAACAGACCTCCCATGACCGCAATATTTGTCGCGGGTTTTTGAAATAATTGTCTTGCATATACAGCTTATATAAGCTATAATTGAATATGAACAGTACGCTTTTGTCCGTCCTATGATCGGATTTTACCATTTCGCGTAAGGTTTGTCAATCGAATTCGCAAAAAATAACCATATTCACAATACTATATGAGGTGGGATATGAACGTAACAAAAAAGAAAACAGCCTTTGCACTGCTGCTTTGTGTGCTGCTTTCCATGTCTGTTGCCGTGTGCTCCTGCTCGGACGGGGAGGACAGCGGTACAGTTGCCGATACCGGAGGCGTGGATACTCAGACTGCCGATACTACACAGGAGCAGGATGAAGGGCAGACCGACACGAGAGATATTTCGGTACAGAGCATATATGATATTACAGAGGGCGCTTCGCATGCGCGAGGTGAGTACCCGTCACACGGCGGAGGGTCGATGATAGAGCTCGATTTCCGAAGCGTCGAGAAGATGGTCTCGAAGGACACCGGCTCCTCTAAGACCTACTACCCGAGAATAAAGGTGCTCGCAGACGGCAGATATATGCTGATATACCAGGACGGCAGATGGGGACCCAACGTGTATTACAAGCTCAGCGAGGATTACGTTACCTGGACAGAGCCGAAGCTCCTGTTTGCTAAAACCAGTATAGACGGAGACGCCAAGAAATTCTGCACGGCTGACGCGGTGGTAATGCCCGACGGCGAGATAATCGTGGTCTGCACCTTTATCAGCGAAAATAATTATACAAAGAAAAACAACTTCAACGGTATGGCGCTCAAGCGATCCTCGGATAATGCAAATACCTGGTCGGATATGGAGATCATCTACGGCGCAACTGCCTGGGAGCCCGATATACTTCTCCGCACGGACGGCGAGCTGCAGATATACTTCACCCATACCGCTCCATATATTGAGTTGTACGGATATATGGATATACGCTCCTCGGGCTCGGCTATTCTGCGATCGACAGACAAGGGCAGAACCTGGACGCCCGATACCTCGGCATCCCCCTACGAAGCGTGGAGAGTGCTGCAGATACCCGTAGGAGATTATAACGGAAAGCCCTTCTTCAACGGTCAGATGCCGGTTGCGGTCGAGCTTCATAACGGTGATACGATGGTTGCGGTAGAGACACAGTATCTTGACCGTGCCTGCTATATTTCGGTAGGCTACTCGAAGGATAACTGGAAAGCTCCCCTCGGACTTACCGAGGCGGGACCCGCCGAGATGAAGGAAAAAATGTTCGGCGGTGTCGCCCCGTATCTTTGCCAGTTCGACTCGGGCGAGGTGGTACTGAGCTACGTCGCGGTGCAGGAGGGAGAAATGAAGCTCTGCATAGGCACACCCGACGGGCGTAAGTTCTCGGATGTCAATTCTGTTCTTGACGGAATTTCGACAGGGCTCTGGAGCTCGGTCGAGGTGCTTGACGATCATACGCTCGGCATCGTGTGCGATTATCAGCCTAAGCTCTCCTCGGGAGAGACAACAAGCTTCCTTACCGTGTCGAGAGGAGTGCTTAACCATTCCTTCAATGCACAAAAGGGGCAGAGCATTACCGTTGACGGCGACAACGCCGATTGGAAGCGCGGAGTAGATGCGCTCTTTATAGGAAGCGCCTCGGATGCGCAATGCGCCCTCAGAATTTCCGAGGATGCGGAGAACGTATATTTCCTCGTTGACAGACTTGACGAGTACTTGAACGAAAAGGACGAGCTGCAGCTGTTTTTGTCCTGCGGCGGCAATGATTACTATAAGATCGGACTTAACGCAAAGGGCATCAAAAAGCTCGAGCAGGTCGCGGGAGGAAAGTTCTCCGAGATCGATGCAGACGGTATATCCTGCGCAACCTTCGTCGGCGGAAGCATCGGCAATGACAAGGACAAGGATACAGGATGCGTCATCGAGCTTGCCATCCCGAAGAAAATGCTCGGTATATCATCAGGTCATATTTCTGTCAACATGACGATGAACAATACCGATAAAAAGGAAACCACCAAGGACGAGCTTACGCCGACCAAGATATCCGATATGAGTACCTGGATCAGGATCGGCGTTACCGAATAAAAAACAAAGGAGCAAAAACATGAAAAAGATTCTATCTGCTATCCTTGCATCAGTTTTGTGTCTGTCCTCTGCCGCTTTGCTTATCGGCTGCGGGGACAAAACGGAGGTGACCACCACCCCCGAGACCGTGACCGACACCGAAAAGCCCGCGGATATCCTCGAGGTTCCCGATGCCACCTATGACGGTGCTCTCTTCAAGGTCTACATGGGCGGACAAGGCATCGGCGTAGGTGACAAGTTCAATGACTTCGGAGAGGATAACGATGACTACACGTCTGTTTCGACAGCTGTTTACAAGCGTAACGAAACGGTAAAAAAGAAGTACGATATTACCATAGAGACGGTCGAGGAGTTCGCAAACGAGAACGGCTCCGGCCCCAGCTTTACACGCGTGAGCGAGGACTGGTTTGCGGGAGACTGCACCTACTCGATGTACGAGGTAGGAACGATGGCAGCGGCAAACCTCGCAAGGAACGGTTACATACTCGATCTGAATGCTACCCCCCATATCGACCTTTCCAAGCCCTGGTGGGATCAGGGTGCTAACCGCGACCTTCAGGTTCAGGGCAAGATGTACTATACGACGGGCGATATCAGCGTAGTCGATAATCTCGCAACGCACTGTATCTTTTTCAATAAGGATCTTGCAAAGGAGCTCGGAATAAACGATCTTTATTCCCTCGTTGACGAAGGGAAGTGGACGCTCGATAAATATTCCGAGTACGTCAAGACCGTCTCCAAGGAGCTCAACGGTGACGATAAGATGGACGAGAACGACCGCTACGGCTCTATCATATGGAACGATTCGATGCAGGCGACACTTATAGGCTGTGACGTGCGTACCTGCACGATAAACGATCAGGGCTCGGTCGAGCTTACCCTCTACAGCGAGCAGAGCCAGGATATTGTAACGAGATACACCGAGCTTTGCTTTGACAGAGATACTACCTATAATTACGTTATAAGACTCGGCTCATGGCAGGAATGGGATCCCGTCAGAGTAGGTATGTTCTCAAACGACCAGGCGCTCTTCTTCAAGACGATACTCAATACCTTCGGCAGACTTCGTAATGCAGACGTCGACTTCGGTATCCTCCCTTATCCTAAGTATAACGAGGTCCAGGAGAACTACGGAAGCTACGTCGGCGCATCCTATTCCGTTATGATCTGCCTCGGCGCTCATATGGAGGAAGAGGACCTCGAGCGTAACAGCGCTCTGATCGAGGCTATCGCATATCACTCGAGAGAGATCGTTACCCCCGAGTATTACGATTATACCCTCAAGGGTAAGCTTATCCGCGACGAGGAGTCCGCTCCCTGCCTCGATATCATCATCGGCAGCAGAAAGTTCGACGTAGGTATCTATTACCTCATCGGTCACTATACTTGGGACCTCACCGAAATGATGAAGGCTGAGCACAACGACTTCACCGTCAAGTATCAGCAGAAGTTCGATACCGCTATGCAGGAGATCGAAAAGCTCAATGCCGACTTCGTCAAAGCAGGCTTCGAGCCTTAAAAAGGATAACTTATAAACACGAATAACGAAACAAAAACGCTCACGGATCTTTTTCCGTGAGCGTTTTTTAATGCATAGGAAATTGCGTTAAATAAGTTTGCACAAAGCGCCCCTTCCGACTGTCATCCTTGAGCGCAGCGAAGGATCTGAGTCGGAGAACATAGAACCGTTTCTATTACCTCCCGCTTAGATTCTTCGTCGGCTAAAGCCTCCTCGAGAATGACAGCGGGGGTGGAGCGTATCAGAGAGTGCCGTCAGGCACTTTCCTTTGTCTATAGGAAATAATATAGTAATAAAGAAAAGCCTTATCCGCCAAACGTCCTCGTGGGCATTACTCTCCGTCAAAGAGGGAGGTCTGCTCGCCCTTCGTTTCTTTTATGAAGGGGATGCCGAGGTGGTCGTACGCGAGCTTGGTGACGCATCTGCCTCGGGGGGTACGGGATAGGAAGCCTATCTGCATCAGGTACGGCTCGTAGACGTCCTCGAGCGTTATCGCTTCCTCGCCTACGGTAGCGGCGAGGGTATCAAGTCCGACGGGGCCTCCGCCGTAGAAGCTGATGATCGCTCTCAGCATCCTTCTGTCGGTATTGTCAAGGCCGAGAGCGTCGATCTCGAGCTTTTCGAGTGCGAACTGAGCGATCTTATCGGTGATAGCTCCGTCTCCCTTGACGAGGGCAAAGTCGGAGACGCGCTTGAGAAGACGGTTTGCGATTCTCGGCGTTCCGCGTGAGCGCGACGCGATCTCGTAAGCGCCCGACTCGGTTATATCGACGCCGAGTATGCCTGCGCTTCTCTTGACGATGGTAGCAAGCTCCTCGGGGGTGTAGAGCTCGAGTTTGAGAAGCACACCGAATCTGTCACGCAGAGGGGTGGTGAGCTGTCCCGCTCTCGTCGTTGCACCGATCAAGGTAAAGCGCTTGAGCGGAAGGCGTATCGAGCGAGCCGAGGGGCCTTTTCCGATAATTATATCGAGAGCGTAGTCCTCCATGGCGGGGTAAAGGATCTCCTCTACCTGACGTGAGAGGCGGTGTATCTCGTCGATGAAGAGAACGTCTCCGTCCTCTAAGTTCGTGAGCAGTGCCGCAAGGTCGCCCTGCTTCTCTATTGCGGGACCCGAGGTCGTGCGGATGTTGACGCCAAGCTCGTTTGCGATGATGCAGGAGAGGGTCGTTTTACCAAGTCCGGGAGGGCCGTAGAGAAGCACGTGGTCGAGAGCCGAGCCGCGTATTTTTGCCGCATCTATGTACACCTTGAGGTTTTCCTTGACTTTTTCCTGACCAACGTAATCCTCGAGCGTTTTAGGACGGAGGTTGTTTTCTGCGGCTTCGTCCTCGGGGACGTAGGTGGTTGACAGTATTCGGTTTTCAAAGTCGAAGTCTTCGTTTTCCATCATCGGCGCCCCTCCTTACTTCTTCATGAATTTTGCAAGCGCGAGCTTGATTATATCCTCAAGCTCGAGCTTCTGTACGTCGATCGTTTTGAGCACGGATGCGATCTCGCTCTTTCCGTAGCCGAGCACGAGAAGCGCGTTTTCGGCGTCTCTCTGCTTGCTTGTGGAGCTGATCGTTTCGGTGATGGCGGCGCTGACGTCGTCGCTGCTTCCCGAGAGATCGAACTCTCCTCCGCCGAGCTTGTCCTTCAGCTCGAGTATAACTCTTGCCGCCGTTTTGGGGCCGACACCCTGAGCGGAGGATATAGCCTTCTGGTTGCCTGTGACTATAGCTCTTATAAGATCGGTCACCGAGGCTGTCGAAAGAATGGATATCGCCGCCTTAGGACCTACGCCCGAGACGGTTATCAGCATCTTGAACAGGCGCAGCTCCTCGCTCGTGTAAAAGCCGAACAGCTCCACTCCGTCCTCGCGGACGATAAGGTGGGTGAGCAGCTTTACGCTTTTTTTGTCGTCAAGACGGGTGAGCGCCGACGAGGTAGTTGCGCTTACCGTCATTGCGTAGCCTACGCCCGAGCAGTCGATGACTGCAAGCGACTGTTCTGTATGAACGAGCTCGCCTTTTACGTAATAGAACATGGATATTCTCCGTTCATGGTGTATTTTGTATTCCGCTGACCGAAGCACGGCTCAGCGTGATATCTGACAGATATGAGTAACGTATCCGAGAGATGAGAGAATGCCGTATGCTTCCGCCGCCTCGGCATCGCTTCGGTACAGTCCGAATATCGTCGATCCGCTTCCGCTCATCATGGCGCCGACGGCGCCGTGCGCGAGCATACTGCGCTTTGCTTCTGCGGCAAGAGGGCAGTCTGGCAGGACAGCCTGCTCGAATATATTGTAGATACCGTCCGAGATAAGCGAAATGTCGCCGGAGCCAAGTCCGCGTATAAGACGCGAGAAGCGTTCTTCGTCAAACGAGGTCTCGGCGAAATTGCCGTAGAGCTGATCCAGCCTTGCATATGCAGCAGGGGTAGACACACTCTCTCCCGTGTTGCAGAGGAGCACGGCGCATTCGGGAAGTGAAGGGCAGGGGGTGAGAATATCCCCGATACCCTC
This sequence comes from Eubacteriales bacterium, assembly GCA_045586105.1. GTDB lineage: Bacteria > Bacillota > Clostridia > Oscillospirales > CAG-272 > JAZMZS01. The sequence continues at coordinate 13,030 of JAZMZS010000211.1, read as the reverse complement.
GGTCACCATAGCTCCGTCAGCCATGCAGAAGGGAAGATCTGCTCCGAGTGACGCCGAGTCGGCTATAAGGCGTGCGTATTCCACTCCGCCGATAAGCTCGTGCATGGCGTGAAGCACCGCCGCGCCGTCCGTGCTTCCGCCTGCAAGCCCGCCTGCCGCGGGAATGCGCTTTTCTATGTGGATAGAGACGCTATAGGGACGCTTTGCGTATTTTGACAGAAACAGCTCTGCCGCGCGGTAAGCGATGTTCTTTGAGTCGGTGGGAATACCGGGTACGGAGCAGGTGAGCGTTATTTCGTTTTTCTCAGCCGCCTCGAGCTCTACGGTTACGGTATCAGAAAGAGAGAGCTTATGCATTATGCCCTTGATATCGTGGTAGCCGTTTTCTCTTCTTCCCACAACGTCGAGATAGAGATTGATCTTGGCGTACGCCTCGAGTGTGATGTTCATATCAGTCCTCAATATAATGAGCACCCACGCTCTCGTGTCTTTCGTATGCTCCCTTTGAGGAGAGGTAAGAGAACAGGGTCATGTTGTAAAGTTCATATCCCCACAGGGTAGAGAGCTGGGTTGCATCAAGCTCGGCGAGACGCTCGGTGAAGTAGTCGAGGGCGGTCTTCATTCCCTCTGTAGAGCGTACAGGCCCCACGTATTTTGTATTTATACGGCGAAGCTCGTCGCGAAGAGCCCCCGCGCTCTTTCTGTCAAGCGTTTTTTCCTTGGGGGTTATTACGCTTCCGACAAATCTGAGCGCATCCTCGTCAAGTGTCCGGTCGGAGGCGCTTGCATGTATCGCCGCTCTGCGTCCGAAAACAAGACATTCGAGCATCGAATTGGATGCAAGTCTGTTTGCACCGTGAATGCCCGTGCAGGCGCACTCGCCGATAGCGTACAGTCCTTTGACGCTTGTCTGCCCGTCAAGGTCCGTCTTGATACCGCCCATATGATAGTGCTGTGCGGGATGCACGGGTATGAGGTCATGAGTAAGATTGATCCCGCTGTCACGGCATTTGCCGTATATGGTGGGGAATCTTTCCGAGAAAAACTCGCGGCTCATGCAGGACACGTCAAGATACACACACTTGTACGGGTTTTTCTTCAGCTCCTTGAGTATAAATCTCGTTACTATATCACGCGGAGCGAGATCCTTTAACGGATGCTTGTCCGCCATGAACGCCTCGCCTTTGTAGTTTTTGAGTATTCCGCCCTCTCCTCTGACAGCCTCCGAGATCAGGAACAGCCTCTCAGGCAGATCCTCTGTCATCAGCGTGGTGGGGTGGAACTGCACCATTTCGAGCTTCTCCACCTCGGCACCCGCACGGTATGCGGCGGCAATTCCGTCTCCGACCGAGCTTCTGGGATTGGTGGTGTGCGTGTAGTTGTGCCCTATACCGCCCGTTGCCAGAATGACGTTGGGGCAGAGAATTATCTTCAGCCCCTCGTTGTCAACGTCAACGAGCGCACCCACGGTCTTGTTGTCGAGGGTGATTATGTCCACAAGTGTGGTGCGGAAGAGGAAATCGAGGTTCTTTCTCTCTAGTGCGACCTGACCGAGACGTCTTGTGCACTCTCTTCCGGTCGCATCCCCGCCGCAATGCACGATCCTGCGGATGCTGTGGCCTCCCTCGCGTGTGATCGAAAGCTCTCCCTCCTCGTTTGTGTCGAAGGGAACTCCGAGCGCGACCATTTCCTTTATATTTTCCGTGCTTTCGGTAACAAGCAGCCTTACCGCTTCCTCATCGCACAGCCCCGCTCCCGCCTTGAGCGTGTCGGCAACATGACTGTCCACGTTATCGTCATCCGAGATGACGGCGGCTATGCCGCCCTGCGCGAGCCATGAGCTCGTAAACTCTATATCTGTCTTTGTAACTACAAGACATCTTTTTTGGGGTGAGATGTGGATAGATGCATACAGTCCCGCGAGCCCTGTGCCGACGATGAGAACGTCGGTCTTTATTACAGGCAGCTTGTTTGTATCAAAATCGGTCAGATAACGACGCATTTTCTTAGGGTCCTTTCTGAATATGGGGGATCAGTTGATGGTAAACTTGAGCGATATGTCAAGTGAACGAACGGAATGTGTCAGAGCACCGATGCTGATGATGTCAACGCCTGTCTCCGCTACCTCGCGCAGATCGCGGTCGCCCATGTTGCCCGATGCCTCGGTCTTTGCTCTGCCGTCCACGATCTTTACGGCGCGCGCCATATCCTCGCATGACATGTTGTCGAGCATGATTATATCAGCACCTGCACCGAGTGCCTCCTCGAGCTGCTCGAAGGTCTCGATCTCCACCTCTATCTTGAGGGTGTGGGGGGCATTCTTTCTTGCACGGGCAACAGCCTCGGTAATACCGCCTGCCGCCACGATGTGGTTGTCCTTGATGAGGATCCCGTCAGCAAGATTGAAGCGGTGGTTAGAGCCGCCTCCCACTCTTACCGCGTATTTTTCGAGCACGCGAAGCCCCGGGGTGGTCTTTCTTGTGTCTGCTATGACAGCTCTCGTTCCTTCTATCTGCTTTACGCATTCTCTCGTTTTCGTAGCGGTGCCCGAGAGACGCTGCATGAGGTTTAGTCCGATCCTCTCGCCTGTGAGAAGCGAGATCGCGGGTCCTCTTACCTCTGCGATTATGTCGCCGCGTCTGAGCTCATCGCCGTCCTTTTTGTAAGCGGTGAATTCAATACCGTCATCGAGCTTGTCATATACCCTGCGTGCAAGATCTATTCCGCAGAGAACACCGTCCTCTTTTGCTATATATCTGCCGTGACCTACCGCATCCTCCGAGATAGTGGTAAGGGTCGTGATATCGCCCGTGCCCACGTCCTCCTCAAGAGCTCTGTCGATGAGCTCGTCTACCGATGCGCAGAAACCGAGATTGTTCATAACTGACCTCCGTGAATAATTGTAAGAGTAAAAATTATAATTCACAGTAATTATAGCATGTATTTTTATAAAACGCAATAACAAAGACAGATAATAATTTTATATCTTGGTACTTGATTTGGATGCTTTTATAAAGTATAATAATATAATAAAATATTATGACTTGAAAAAACACGGCGGTCATGCCGTTTCGGAGAATACATCGATGGATGAAAAACACCGTAAAATAAAATACCGCACAGTATCCGTATATGTCACGCTTTTTATACTCGTGAGCATACTGTGCTTTATGCTTGCGTTCAGGATAAAGGAGCTTATCGCTGCTGCGGGCTACGTTGCCGATGCGCTGCTTCCCGTAATTATCGGCTTCATTATCGCATACCTGCTTATGCCTGCCGTGCGCTTCTTTGAGAGAAGGCTTTTCTCGGGGTTGATAGCAAAGCACGGCAGAGGACGGGTGCGGCTTTTGTCTGTAATACTGTCGTTTGTCGTGCTGTTCGTGGTAATAGCGCTGATCGCATTTTTGCTCATTCCCCAGCTTATTACCAACTACACCGAGCTTGCAAAAAACGGTGAGAAATATATCGAGGCAGCCCAGGATTATGCCGACAAGATAATCGGAGCGACCGCGCTTTTCGGTGACAGCAGCACTCTTTCCGAGGTGCTCGGGGCGGACCTTGAGGACTTTCTCGGAGATCTGCTTGTCGATTCCTTCCTGTTCGCCGACAGGTTCGTTTCCTCGATAGTATCGTTTGCGGGCGGATTTATCGATATTGCTGTAACTACTGTATTTTCTCTTATCTGCGCCTTCGGTATAATGCTCTACAGCGGCAAGCTGAAAAAGTATGTTACGCGTATCATGAACGTTCTTCTTACAGAGCGGCAGCGTGAGGCGGTTACCTCGGCGGCGGCACTTCTCGACCGTGCATTCGGCGGATTTTTCTCGGGAAGGATATTCGAGTCTCTGCTGATAGGACTGATATCGCTGGGAGTGTTCTATCTTACGGGAATGCCATACCCTCCGCTGCTTGCTGTGATACTTGCGGTGTTCAATCTGATCCCCTATTTCGGTTCGATCTTCGCGGGCGTGGTCGGCGGCGTTATAGTTCTTGTGGCAGAGCCGTCCATGGTGATCTGGTTTCTAATTATTGACCTGGTGATGGAGCAGATAGACGGAAATATTCTCGCTCCCAGGGTCCTCGGAGACACGGTGGGGATGCATCCGCTGTGTATATTCGTTTCGATCACCGTGATGGGAAATCTGCTGGGAGTTGCGGGGCTGATAGTCGGTGTACCGATAGCCGCCGTTGCCATTGAAGCCGTGAAATATCTGTGCAGACTCAGAGAAAACAAAAATTCCGTTGAAAAAAGAGAAGGCGAGGTGAGCGAAAATGCGTAAAAGAACCAATGACAAGCTCAACAAATTGTTCCTCTACGGAACGGGAATAGTGCTTGCGGCATGTGCATTCCTTGCTCTTCTTTTGAATTTCGGATACGTCAAGGGGGCATTTCTTGCTCTGCTTTCCGCGCTCAAGCCTGTTGTGTATGCTCTTATCTTTGTATTCTGTGTCAGCGGAATAGTTAATATGTATTCCTCCTTTTTCGAGCGCGCGTTCTCTAAATTCAAGAAAAAGGATATTCTTGCAAAAATCCTGTCGGTCACCCTTGGTTATCTGACATTTCTGCTTATTATCGCCGCCCTTCTGATAATAGTCATACTGCCCCTTGTCAGCTCTTATTCCGAGATAATTGCGAATATTCCGGGGTATATCACGAGCGCCAAGGATTGGGTGAGGGAGACGATAAGCTCGGTGCCGATACTGTCCGGACAGAGTGACAGGATCATGGATTATATCAACGAATCGCTGAACTTCTCCTATGACAGCATCCGTAAATACGTCCCTGCCGTAATGGAGATAGTGAACAAGCTTCTCTCCGAGGCATCGAACATGCTGCTCGGTCTTATCATATCTATCTACATCATCTGCTCGCGCAGGTATATAGAGAGGGTTAAAAACCGCCTTGTTCACGCCTTTCTCTCGGATGACAAGGCTCAGAAGGCACATGATGCGACATACACGATATACGGCTACTTTACCGACTTTTTCTCGGGAAGACTGCTCTATTCTCTTGTTATCGGGATCGTCTTTTACGTAGTGCTCTGGATCATGGATATTCCGATGTATTCCTTCATTTCGATAATGATAGGCGTGCTTGTGTTCGTTCCTGTTATAGGTACCGTTCTCGCACTCGGTCTGTCTGCGTTTTTCGTATTCATTACATCATACAGACTTGTATTCTGGTTCTTTGCGGTGTTTACGGTGATACTGCTTCTCGGATATCTTGTCCTGCAGAAGTATATCATAAAGCAGAACGTAAGGACTACCGTTACTGCGTCGCTTGTGTCGGTGCTCGTTCTGTGGGGGCTTATCGGAACAACGGGAGCTGTGCTTGCCGTTCCCGTGTATCTGAGCTCGAAGCTGTTGTTCAAGAACGCGCTTAACGCGATAGAGCAAAGAAAGAAAAATACATCCGAAGAGGATGAGGATCCCCTTGAGGATATCGACAAATGACCCGTTGAGCCTATAACGGATGAGGAGGAGCAGCAATGAAGGGACTTATGAAATATATAAAGCCTCATGTGCTGTATATTGCGCTCACGCTGGTGATAAAGATGATAGCTTCGCTGACGGAGCTTCTCATTCCGATGCTCTTGAAGAGCATAATTGACGAGGCTGTACCTGCACGCGACCATAGAGGGATTTTTTTGCTCGGAGGCGGAATGCTCGCATGCGCCGCCGCCTGCCTTGCCTTCAACTTTTTTGCCAACAGGATGAGCGCAGTCAGCGCAGGCAGGATAACAAAGTCGATAAGGCGGGATCTGTTTTCAAAGCTCGGCTCTCTCTCAAGTGCACAGCTCGATTCTCTTACCATACCCTCGGCTGTATCGAGGCTTACCTCTGATACCTACAACGTCAATCAGATGCTTGCGCGTATTCAACGTATGGGAATACGCGCTCCCATCATGCTTATCGGCGGAATAGCTATAACAATGAGCATGGATCCGATCCTTGCGCTCATTCTACTGGCTATGCTTCCCGTGATAGGCGTGGTGGTCTTTTTCGTTACCAAAAAGAGCGTGCCCCTTTACACCGAAAGCCAGAGTGTGCTTGACGGAATGGTCAGCACCCTCAGAGAGAACATCACCGGAGTGAGAGTGATAAAGGCACTCGGCAAGACCGAGCATGAAAAGGAGCGCTTTGACTCCGTGAACCGCCGCCTTTATGATGTGGACAAGCGTGTTGGCGGGATCATGGCGGTGACCAATCCCGTGTCTGCGGCGGTGCTCAATGTCGGACTGACGCTCGTGGTGCTTGTCGGCGCGTACAGAATAAACGCGGGAAGCACGGAAGCGGGCGTTATAGTTGCGTTTTTGAATTACTTTACCATCATACATATGGCGATGCTCGGTGTGACGAGGATATTTATCATGCTCTCGAAGGGTGAAGCATCCGCAAAGCGTGTCTCGGAGGTCCTGGCTATAGAGGGAGGGCTTGCGGTAGATGAGAGCTTGCCTGTGGTAAGACACGGGTGTCATATAGAATTCGATCGGGTCAGCTTCTCTTACAATAAGGTCAGAGATAACCTGAGAGAGGTCTCGTTCCGACTCGGAAGAGGGGATACCCTCGGCATAATCGGAGCGACAGGCTCGGGCAAGAGTACGCTTATCAATCTGCTGCTGCGAATGTATGATCCGGACAGGGGATGCATCCGCATAGACGGAAGAGATCTCCGCTCGATCCCGGCGGACGAGCTGAAGTGTAAATTCGGCGTTGTATTCCAAAACGACTTTATCATGGCAGACAGTATTTATGAGAACATAAGATACTTCCGTGATATAGACCGCACCGAGATAGAGCGCGCATCCCGCGCTGCATGCGCGGACGATTATATCTCGGGATACCCCGAGGGCTTCGATCATGTTCTTGCGCAGAACGGCAATGACCTCTCGGGAGGCCAGCGTCAGCGGCTGCTTATAACAAGAGCGCTTGCATCCGATCCCGAGATACTTATTCTTGACGATGCTTCAAGCGCGCTTGACTACGCGACGGATGCAAAATTCCGCGCATCTCTTGCAAGAGAGTATTCGGATACCACACAGTTGATCGTGACACAGCGTGTCAGCTCTGTCATGCATGCCGAGCTTATCATGATGCTTGATGACGGTGAGATAGTCGGTATGGGCACTCACGCCGAGCTCATGGAGCAGTGCGCCGAGTATAAAAAGATAGCCGATATACAGCTCGGCGCTATGTCAGCGGGAGGTGAGTCGGATGGCTAACCCGGGTCTGATAGGAGGCGGAAGATACACAAGAGCCGAGGTTTCGGGTGACAGGCGAGGTCCGACAGGAGGGGTCAAGACCTCGAAAAAGCGTCTTCTTCTGAGGCTGTGGCGGTATCTCGGACAGAACAGATTTCTTATCGCCGCGGCATTGGTGTTGTCCGTGGTATCGAATCTGCTTGCCCTGTGGGGACCTAAGCTTTCGGGTAAGGCGATAGATGCTATCGGCACAAAAGCAGGCGAGGCGGATTATAATGTAGTTTTACATAACGTGTTGCTGATGCTGTTTTGCTACATCACGTCTGCCTTGATATCCTATGTGCTTTCCCGCGTGATGATACGCCTCTCGCGCGACGTGGTCTACAGAATGAGACGTGATATCATGCACGCGATGTCACGTTATCCGGTCTCGTTTTTTGATAAGTATCAGCCGGGTGATATAATATCGATCGTGACCTATGACGTTGATACGGTAAATCAGTCACTTTCGAGCGATCTTTTGCAGATAGTGCAGAGCATAATTACGGTAAGCGTTTCCTTCGGTATGATGCTGAGCATAGCACCGAGGCTCGTTTTGATATTTGCTTTTACAGTGCCGTTTACATTCTTGTTTACAAAATGGCTGACAGGAAAGGTGCGTCCGCTGTTCAGACGAAGAAGCGCCTGCCTCGGAGAGATGAACGGTTACGCCGAGCAGATGCTGTCGGGTCAGAAGACGACTAAGGCATACGGGGTCGAGGAGGAGGTAAATGCGCTTTTCGGCGAGAAGAACGAAAGCGCAGTTTCCGCTTATACCAAGGCGGAGGCTTACGGAACAGTCACCGGACCTGCCGTTAATTTTATAAACAACGCATCTCTTGCGCTCGTGAGCGTTTTTGGCGGTGTCCTTTTTATGAACGGAAGCATCGGGCTTGGAGATCTCTCGAGCTTTGTTCAGTATTCGAGAAAATTCTCGGGACCTATCAACGAGTTTGCGAATATCATAGGTGAGCTCCAGTCCGCCTTCGCGGCGGCTGAGCGTGTGTTTATGCTCATTGACGCTGAGCCCGAGCCTGAGGATGCCCCGGATGCGGTCGGGCTTGAGGGGGTAAGAGGAGAGGTGTGCTTCTCGGACGTCTCCTTCGGATATACTGCCGAGAGAGAGATAATCCGTCACTTTGATCTTGAGGCGAAAGCGGGCTCGCTCGTTGCCATAGTAGGACCGACGGGCGCCGGAAAGACCACGCTGATAAATCTGCTTATGCGCTTTTATGATATCGGAAGCGGTTCCATCACGGTCGACGGAAGAGATATTTATTCTGTCAAGCGGGATTCACTTCGGCGCCTGTGGGCAATGGTCCTGCAGGAAACGTGGCTCTTCTCGGGGACTATATATGAGAACATTGCATACGGCAACCCCTCGGCTACCCGCGAGCAGGTGATAGAAGCGGCAAAGGCGGCAAGAATTCACAACTTTATCACCTCACTGCCCGAGGGCTACGATACCGTGCTTACCGACAACGGGACGGGAATATCCAAAGGGCAAAAGCAGCTGATAACCATAGCAAGAGCGATGCTGCTCGATTCCCCCATGCTCGTGCTTGATGAAGCTACAAGCAATGTCGACACTTCGACCGAAATGCAGATACAGGAAGCGATGCGCACTCTCATGGCGGGCAGGACGAGCTTTGTTATCGCTCACAGGCTCTCGACCGTCAGGGATGCAGATAAGATAATAGTCATGCGGGACGGAGGAGTGTGTGAGTGCGGAACCCACGAGGAGCTGATGGCATCCGACGGCTTTTACAGAAAGCTCTATATGTCACAGTTTGAGACCTATTAAGGCTCAAATATAAACCGCGGGCGTAATTTCCTATGCAAAAAAAGCGCAGCCGCTTCCCGTGCGGGAAACGGCTGTGCCGTATAATTTCAACCGATAGTGCGTCTGTCACTCTCGGCTACATAAGACGAGCGGAAGCCCCCATCACTCTCGACGGCGTTACCGAGCCCGAAGCTGACCGAGATCGCGTTGTTCACGTCATTCATTGCGGTATCGTCGAGATGCCCCATCTTTTCCTTGAGGCGTTTTTTGTCGATGGTGCGGATCTGCTCGAGGAGAACCACCGAGTCCTTTGCGAGCCCTGCATCCTTTGCATAAATGTCAATGTGAGTAGGCAGCTTTGCCTTTGACATTCTCGAAGTGATCGCGGCGGCAATTACGGTAGGGCTGTATTTATTCCCGACATCATTCTGTACTATCAGAACGGGACGGAGCCCTCCCTGCTCGGAGCCTATTACGGGGCTCAGATCGGCGTAATAAATATCTCCCCGTCTTATGTTGTTTGCTTTTTCCTCGTACATATGAATCCCTCACATACCGAATTTTAGGCATCCTTATCGGACAGTATTATTCTTGCCCGACAAAATATATTTCTAAACATGCCAAATACTTGAAATTTTATAAGAGGACGGATAATCGACGGACAATTATCGACCTCATTTTCAGTATATTCGGGACAGACCGTAATTGATATTTTCATTCACAGAAATTAAGGAGAACAATGGAAGAACTAAAGATCATAATCGGCAGCAATATTGCAAGGCTGAGGACCGAGCACAAGCTCACCCAGCTTGAGCTTGCCGAAAAGCTGAATTACTCTGATAAATCAATATCCAAGTGGGAGAGAGGAGAAGCCGTCCCCGACGTATATGTGCTTGTCAGGCTCGCAGAGCTTTTCTCGGTAAGCGTGGATCAGCTGCTGTCAGCGAACGGTAAAGAGAAGCCCTCAGACGATAGCACGGCTGCTCTTAGGGATGACCCGGAGAGTGAGAGCAAAAAAATGAACCGTGACACTCTGATAGCACTTGTACTCACTGGAATATGGGCACTTGGCGTTCTCGTATTTGTCGGAGTGTGGATAGCGGGACACTTTGTGCCGTCGGTGTTCGTGTATACCTTGCCTGCGTGTGCGGTGGTCACGCTCGTGCTCAACTCTGTGTGGAGAGAGGGAAAACGCAATTCGATCATAGTCTGTGTGCTTATCATAGGTATTCTTGCAAGCGTATATACCGCTTTTTTGCGCTTTAATTACTGGCAGGTGTTTTTGCTCGCCCCTCCTGCGTTTTTGATAGTATATATGGCTTCAAAGCTGAAAAAATAAACGATTCTACCCGGAGTATAGAGCCTGTGGAGGCTCTCTACTTTCGTCTTTTTTAAGGTAGAGTGCGCTTGTCTGCGAGTAGGTTGCTTTTTTGCGCTTTGCCGGGTTAAAATAACACCGATAAAACCAAAGCGGAAAAGGATGAAACGATAATGAAAAGAACACCTCTCAGGGACAGAGCTCTTCCTCCGTATACAAGAGCGGAGGAGATAGCAAACATGACGACGCATATAGCGGGTGCGGCCATAGGCGTGGTGACGATGCTTCTCGGTATTTATATCTCACTGCAAAAGGGAAACGTCTGGGGGCTTGTCAGCTCGGTCATATATTCCTCTACGGTAATATTGCTTTTCACCGTGTCGAGCGTGTATCACGGTCTGCGTCCCTCTTATGCAAAAAAGGTCATGCAGGTGATAGACCACTCTACGATATTCTTTCTTATATGCGGAACGTACACACCGATACTTCTTTCTTCGGTCAGAGTGAACTATCCCGTAGTCGCGTGGATAGTCTTCGGGTGCGAATGGGGGCTTGCCGTATTCGGTGCGGTCATAGCCTCGATAGACCACAAAAGGTATGCAAGGCTTACCATGATCTGTTATATCGGAATGGGGTGGTTTGTCATATTTGCGGCGAAGCCTGCCGTTCTCAGCATGGGTCTCGGAATGCTCTATATCCTTATCGGCGGCGTGATCTATACCGCGGGAGCCGTGCTTTACGGTGTCGGAAAGAAAAAGAGCGTATACCACACCGTTTTTCATATACTCGTTGATATCGCGTGCGTGATACACGCTTATGCGATACTGGCGTATGCGTTGTGAGAATGGTTTATCTCCTTTGTAAGATGATGTTGACAATTTGTCAGGGCGTGTGTATAATTGTCTTGAACTAAGAAGTTGTGTTTTTAAAGGAGAAAAAACCATGGCGGTCTTAACAGATCTGATCGGTAAGATATTTAAAAACAAGCGACAAGACAATATGAATGGCGAGATAGCTTGTTGGATAGATAATATTTTTGATACCAATGACATTTCGTATGACGTTGTTGCTCTTTCTTTTAATCTATATGATGAGTCGGACAATAACTGGTCGATGGAATTGGTCGGTACCGGTTCGTTTGATCCCGAGGATGAGGATTGGGCTTGTGATGAGGTCACCGATTTCGGCTCAAGGGAGAATTTGTATGTGTGGCATATGGAATGTGAGTGGGAAGAAGCTTTCGGGTATATGGAAAAAGAATTAAAACAGTATCTGATACTTGGAAAGTATGCAAAGTTGTTGAAATCCAAAGAAGCTGTTGGGGTCGGATTTGTAGACGGCGATATGAAAATTCTGTACAAAAGATAAATATAAGGCTGTAAAAGCACATTAACTTGTGTTTTTACAGCCTCTTTGCTTAAATCGAATTATTTATCAAATAGCTCGGTCAGCTCTACTCCGAGAACCTTTGCTATGCTGAACAGCTCTATGTCGGTTACAGTGCGCGAGTAATCTTCGATACGAGAAATTGAGCCACGGCAGACGTACACGCCTTCGAGTTCAAGCTTGTTTGAGAGTTGTTGCCGGCTCGTTTTTAAGTCTGTGCGTATTCTTTTTAGATTGCCGCCTATGAGATTTTTCTTTTCTGTGTCTATTATTCGAGCCATAGAATTAGTCTCTGTTGTTAATAAATACCTTTATGAAGAAGTCCGAGCTAACATTACCTGTCAGCTCGGACTTAATTGCATATTTTTGAAATGCTTATACAAGCCACGTTCGGCTTAACCGAGCATATTCTCCATGTTGTAGAAGCCTGCAGTCTTGCCTACGAGATATTTTGCGGCGGAAAGTGCGCCTTTTGCAAATACCTCGCGGGAGAATGCCGAGTGATGGATGCGCACGACCTCGTCCTTTCCTGCAAAAATGACTTCGTGCTCTCCAACGATACTGCCTCCGCGTACCGAATGAATGCCGATCTCGCCCTTCGCTCTTTCACGGCGCTCAAGGTGTCTGTCGTAGACGTACTCGCAGCCTCCGTCGAGCGTGTCCTTAATAGCGTCGGCAAGCATAAGAGCGGTTCCCGAGGGAGCGTCAAGCTTCTTTGAATGATGCTCCTCAACTATCTCTATATCGAAGGAATCACCGAGAACGGCGGCTGCCTTCTTTGCAAGAGCGATCATAAGGTTTATGCCGATAGACATATTGCGTGAATAGAAAACGGGGATCTCCCCTGCCGCCTGTTCCATGTTCGCGCACTCGTCCTCGTTGTGTCCCGTGGTTGCGATCACCGCGGGGAGCTTGTGAGCTTTTGCGTAATCGAGCACGGAGCCGAGTGCGCTGTGATGTGAGAAGTCAACGATAACGTCGGCTTCTTCTTTTATTTGGTCAAAGCTTGCGTAAACGGGATAGGGAAGAGAAGCGTCTTTAATTACGTCAACTCCCGCGACTATCTCGCAGTTACCCGAGAGTTCGACAGCCTCGGAGACTGCCTTGCCCATTCTTCCGCAAGCGCCGGACAGAATAATTCTTGTGTTCATACGATATACCCGCGTTTATCAGATTATTGCGTGCTTCTTGAGAACGGCCTCAAGAGCAGCACGGTTAGCATCCTCCATCTCGCAGAGAGGAGCACGCATATCGATCGCGCATCTGCCCATGAGGTGCATCGCCGTCTTGACGGGAATGGGA
>JAZMZS010000210.1:0-7921 GCA_045586105.1 Eubacteriales bacterium | reverse complement strand
CGGGACGGAGCTTGTATCTGAATTTTTCCGGAAAGAACGGAAGATTGTCCATCGTCCATTTTACCCGCTCTGTTACCTCTCCTGAGTATTCCTCTATGTCGCACAGAGAAAAAAGATGGCCGAACGCCCAGGTCACTATGTAATTATTACCTTCGAAATAGCCCGAATGCTTTGCCATCTGACCGATCGCCGATGAAATATTCCTGGCAAGGCTCGGCTTTTCTGCAATTATCAGTATCATTTACACACCACAACAATTCATAATAAAGATATTATATAACATTCGTTATGAAATTACAAGACAATTTGCAAAAAGAAGCCCTCGCTTCCGATCAAAGAAGCGAGGGCTTTGCTTATAATAATTATGCTTTGGGGGTATGGAAATCATAAATTCTGTAGGACCAGAGGCTGTTGTCGCCGGTTACAGATATCGTGTAATATACGCTGATGTAGTCATTAGCTAAATGACCGTATGCATCGCGAAGTATACCCGTGTTATGATTTCTCGCATATCCTGTCTCATCCGCTCCTATCGTACACAGCTCCCTCCATGTGAAGCTCGAGTAATCGGAGGGCTCGTTGAAATAGGTCACTCTGAAATCAGAGGAGATGAAGTTAGGTGTATCGGAGGGGTTAGGATGGCAATCCGAGCTTGCATAGAAGCGCTTTGCAGCTGCATCATATACAAAATCTGCATTATTGAGAATATCCGACTTTCCTGTGAGTGTCTTAAGTCCGCTCTCGGAAAGAGTAACCGATTCGGTCATCTTAACAGGGCTGTTAAGATTCGAAAGATCCCACTTTTCAACTACGGTATGCGTGCCGGTCGCAGCGCCTCTGGTGTAGAAGAACATGATCTCGGATCCTCTGTTGATGTTTATAAGGCTCGGCTGTCCTACGCCCCACTGGAATATGCTCTGATCGACTGTGGTATCTCTCTCAAATCCGATGAAGGCATCGGTGCCGACCTTTACAAAGGGTCCTTCGGGAGACTTTGCAACAGCAATACCGATCTCGTTCTCCTGGTTATCGGATGTAACACATCCGAGATAAGCCATAAGATAGGAGTACTGCTCACCGTTGTAGGTGAAGTCACCCTTAACGACCGAGGGGTCGCAGACGTGGCGGCTGTCCCAGGTGTTTGCTGTAGGAGAGAGCACTATCGTCTCGGAAGACCAGGTCCAAGTGCCGTCTGTACCCTTTGTAGCTTTTCTGCAGCCTACATAGTCGGTAACGTTGTATGCAGTTTTGTTGGTACAGTAGTAGATGTACATTGTGTTGTCATCCACCTGCATGATGGAAGGACAGTAGTTGTATCTTCCGGTAGTTCCGTTTGCATCAAACTGCTTGTTATACGAAGAAGGTACACTTACTGCGGGAGCCTCGGGAGAATAATCGGTCACGCATACTACCTCATTGGTGTTATTAGCCGCCCACTCGATCACAGCTGTTGCAGATTCCTCGGTATGAATGTAGATCATAGAATCTATCTTGTTTCCGGAGGTATCCTGCTTACGGTAGAATGCAAGCGCATCAATTTCCGTAACGGTAGCGGGAATATAAACGTCAAGCACGGGAGTATTTGCAAATGCCTTTCCGCCGATAGCTGTACAGGAGGCAGGAATCACGATGGTGTCTGCCGTCAGGCTTCTGCAGTTATAGAATGCTGCATATGCGATAGACTCAATGCCTTCACCGAAGCTCACACCGGTAATTCCGGAATCCTTGAAGCAGTAGTAGCCTACAGATCCGTTGTATCTGACGTTCTCGCCAAGATCGGTGATGACCTTGTCAAGGTTCTCTGCAGGAGGTGTGAGAAGTGTTCCGGGAAGTACTACGTCTACCTTAAGCTTAGCAGTGCCTGCGAAAGCGTGGTTGTAGAGGTACTTAAGTCCTGCGGGGATCTCGATATCGGCAAGAGACGTACAGCAGTAATAAGCATAAGGACGTATGCTTGTTACGGTTGCGGGAATGTCAGCGCTCACAAGTGCGCCGCAATCGTAGAACATCTTGTAGCTGATAGCCTTAAGAGGTGCCTGGATATCAACACTAACAAGGCTGTCACAGTTATAGAAGATACCGGTGCCGAGCGTCATGCAGGTCTCGGGAATTACAAACGAGGTAATGCCGGATTCTGCAAACGCATAGTTGCCGATAGCAGTAAGCTCGCCCTTGAAGGTTACCGTTGCAAGAGAAGCACAGTGATCGAAGGCCTTGACAGGGATCTCGGTGATCTGTGCGGGGATCTCTATAGAGGTAAGTCCGGTCGAGAAGAAGCAGTAGCCGCCAATAGATGTAAGTGCATCGGGAAGAGCTATTCCGGTAAGCGAAGCACACTCATAGAATGCCTTGTCGCCGATCGTTGTTACAGTAGTGGGAAGCGTAACATTTCCTGCAATACCCGAAGCCTTGAAGGCATCGGTGCTGATAGTAGTAAGGTTCTCGGGGAAATCGACCGAAGCAAGTCTCGTTGCGTTCATGAACGCCTTGTTTCCGATAACGGTTACGGTCTCGGGAATAACAATGCTCTCGATAACACCGCACTGAAGGAATATGCTGTCAGCAAGGGTCGTGAAGGTTCCGTCATAGGTGATCGAGGTCAATGCAAAGTTACGTGCAAAGGCATACTCGCCGAGAGTCTCGAGCTTGGTTCCGAGATCAACGGTAGCAAGATAATGGCAGTCTCTGAATGCGTAGCCTGCAACACTCTTGAGATTATCGTTGAAATCAACAGATCTGATTCCGGAGAAGAGGAACGCCTTGAAGCCTATGCTCTCAAGCTGGCTGTTCTCGGGAATGTTAACAGTGGTAAGGTTAGACGTGCCCTGGAATGCATACTGATCAATCACCTTGATCGTGGATGCAAGCGTAACAGACTTAAGATTTGTATTGTTGAGACAGAATGAGGTGGGGATAGCGGTAACGCCTTCCTCGAAAATGATCTCATTTGCATAACGCGCACGCCACAGACCTGCAGGCGAGCCGTTACCGGTGATCTTAAGAACTCCGGTCAGCCAGTTATACTCGTACTGACAATCACCCGTGGTACCGGTGAGCGTTGCCTCCTCGTCGGTAAATACGTCATTACCGAGCTTGTCAACGATACGTCCGTCAAATCCATCGAACATCTGAGCATTAACACTATCGATAATTCCGTCACCGACAACGATAGTTCCGGTGCCCTCATACTTATCAAATCCGATAGAGTTGAGATAGAGGAATGCACCCTCATTTACTACGACCTTGTAGCCGACCTCTCCGAGCATCTCCGCAAACTCAACGGTGCTCGTGACAGTCATGCTCTTATTAACGATAATGGCGGGAATGTCTGCCTCGGTATGTGTCTTTCCGACACGGCTGAGAAGAACGACATTATCGAATACCACTTCGCCATCAAAGGTCACGCTGTGGCCGTTTCTTACGATAAACATACCGAACTGTCCTTCGTTACCTCCGGCGGCATTCATATATACGAGATTTCCGTCCGCATCTCGGGAGATGTAGCTGGTCTCGCCGTCAACACCCGTGATAACGATAGGTGCGGTAGTTGCGGGGAATACATGGTTATGGTGTGAATAGAACTTACCGACGATCACGATCTTGGCGCCGTTTGCAGCCTTGGTGTAAAGCACGGTGTTAGCCCAGTCTCCGTCGGTCTTGAGAGGCTCTGCAAGAGAGTCGCCGCCCGTGTATGTAGGAGTATAGGTCAACCCTGCCCCGTTCTGGCTGTCATGAGATACATAAATATTCTTATCCGCACTCGCATCGGGCTGAGTTCCGGGATAAAGATCGACTGTATTACCATTCTCATCAACAACGGTTCCCTCGAAATCGGAAAGGTCAGCCTTAGAAAGCTGAGAGATAGCGTTTTCACCGAGAACGAGCATTCCGTTACCCGTGTACTTGCCAAAGCCTGCTGAGTTAAGGAATACACAACCGCCCTCTTCGACGTTGAGCACATACTCACCGCCATTAAGGGTTGCAAACTCAACGGTATCCTCGATAACAAGGTTACCCTTTACGTTGTATATAGTGGGAACCTTAGTAGCAAGAGTTGAAGCGTCCTGACGGTTGAGGATCACTATGTCTCTGAATATGACGTTACCCGAGAAGCTTACAGTAGTGCTGGGATTTGTCATAAACATACCGAACTGAGTTGCTGTGTCGGGAGTGCCGTCTTCGTTTCTCGAAGTATAGCTTACATCACCGTCTTTTGCGGTAATTACAAGAGTGTTAGTGGTTGCGGGGAATACAAAGGACGTACCTATATAGCCCTTACCTACTAATACGATCGTACCGCCGGCTGTGAAATTGGTTTTTCCTTCAACCGTGGTTGCGGCACCGCTTGTGCTGAGAAGATCAGTCCAGGTGCTCTTTGAAGTAAGGTATGCATTATCAATAGCATTACCGCCGTTAGCCGTACCTGCAGTGCCATTGGAGTTAGTAGTGTTGTATGTAATATAGATCTTATCGGTTCCGTTAGCGGTGGGCTTTTCGGGAACGGTAACAGGCTCGTCGGGAACGTCGGGGGTCTCGGGCTCTGCAAATACCTCGTTGCCGTTCTTGTCGATTATACGTCCCTCAAATCCTGCGAACATATCCTCGGTAACAGTATCGAGAATAGCATCACCGATGACTACGGTACCTGTACCTGTATACTTACCGAATCCAAGCTTGTCTATAAATGCACATCCGCTCTCTTCGACGTTGAGTATGTAATATCCACCCTCAGCAACAGCCGCAAACTCAACAGTATCTTCAATGACAAAATTACCCTTTACATTATAGATAGTAGGAGTCTTGCTTGCAAGAGAAGATGCAGCCTGACGGTTAATGAGGACAATATCTCTGAAGATCACGTTACCCTCGAAGGTAAGCGTCCATGTCGGATCGGTCATAAACATTCCGAGCTGAGCGGAAGTGTCGGGAGTGCCGTCTTCTTTCCTGGAAATATAGCTGGTCTCGCCATCCTTTGCGGTGATAACGAGCGTATCTGTAGTTGCGGGAATTGTGAAATTGCCGCCGAGTATCGCACCCTTACCAACGACAACTATAGTTCCGCCGCCGGTGAAATTCGCATTACCAAGAACGGTCGTAGCTGCTCCTGATGCTCCGAGAAGCTTAGTCCAGCCGTTTGTCTGTCCTGTCTGGTAAGCGTTAGATGCCGAGTTACCTCCGGTAGCGGTTGCCGCAGTACCGTTGCTGTTCGATGCAGCGTAGGAAATATATATCTTATCGGTTCCTGCAGCCGTAGGTCTCTGAGGAACGGTAGGCTCAACGGGAGTATCGGGAACCTCAGGAGCAGTAGTATCCTCGGGAGCAGTGGTATCCTCGGGAGATGTAGTATCCTCGGGAGATGTAGTATCCTCGGGAGTGGTTGTATCCTCGGGCTCTTTCACAAAAAGCTCCTGACCGTATTCGTTGACGATCTTACCCTCGAAGCCTGCAAAGGTATCTTCGGTAACGGAAGCTATGATCTCATCACCGACAACGATAGTACCGGTTCCCGAGTAACCGCCGAAGCCGGCAGCATGAAGATAGACGATACCGTTTTCACCAACGTTAAGCAAATGCTCCTTGCCGGCAGTAAGGGTTGCAAAGCCTACGTTATCCTTTACAACAAGCTTACCGTTGACAGCGATCGTTCCTGTCTTGCTTGAGCGGTTAAATACAGTGGTATTATCAAGAATAACAGTTCCGTCGATGGTCAGCGTAACACCTCCGTTGATCAGAAGGCTTCCGAACTGTCCGGTCGTTCCGCTGCAATCGTAGCTGCCTTCAGCGGTGTAAGATGCATAATCAACGCCATCATGGACGCCGGTAAATACGACAGGATCAATCGTGGCGGGTATTGCGAAGCTTCCGCCCATATAGCCCTTTCCGACGATTACTATCGTTCCGCCGTCCTTTGCTTTTCCGTCGGTAAATAACGGCACCCAAAGTCCTGATTTTATGTGGTAGGGGTTAGTAGCCGAATCACCGCCGTCAACTGTTGCACTGACACCCTCGATGCCTGCGCGAACGGTGCTGTCAAAGGAAATGAAAATAGTCTTATCAGACGTTGCGGTAGGCTCGCCAAGAAAGAGAGCCTTTCCGGTGCTGTCTACTATCTTTCCTTCAAATCCGGTAAAAGTATCAGAGGTGACAGTATTTTTTATCTCGTCACCGACAACGATCACACCCTTACCGGTGTATTTATCGAAGCCGAGAGCATCAAGATAAAGATAAGCACCTTCATTGACGTTCACGTGGTACATGACACCGCCTGTCATCTCGGCGAACTCAACGGAGCTCTCCACAACCATCTTACTCTTGACATCAATAACAGCAGGTGCATTGGAGGCAGCAGAGGAAGCATTCTGACGGTTAAGAAATACGGTATCCTTGAATATTACGTCTCCCTCAAAAGTAAGAGTATTAAGAGGGTCGATCATAAACATGCCGTACTGTCCTGCGTTTCCGCCGGTCGAGGTCATATAAAGAAGAGATCCGTCATCATTTCTTGATATGTAGCTGTAACCGGTAACAGGATCCTTGGCTGTAAAAACTATAGGATTTGTTGTAGCCGGAATAGTACCATGATTATTCCAGTTCGCGGCTGTAATCGGAACAAGAGCCTTTCCTGCGATAACAAAGGTTCCGCCGTCCTTAAGTTTGCCGTTATCGGCATCAAAAAGGCCAAGCCAATAGGAAAAGGCACTTGTTTTGTAAAGGTCGGTAATTCCCGTACCCTGATTAGTTGTGGCAGCGAGATACTTGGTCCCTGCCGCATCATAAGCCTCATTGTACGCCGTATATACGACGTTTGTGCCCGAGGAAGTCGGCATTTCGGGAAGTGTCAATGCCGCGCTTGCCATTGTGGAAAAAGGAACCGAAAGCAAAACGCTCAGTACCAATGCCACAATAGATCTTAGATCTTTTTTCATTGTGAAAACTCCTTTTAAAAAAATAATCGAGAATACCTCTCTATTTTCTATATTTTAACATCATGTACAAAAAAAGTAAATAGCAAATACAAAATTATTAAGAAAAATACAGAAAATTAAACGCAATAAAATAAATTAAAAAGAAGAAAATATCAGAGAACCAAACAATTCCCTTCTCGATCGTACGCGACACGAAGGCGCTTTACGGCACTCTGCTGCGCTCCAACCCCGCTGTCGATATCGATGAGGCTTTGGGCGGCGAAGAATACAATCGGGAATAAACAGAAGCGTTTTTTTCACTCCGATTCAGAGCATTGGGTTGCTTCATTTCCTCGACGATGACAGTCGAGATGGTAAATCTGACGAACCTGTACGCAATTTCTGTTAGACAAGAATGCGCCTGACGGCACTCTGCTACGCAGGGGGTTCGTTTCATTCATAGTCACAGCCCCACTGTCATTCTTGAGCAAAACGCAGTGAGCAAAGAATCTGAGCGGGAAGACATAGTAACGTTTCAAACTACTCGCCCTCAGATCCTTCGCTGCGAACCCCCAAACGATGCAAGCATCATTTGGGGAACCCCAGCCGCGCTTCGCTCCCTCGCGACGCAGATTTTTCGTCAGACGAAGATCGGAGCGCAAGGTTGAGGGCGCGTATTTGCATACGTAACCGAAAACCGAGACGCGCTCGATCTGAAGTAAGCGCCCGAGGTTCTGTAAGCTCGCTTGCGGGCTTGCAGGTTCTCGGCAAGATATGCATACGCGAGCAGGCTCGCGTATGCATGTCTGAGCGGTGACGGAAAATATGCAAGCGAGGTTCCTCGCGACGCAGATTTTTCGTCAGACGAAGAATGGAGCGCAAGGTTGAGGGCGCGTATTTGCATACGTAACCGAAAACCGAGACGCGCTCGATCTGAAGTAAGCGCCCGAGGTTCTGTAAGCTCGCATGCGAGCTTGCAGGTTCTCGGCTGACTATTTCTCAGCGAGCGGGCTCGC
>JAZMZS010000209.1:0-11569 GCA_045586105.1 Eubacteriales bacterium | reverse complement strand
TGAGCGACAGCGCACTTACGTGTATCTCTCTCGTAAAGCCATGCTCGGCAATGAACTCACGGACAAGCTCGGCGGTTTTTGTATCCACATTTGTCTTTATCGTCTCGTCTCGTCTGTTCTTTTTTGCCGCTTTTTCCATTATGAGATCATAATCTACTCCAAGAATGGAAGAAAGCCCCTCTGCGATCACCTCATCCTCGCGTCTGCTCGTCTCGGATGCGCTGACCGAGCTTCCGAGGTATGCACGGTTCAGCGATTCTTTTATCATTCCCGTGTACATGCTGCTCTGGATATCCTTGGGAGAGATGAAGATCCTGTATGCGGTTGTATTCGTAGCGAGCAGGTTCATGTTCGAATCGTATATCTTCCCCCTGTCAGCCACCTCGGTCGTTTCGACCGTCAGATTGTCTATTACATCCTGCTGATACTGCTCATATCCGAGTATCTGCATCTTAAAAAGTACGCCTATGAGCATTGCCATAGCAATGCCAAAGGCGCAGACCACAAACAAGCCGCGTCTTGCAAGCTTTGTCAACATTGTTTTCTGCGCCACTGTATGATCACGCCCCTCAGGTTTACTCTGTGTTCAGACTATCACTCTTTTTCTCTCTAAATGTATATTGTTCGATCACTTGAAGTATTCCGCGAGAGCCGCGAATCTATCAGAGAATGCACTGAGAAGGCTTCCGTTTTCTTTTTCCTCTTCTATGTCTTTTTCGAGAACTACGTTATCCTCCTCGCAAAGTGATATGTACTCTTTTGTAATGTTTTCCTTTTTTGTCATTCCGAGCTGATTGACCGCAATATCCTCAATCACTCTGAGGTCATTTTTGGTCTCTATCTCAAGCTCGAGAGCTCTGAGCTCTGCATTCTGCAAAGCGATGCCTGCCTGCAGATCGGACAGCGCCGAGTTCGCCTCGTTTATTCTTACCGAGGAATGGACCACAAACGCAAGCACCATTCCGAGCACCAGTGTCATAAAGACAGCGGCGAGAGGAAACGGCGTTCTCTTACGATAGCTCTTCGGGGTCTGCTTAACCTCAAGGGTCTTTACCTCTATCCGTCTGCCGTTCGTCTTGGATATAGCATCCTTGACCCGCTGCTCGCGCGTTGCGGGCTTCACGGAGCCTCTTGTATTCTTTTTCGGTGCGGGCATGTTTCTCTTCTGCTCCGCCCTGTCTACAAGAACTCTCGCTCTCGTCTTCTCCGCGAGCGTTCCGTAACCCTGCTCATAAAATTTGCTCTGAAGTCTGCGGCCGAGTTGATTTGTCGGTGTAGCGTTCATCTGTGCATATCCGGTCATTTCTGCAGTTCTCCTTGCTTCTTGGTGTTATCTCTCAGATCCTCTGTGCTACTCTCAGCTTTGCGCTGTGCGAGCGGGGATTGACCTCAAGCTCCCTTTCGCTCGGCAGGATCGGCTTCTTGTTGATTATTTTCAGCTTTGGTTTGTTATTGCATACGCAAACGGGAAAATCCTTAGGGCAGGTGCATCCCGATGCAAGCTCGTTGTATGCGGTCTTAACCGCTCTGTCCTCAAGCGAATGAAAGGTTATGATCGATATCCGTCCGCCCTCGTTCAGTCTGTCGGTTATTGCTCTTATCGTCGGAGCGATGATAGACAGCTCCGAGTTTACCTCTATCCTTATTGCCTGAAACGTCCTCTTGGCAGGATGTCCGTCCGCCTTTTGTGCATTCGGGATCGCAGCGCGTATTATCTCTGCAAGCTCGAGTGTCGTTTCTATCGGCTTCTGTTCTCTTTTTGCCGCTATTCTTTGCGCGATCTTTCTCGAGAAGCGCTCCTCTCCGTACTCGAAGATTATTCTTGCAAGCTCGCTCTCGCTGTATTCGTTTACGACCTCGTATGCCGAGAGCGGCGCCTCTCTGTCCATTCTCATATCGAGTCTGGCATCTGAGTTATACGAAAAGCCGCGTTCTGCCTCATCAAGCTGGTGAGACGAAACGCCGAGATCCATTATAGCTCCGTCGATCTTATCGATCCCGAGCCTGTCAAGCTCGGAAACGAGATCTGCATAATTGGCATGGACTGCGGTATATCTGTCTTCATATCCGGCAAGCCGCTTCTTCACCGCACAGATAGCATCCATGTCACGGTCAAAGCACACGAGCCTTCCGCCCGCCTTCAGTATCTCTATGCTGTGTCCACCGCCCCCTGCGGTACAGTCGATATATATTCCGTCTTTTTTTATATCAAGTCCGTCGATTGCCTCTTCAAGCAGCACGGACACGTGTACGAACTCTTCGGACATACCAAAAACCTCTGTATTCAATAAGGCTTATCAAAGACCAAGCTTGATAAGAAGCTCCTGCATCTCGGCGGTATCGAGATTCTGCTCGTCTTCCTTCCATGCCTGCTCGCTCCATATCTGGGCATGATCTCCACATCCGATGACAGCCACGTTCTTGTCGATCCCCGAATACTCGATCAGCGCGGGGGTGAGCATTACTCTTCCCTGCGAATCGGGGGCAACCGATATCGTCTTTGAATACAGGAATTTTTTTAGTGATTTTACTACGGAATCGGGAAACTCTGTAAGCTTAGCCGAGAGCTTCTCCCATTCCTCAGACGAATATATGGCAAGGCACTTGTCGCCCATTTTTCTTGTGATGTAAAAGGTCTCACCGAGGACCTCTCTGTGCTTGGCGGGAATGAACAGTCTGTTCTTCGCATCAAGCGTATGATAGTATTCGCCGACCAATTGCATGCTGTTCTCCCTCCATTCCTAACCTTTTTTGTGAATTATTCCACCACTTTGCCCCATGTAACTATAATTATAATGCATAGAATTGAATTTATCAATAGGTTTGAGAAAATTTTTTCATTATTTTTCACAGTTTTTTTGTATAAAGCGACGTGTTTTTTTCTTTTGTTATAAAAAACGCACTTAAATTACGACTTTTTTCTGAAATCTCCTCTAAAAAGCAAAAAAAGAGCGTTTGCAACCGCAAAAAGGATCGCAAACGCTTCTATTATTATTTAAACATGATTTTGGTGGGGAAAAATCCCACAAAGGCGCACTACCCTCTCGGGATAGTCAGTATTATGTCGATGACCTCCTCGGGAAGTGCCGCAGAGAGGTCAGAGCCGTACTTGACAAGCTCACGTGCAAAGGATGAGCTGACATGCAGATACTCCTCCTCGGATGGCAGTATTACGGTATCGATGGTACCTATGTGTCTGTTGATGTTTGCGTACTGCATCTCGAAGTCAAAGTCGCTTCCGTTCCTCGCTCCGCGGACAAGAAAGCGTACCCCATTGTCTCTCGCATAATCAGCCGCAAGCCCATAGCACACGTCTGCACGGGCGTTTTGCACCTTATCGCAGACCGCCCTGAGCATTCTGAGCCTGTCCTCGAGACCGAACATGTATTTTTTCGTGGAATTCTCACAGATGACCGCAATTACCTCATCAAACATTCCCGCCGCACGAAGTATCATTCTCTCGTGCCCCTTAGTGACCGGATCAAAGCTGCCCGCTATCATGGCAATCTTCTTACTCATTATCCGTCCCTCCGTTTCTGTATATCGGTCTGAGCAGCATGATCCTCACTCTGCCGTAACCGCTATTCTTTATTATCTCGTACTTGGACATGACCTCGGCATTGTCGAGTATCAGTGTTTCATTGTCCGTCTCGCACACACAAAAGCCCGTGTCCTTGATTATCTCACCCTCGTGCAGTCTCAGCAGAGCCTCGCACAGCATCTCCGACTTGTAGGGAGGATCAAGAAACACTATATCGAACCTGTCTCTGCCCGATGCCTTTCTGAGATAGCTTCTGTAGTCGCTGACAAGATATCCGCACTCCGAAAAGAAGCGTGTCTTCTCCGCGTTCTTCTTCACTACCGCCATCGCATCTCTCGATGCATCGACGAACATAGCATAAGCCGCCCCTCTCGACATAGCCTCAAGCCCGAGCTGACCCGAGCCCGCAAACAGATCGAGCACACGTCTGCCCTCTATCTCAAACTGAATCATCGAAAAGATCGCTTCCTTCGCTCTTTCGGCGGTAGGTCGGGTTACCTCCTCGCCTTCAAGCGTATAAAGCTTTGTTCCCTTCGCTATTCCTGTGATTATTCTCATATTTCCTCCGTTAATTATCGGTACTGCCTTGCGAAAAGTACTCCGTTATCGCTTTCGCATCTCTCTCACTAAATCCACGTGCGGTAATCTCCTCTACCGTCGCTGCCTTGATCTGATCGAGGCTGTCGAAGCGTTCAAAAAGCTTCTTTGCCTTTGCCTCACCTATGCCCTTGATCCTTGTAAGAGTAGATGTCTTCAGCGTTTTACGCTTGGCATCTCCCATACGCTTGACCGAGAAGCGGTGCACCTCCTCCTGAATGCCGTATATAAACCTGAATACATCCTGCTCGCGGGCGATGGAGATATCATATTCGTCGGTGCAAAGGGCGCGTGTTTTGTGGTGGTCATCCTTTACCATTCCGAAAACGGGAATATCCAGTCCCCGCTCCGCCATAAGCGCTCTTATCACACCTACGTGTCCCGAGCCTCCGTCAAGAAGGATCAGGTCGGGCATACGGGAAAAGCTTCCGTCCATGTCCGATAAATGCTCGAGCCTTCTTTCAAGAGCCTCTCGCATTGAGGCGTAGTCATCCGTCCCCTCTACCGTCTTTATCCTGAACTGTCTGTAATCTGCTTTTTTGAATTTCCCGTCCTCGGTAACTATCATGCCGCAGGTCTTATGCTCTGCGCCGAGGTTTGATATATCGTACGCCTCGATCCTCGAGGGATAGCTTTCAAGGCACAGCATGGAGGCAAGCTTTGCAAGAGTACTGTTCGTCTGTACCTCCGCGACCGTTTCTAAGCGCACCTTCTCTCTCGCATTCTCGCACGCCATTTCGGCAAGCTTTGCTTTTTCTCCCCTTTCGGGAATTCTGAACTCGCATTTTCTGCCCGTTTTCTCCCTGAAAAGCCCCTCGAGCGCTTCAATATCATCTGCGTGGATCTCCGCTCCGAGCAGTATCAATGCGGGCATATATTCCTTGTCGGCGTAATGATCGACAAGAAAGGTCACAACAGTATCCTCCGAAAACACCTTTTCGGCTCCTATAAGAAAGTCCTCCTTCGATACAAGAGAGCCGGATCTTACATTCAGCACCGAAATGCAGCTTACGACCTCTCCCTCGTACACACCGATAACGTCAAACTCCTCGTCCGGCGATGCTACGACCTTTTGCTTATCCTTTATCTTTTCAAGCGAGGAAATGCTGTCACGGCACATAGCCGCCGCCTCAAAATTCTCCTCCTCGGCATATGCAAGCATCTGCAAAAACAACGCTTCCTTTGCCGATGCAATATTCCCTCTGAGTATCTCTACAGCCCCCATGATATGCTCACGGTATTTCTCGGGAGTAACCTCTCCCGTGCAGGGAGCAATGCAGGTATTCATCTGCTTGTAGATGCAGGGACGCATCTTGCCTATGTCGCGAGGAAACTCTCTCTTGCATGAAGGGAGGCGCAGGGTCTTGTTGAGCATATCGATAATTCTGTACACATCCGCAGTACCGGTGTAAGGTCCGAAATACTTTGCTTTTCCCGCCTCTCTTTTTCTTGTCATCGTGATCTTCGGATACAAAGCATCCGTATCGACCTTGATATATGGATAAGACTTTGCATCCTTCAGCTTGATATTATATCTCGGGGTGTGTTTTTTTATCAGCGTGTTCTCGAGCGTCAGCGCCTCTATCTCACTGTCTACGAATATTACGTCAAAATCATGGACGCTCAGCACCATGCGCTGTGTTTTCAGATTCTTGTGTCCGCCTCTGAAGTAGGAGGTAACTCTGTTTTTCAGTTTTTTTGATTTGCCTACGTATATGATCCTGCCGTTTTTGTCCTTCATGATATATACGCCGCTTGACATCGGAAGGTCATTTGCCTTTGACAGCAATGCGGCAAGCCTCTGCTCGGTCGTCATATTCCCTTCCTCCTTCACGCAAAATACAAATCGAGCGATCATGCCGCATCCGAATGCGACATGACCGCTCAGTTCCGTTCGTTGTATGTACGCCGCAAATGACGCAATATTTTCGTATTACTCGGTAAATCCGGTATCGATAAGGGCGGAAAGTCCGCTGAGAGCCGCCTCTTCGTCGGGTCCGTCAGCAATAAGGGTGATAGTCATTCCCTTTACTATGCCAAGCGAAAGAACTCCGAGAAGGCTCTTTGCATTTACTCTTCTATCGTCACGTTCTACCCATATAGAACTCTTGTAGGAATTTGCTTTCTGAATAAAAAACGTTGCCGGTCTTGCATGCAGACCTACATTGTTCTGTATCGTTACGTTGCGAGAAATCATGGTCTTGGCTCCTATTCGTGTAAATATAAAAATACTTGATACCCCATTATAACAAATCAACTTTATAAAATCAATACTTTTTGTTGATTTTTTGATTTTGAAGGGGATTATTGCTCTTTTTTCATCAAAACGTGCCTTATTCCATGACCGTTACATCAATTACTGTAGCGATAACGCTCAGCTTTTCCGTTTTGAGAGACAGCGTCATGTTCGGTGCAATATAGGTGGTGCCTTCAAGCAGGAATCCCGATTCGCTCATTCTGCCGTTTACCGAAAGCACTGCACGTATATCCACTTTTCCGTTTACCGAATTCATCTGAGTGATGCTTCCGTCATCCCCGTATTCGTAAACAGGGCTCGGGGCAACGCTGAGTATACTGCTGACCGATCCCGTTATCGGGGAGCCGTCACCGATATACACATTATCTCTCAAAGCAAGAAGATCCTTGCTCGTCGAGCTTACGCCCTCGATAAGCACGGTAACAGCAGCCGCATCGGCGTTTGCCTCATTCTCTATTTTTTCCAACACCCCGAAGCGCAGCACCATTCCTACGATACATACAATGCACAGCATCAGTATCATCAGGTCTGCCGAATTCATTCTCGCAGGTGCTTTTTTCTCGGTTTTGGGGGCTGTATTCTTTTCCTTCATCAGGATTCACCTCCCGTGCTTTGTGACAGTGACGTGCAGAAGCCCTCTCCGCAAAAGTCGGGCAGCCGCAGATATACTCGCTCGCCTACTCTGATCTCGCTCCCGCTTAAATAATAGGCGCTTTCCTTATACTCGGCAACGGCGCTCACAGTAATATAAACATTATAGTATCCGCCCTTTACCGCGTTTACAAGCTTGCCGGTGGTCTTATCGAGCACCTGCTCGGTATACTGCTCGGTACGGACCTTCTCGACAACGCCTATGTACTCACCGTACACAGGATCATATACCTTGTCTCCGTAGTTGGCATGAGAGGTAAGCTCACTTCTCACCTCGGTCAGACGCACCTCGTACGTGATATTTACCTCTTTCCCTTCGTCATAGATCCGTCCGCTGAGGAAGATCCAGACACCGCCCCCTATAAGAGCGGCAACAAGAAGAAGAATAAGCACGTCAGCAAAGCCGAATCTACCCTTTTTAGTATTCGCAGCCATGATAACCTCCTTTTGTCTCTGCCGATACGAAATCGCACGCACAGACAAATCCCATCACAACAAAATAAGCAAACAACACTCTGTAATTATACCAGGTGTAGTCAAACAAGCCCGCAACCAAAAGTCCGCTCACTCCGCTCGCCGAGGCTGCCACGATGCGCCTGATATCCTTATCACCGGTATCCGAGCATACAGAGAACGACCTGCGGTAGAAGAAAAACATCATCACAACGAAGAGTGCCATTCCGCAAACGCCGAGCATCAGCAATATTCCGAGCCAGAGGCTGTGGGCGTGATATGCGGTCTCAGCTCCCGCAACGGCGTATTTCGGATACATTCGCATAAAAGCCTCATCCCCGACGCCTATTCCCGCAATTCCCAATTCACGCGCCATATCAGCGCAGCCGCGCCAGATATTGAGCCTGTACATTGTGGAGGAATCCGCAGTGTTTCCGATGCTGTACACTCTCTCGAGCACAGCCGACGGGATCAAGTATCCCGAGAAGGCAGTCAAAATAGCCGTACCGAGTACAACGCTGAGTGTTTTTCTCATACAGATCAGCATGAGTATAACAGAAACGGCAATTCCGATCCATGCGCCGCGCGACCAGGTGAGCACCGAGCATGCTATAATAAAGCAAAAGCCGATAAACCAGCGCCCCTTTGCTCTGTCTCTCGACACGCTGACAAGTGCAAGGACGAGCGGAGCACCGAGACAGAAGTACGTGCCGAGCACGTTCGGGTTCTCGAAAAAGGAAACCGCTCTGCCGCTGATCCCCGAAAACATTTCGACATCCAGCCAATCGAGCTTTGCCATTCCGAGTAAATATTCTACAATACCCGCAACGGCGCTGATGATACACGGAAGTGAAAATGCCTCAAGAGCATGAATTATCATTTCCTTCGTTCTGAGAAGATTTGCGGCGGCAAGAGTTCCCATCATCAGCACAAGCATAACGGGCATCTCGTCACTGAGAGTCATGGCGGCGTTTCTTGTTCCTCCGAAAAGCACCATAAACATAAACAACAGCAGAGTTCCCTCGAACACACCGAATCTGAGCACTCTCTTGTGTCTGAACAGCTTGATAAAGAAGCCCGCCAGAACACATATCACAAGAACACACAGCACAGTTGTAGGATGCTCAAGCAACGAAAGGAACGGCAAGAAGAACAGACATAGCAAAAATCCCGCCTCGGGTGATACAAGCGCAAGGTAAAGATACAGCAAAAGCCCCGCTGCCGCCAGGATCCTGAGCGGCGGAATAACAAAGGTGAGCCCGCCCGTGACCATGCCGAGAATGAACGCTATGCTCGTCTTTTTTATCGGAGGCGCAGAATCCCTGAACGCCTCATATCTCAGCCCGAAAAAGTCAAAAAGCAGCCATGAGAAGAACCTGCTTCGGAGCAATGCCGAGCCAAGGGTGTTTTCCTTATCAAAAAGCAGAGGAAAGCCTACAAGCGCAACCGCCGCACTTACCGCAAGGTATGAGGGGGAGGCGGTGTGGAACATTCCGTATTTTCTGATCAGGTACATAAGAAGCACGTACATCGAAAACGATGTCATCAGCACACCGTAGAAGTGCATCGTGCAGTGCCTCATTGCACGTGTAAGGGAAAGGACCTTGTTTTTTACATAGCTGCGGTCAAACAATGCAGAGCCCGCCCTGCGGATCCTTGAAACGTTCTGAGAATCGGCAATTCTCTGCGCCGCTCCGCACAGAACGCTGCTTTTGAAGGTCTCGTTGGCGCTCGTGTAGGAGGTAAAAACACCGCCGATAAAGCTGCGCGCGACCGCAGACCGGACCTTATCTCCGAGAGAGCGCAGGGACAGAGCGATAAGACTTGCTCTTTGCGCTTTCGTTTTTGTCTTGTGTCCCGAAGCTCTTCGCTTTCTGCTCATGCGGTCTCTCCTTTCTTGTTTCTGATCTATTTATTATCGTCACCTGCAAGAAGCTCGGGGCGTCTCTCAAGAGTGATCTCCCGCGCCTGCTCCTCGCGCCATTTGTCTATATTCATATGATGCCCCGACAAAAGAACGTCGGGCACTACCCTGCCTCTGAACTCATAGGGTCTGGTGTACTGCGGATATTCGAGCATTCCGTCAGAAAAGCTCTCCTTCTCAAAGCACTCGGGATCGGACAGCACTCCGTCGCATAGGCGTGCAACGCAGTCGACCACCACGCAAGCGGGTATCTCTCCGCCCGTAAGCACGTAATCTCCGATCGACAGCTCCTCGTCGACGATCTCGTCGATTATCCTCTGATCTACGCCCTCGTAATGCCCACAAAGAATTATGATATTATCGTATTCCGAAAGGCGCTTGGCGGTGCTCTGGTCAAGCACCCTGCCCTTCGGAGACATATATATTACTCTCCTCGAGGCGTCGGGTGCTTTCTGCATTCCAAGAATTGCCTCGTAGCAATCGTAGATCGGTGGAGCCATCATAAGCATTCCCTTGCCGCCGCCGTAAGGTGTATCGTCAACTCTGCGGTGCTTGTCCTTCGAATAGTCGCGGATGTTGTGCGTGTGTACCTCTATAGCGCCGCTTTGTCTCGCTCTGCCGATGACACTCTCGCTGAGCACCGTCTCGACAAGCTCCGGAAAGAGGGTCATTATGTCAAATCTCATCTTCAAACATCCCCTCGATAGGTCTTATATATACTGCCTTTTCCACGTCTACCGAATCGACAAATTCTCCGACTGCGGGAAACAGTACCTCTCCCGTTTTGGTCTTTATAACGTAGATATCCTGCGCTCCCCGGTTGATGACCTCGGTGATCTGTCCGTACACGCGTCCCGAATCCGCATCAATAACGTCAAGCCCAATAAGATCGGCTATAAAATACGCACCCTCGTCTATCGGAACATCCCCGCGTGCCGCGTAAAGGACCGTGCCGCGCATTCTCTGCGCCTCGTCCATGTCCTTGACGCTCGAAAGGCGCATTACTGCCGCGTTCTTTGACACGAACGCCCTGCCGACGTCCGCCGCCTCGTATCGGCTGCCCTTTTTTATATATACCTTCTTTAAAGAAGCAAGAACCTCAGGGCTGTCGCAGTAGCACTCGACCTTGACCTCGCCTATAACTCCGTGGGTGTTTATGATCTTTCCGCATTCAAGATATTCTTTTAACATCGGTACGTCCTTTGTTACTTCGTCTATTGTATTATAGTATTATAACATAAGTATTGCGTTTTTGCAATATCTATATTTTCAAAACAAGAAAGCGCCACCTTGCCCTGCCCGCTATGCTTAACGTTCCAACCCCGCTGTCATTCTCGAGAGAGGCGCGACCGCCGGGGTTCTCCAAATGATGCTTGCATCGTTTTGGGGTTCACAGTGAAGGATCTAAGCGTGATGTAATAGTATCGTCTCTTTCTACTCGCCCTCAGGTTCTTCGATCGGGCAAGCCCTCCCTCAAGAATGACAGGGCGGAGGGGCGCTTTGTGCAATCAAAGCACGTAAATTCCTAAGCAGAAAAAACAAGTGCCGATACAATGACCGCACTTGTTTTTATATTCCCGATCTCAGCTTTCCATTTGCTTACCGAGAAAGCTTGCCGCCGTGCTGATAAGCTTCTGCTCGACCTCACCGCAGGCACCTCCGCCCGAATGAAGCGCGGCAACGCAACCGATGACGTCCCCTTCGTTTATTATCGGCATAGCGCATCCGACGTAGTAGCTTCCCCCGTCGTGAGTTGCCGAAACGTCGTCCTCACTTGCCACATACAAGCTTCTGCCCGACATCACCTGTTCCAGCTCCTCCGAGATGTTCTTTTCAAGATATTCCTTCTTCGGTACCCCCGCACAGGCGATGACTGCATCTCTGTCGCATATGATCACGGCAAGACCGCAGGTCTTGTACATTGCTTCCGCATATTGCGCGGCAAACGCCGACAGCTCCCCTATCGGAGAGTATTTCTTGAATATGACCTCACCCTCTCTGTCGGTATATATCTCAAGAGGATCGCCCTCTCTTATCCTCATCGTGCGGCGAATTTCTTTCGGGATAACAACTCTTCCGAGATCGTCTATACGCCTAACTATACCTGTTGCTTTCATATATAAATCTCCTTTTTATTACACTTTAT
>JAZMZS010000208.1:0-5398 GCA_045586105.1 Eubacteriales bacterium | reverse complement strand
GCAACAGCGTAACAAGCATCGGCAAGGATGCATTCTGTGACTGCACGAGCCTTACGAGCATCGACATCCCCGACAGCGTAACAAGCATCGGCAATTATGCATTCCGTAACTGCACGAGCCTTACGAGCATCAGTATCGGCAACAGCGTAACAAGCATCGGCTATGGTGCATTCCGTGACTGCACGAGCCTTACGAGCATCACCATTTGCGACAGTGTAACGAGCATCGGCAATTGGGCATTCGCTTACTGCTCGAAGCTTACGAGCGTCAACATACCCGAGGGTGTGACGAGCATCGGCGAGTATGTATTCTATAACTGCACGAGCCTTACGAGCGTCACCATTCCCGAGGGTGTAACAAGCATCGGCGAGGATGCATTCTCTCACTGCACGAGCCTTACGAGCGTCGACATCCCCGACAGCGTAACGAGCATCGGAGAGTATGCATTCTATGATTGTGATAATTTGACGAGCATCAGCATCCCTTATAGTGTTATTAATATTGGTAATGCTGTTTTTGCCAGTTGTAACAGTCTAGTAAGTATTAGTGTAGATTTAGACAATGCAGTCTATCACAGCAGCAACAACTGCATAATAGAAACTGCATCCGAAATGCTTATATCTACATGTAACAGCAGTATAATACCTGATGATGGTAGTGTGAAAAAGATAGGTGATTATGCATTCTCATATAGCAATAGTCTCACGAGTATAACTATTCCAGATAGTGTAACAAGCATCGGCGAGGCTGCATTCTACGATTGCTCTAATCTTAGTAGTATTACAATCCCTGACAGTGTGAAAACCATCGGTTATCATGCATTCGCCAATTGCCATAACTTTAATTATAATACGTATTTGAATGGGAAATATCTCGGTAACGCCAACAATTCCTATGTTGTATTGATTGAAACAAGCGATATTGATATGACCTCATTTACTCTCCATTCTAATACAAAAATTATCGGATATGCTGCTTTCTCACGCTGCAGCAGTCTCACAAACATCATAATCCCCGAAAGCGTAACAAGCATCGGCGAGGATGCATTCTACGATTGCTCTAATCTTAGTAGCATTACAATCCCTGACAGTGTGAAAACCATCGGTTACCATGCATTCGCTAACTGCAGCAGTCTTGTGAATATTAGCATTGGAAAAGGTGTAACAAGCATCGGCTATTCTGCATTCTATAACTGCACGAGCCTTACGAGCATCTACTACAATGCTATAAACGCATCTGACATGTCTTCTACTGCCCCTGTCTTTTATAACGCCGGATTATCGGGAAAGGGAATCAAGGTTACAATAGGTAAAGATGTAAAGCATCTTCCAGCATATTTGTTCCGCTCATATGATAGTTCATCCTCACCAAAAATAAACGAAGTAGTATTTGATGAAGGTAGTATATGTAAAAGCATTGGCGATGCAGCATTAGAACACTGTTCGAGTCTTACGAATATTAGACTCCCTGAGTGTGTCACGAATATTGGCAAGGATTCATTCTATAAATGCACCAGCCTCACAAGCATCATCATTCCAAACAGTGTGATAAGTATCGGTGATGACGCGTTCTACCATTGCGAAAGCCTAACAAACATCAATATCGGTAGTGGTTTGACAAGTATCGGGAAGTCTGCATTTAATTATTGCAGTAGCCTCGCCAACATCACTATAGATTCCAATAACGCCGTATACCATAGCATAGGGAATTGCCTCATCAAAACTGAAGATAGTAGGCTTATTGTAGGGTGTAAAAACAGTGTTATACCAGCAGACGGAAGTGTGACGAGCATTGGTGATTATGCGTTTTGGGGTTGTAGCAACCTTATAGACATCACCATACCCGACAGTGTGACGAGCATCGGCAATTCAGCATTCGCTGGCTGCACGAACCTCACGAGTATCACTATCCCCGACAGCGTAACGAGCATCGGCAATTATGCATTCGCTGTCTGCACGAGCCTTACGAGCGTCAGCATCGGCGAGGGTGTGTCAAGCATCGGCGAGTATGCATTCAATAACTGCACGAGCCTTACGAGCGTCAGTATCGGCAACAGCGTAACAAGCATCGGCGAGTATGCATTCAATAACTGCACGATCCTTACGAGCATCACTATCCCCTACAGCGTAACAAGCATCGGCAGTTATGCATTCAGATACTGCACGAGCCTTAGCACTGTATACTACTGCGGCACAGATGAAGAGTGGAACGATATATCTATCGGCTCGAACAACACCTACCTTACAGGTGCAACCCGTTATTATCACAAATATGTTACTGTTGGTAATGAACCTACGTGCACTAAAAACGGCACGAAAATTACTAAATGTGATATTTGCGGAATTGAATCAACAGAAATCATCCCCGCACTCGGACACAGAGTCGTGGTGAGCTGGGATGTGTTTGCTGATCCTATCACCACCACAAACGATTCGACCTATTCCTTCTCCTACGCAGACGGAGTGTACAGCTCGACAAACAAAGCACATTCCACCTCCTCCACGTTCACAATAACTGCACTTTATGACTACACCGTCAAGCTCGAGTATTCCGTATCGAGTGAGCAGAATTATGACAAGCTGATCATCAAGAAAAACGGCACAGCATTGTACACGGTATCAGGCGTTGTGTCCTGGACGGCGGTCGATATGTCGCTCAAAGCGGGAGATAAGCTTACCATCAGCTACTCAAAGGACGGAAGCGTATCGAAAAATTCCGATACAGGCTACTTCAAGCTCTCGTGTGATAAGATTCAGATAAGCGCAATGGTTGACAAGCCAGCGGACGAGTGTGAGCCTACATGTACAGAGGCTGTAGTTTGCTCGTACTGCAACGAGGTTGCAAAAGACGCGCTCGGACACTCACACACCGAATGGGAAATGCTCGTCGAGCCCGATGAGTACGGTGACGGCTTCAAAACGAGAGTGTGCACGAGATGTGGTATCGATGAGTACGAAATGATCCTCTACGCCTCGGGCGACGTTGACGGAGACGGTGTTCTCACCAACAGCGATATCACCCTCGCCATACGCGTACTTTCTGGTTGGAGCGTAAACGGTAAGACCGCCCGTATCGATATGAACTACGACGGCAAGATCAACAACCGCGATATTATAGCACTCATAAAGAAGCTCGCGGGGCTGGAATGATCATCTGTAATAATCAAATTGAGGAGTCTCTTGACGGGGCTCCTCTTTTGTTGTGTACGATGAGGGCAGTACCGGGAAAACCTTTTCTCGAAAAAGGTTTTCCCCGACCTGAACGTGTACTAACTACAACTATTCACACTGACTAATCATTTCCTCGACTTCATTCTATTGCATTTTTCTTCTTTGTGTGGTATAATTATCGAAGTTTTGAAAAAGAGGTACAGCAATGGATATTAACAGTACGTTAGCAAAAGAACTTAACATAAAGGTGACGCAGGTAGAGGGAGCCGTCAAGCTTATTGACGAGGGCAACACCATTCCCTTTATCGCGCGGTACAGAAAAGAGGTCACAGGCTCTCTTGACGACCAGGTCCTCCGTACTCTTGCGGACAGGCTCGAGTATCTGAGAAATCTTGAGACGACCAGAGAAAAGATCCGCGAGACCATCACCGAGCAGGGCGCTATGACCGATGAGATCTCGGCGGCACTCGACGCGGCGCTCACGATGACCGAACTTGACGATATATACCGTCCCTTCCGTCCCAAGAGAAAGACGAGAGCGTCGGTTGCAAAGGCAAAGGGGCTTGAGCCTCTTGCGCTTGGAATTTACGAACAAGCGAAGGACTCTAAGACTCCCGACGAGATGGCGGAGGCTTATATAACCGAGGAGGTTCCCGACGTAGCGGCGGCGCTTGCGGGCGCTTCTGATATAATCGCCGAGATGATAAGCGACGATGCGGCGCTGAGAAAGACCTTGCGCGAGACCTTCCTCAAAAAGGCGGTCCTCTCTGCAAAGGGTGACCAAGAAGACCTCGGCGTGTACGAGATGTATGCGGATTATTCCGAGCCCGTGTCGAAGATAGCCTCTCACAGAGTTCTTGCGGTAAACCGCGGCGAGCGTGAGGAATTTCTCAAGGTCACGGTCGAGTTTGACGAGGGAAGTGCACTTTCCATAATTGCGGAAGCCCATGTAAAGGAGGGCTCCCCCTGCACCGCACTTGTACGTGCGGCGGCTGAAGACGCTTATTCGAGACTTATCTACCCCTCTATCGAGCGTGAGATAAGAAACACCCTTACCGACAATGCGAGCGAGTCTGCAATAAAGGTATTTTCGCTCAACCTCAAGCAGCTTCTTATGCAGCCTCCCGTAAAGGGGAGGGTAACACTCGGCTTTGACCCCGGCTACAGAATGGGATGTAAGCTTGCAGTCGTTGACGGAACGGGAAAGGTCCTTGAGACTGCCGTTATATACCCCGTGCCCCCCTTCTCAAAGGTCGAGCAGGCGAAGGCTGCTGTCAAGCGCCTGTGCTCTAAGTACGCGGTCGAGATGTTTGCTATCGGAAACGGAACCGCATCGCACGAGACCGAGATGTTCTGCGCCGATGTAATAAAGGAAATTGGCGGTATCAGCTATATGGTAGTCTCCGAGTCGGGCGCGTCCGTTTATTCCGCATCAAAGATAGGAGCCGAGGAATTCCCCGACTTTGACGTAAACGTAAGAAGTGCCGTTTCTATCGCGCGCAGATTGCAGGATCCTCTTGCCGAGCTCGTCAAAATAGATCCGAAGGCTATCGGTGTCGGTCAGTATCAGCACGATATGCCGCAGACAAGACTTTCCGAGGCTCTTGACGGCGTTGTTGAGGACTGCGTAAACTCAGTAGGTGTTGACCTTAACACCGCATCTGCTCCTCTTCTTTCGAGAGTTGCGGGCATCGGAGGCTCGCTTGCCAAGAATATCGTTACCTACAGAGAAGAAAACGGCATGTTCACCTCGAGAGCACAGCTCAAGAAGGTCCCCAAGCTTGGCCCCAAGGCGTTCGAGCAGTGCGCGGGCTTCCTCCGTGTTGCAGAGTCGAAGAATTCCTTTGACAATACAGGCGTTCACCCCGAGAGCTACGATGCCGCAAAGGCGCTTCTCTCAGAGTGCGGATATACCGACGCCGATATCAAGGCGGGCGGTGTTCCCGGGATCACCGAGAAGGCGGAGCAGATAGGTATCAAGGCACTTGCCGAGAGGATCGGTGTCGGAGAGCCTACCCTCAGAGATATAATGAAGGAGCTCAGCCGTCCCGGCAGAGACCCGAGAGATGAGCTTCCTCCTCCTATGCTTAAGAGTGAGATCATGTCGATGGAGGATCTTACCGAGGGAATGGAGCTTACGGGAACGGTAAGAAACGTAATTGACTTCGGCGTATTTGTTGATATCGGCGTTCATCAGGACGGACTCGTTCATATATCACAGCTTTCGG
>JAZMZS010000207.1:0-4477 GCA_045586105.1 Eubacteriales bacterium | reverse complement strand
GCGACCGTACAGGTGACCGTACAGGATGCTACCGCAGGCGTTGACTTTATCGACCTTAAGTTTACTGCACAGGACGATACAGACGAGTTCGGCGTGGAAATGTTCCACTACACCGCAGCAGATATTACCTTCTCGGATGACGGCAAGACTGCAACGATAACCCAGATCATCCCCGCACAGGCAAGAGGATATATCTCCGTAATGGCAACCGACAAGGCAGGAAACTACACGACTGAGGTTGACGACGAGAAGATCATCATTGCAGACACTGCAGCTCCCGGCATTTCTGTAGTGTATGAAGTGGATGATGAAGGCAGCTTCGTGCATTATAACGAAGCAGACGGAAGATATACTGATGCTACAGAGGAAGATTCCAACCGCATATTTGCGAACAAAGAAGTAACCGCAACGATCACCATTAAGGATTCTAACTTCTTCGAGGGAGAGGTCATTAAGGGTGACGGTGCTGAGACTGCTATTATTCACAATGTTGGCATCAAGCTTACAAAGGTAGCTGACAACGGCGAGAAAACTGTTGTTGAGTACCTTCCCGCAGGCTCGGAGCCTATGTATTCCGGCATCGACTACAGTGACATTATCTGGGTAACCAACGAGGATATTCATACCGCAACGATCAGATACGAGGCAGGATATGACTATACTCTCGAGATCGAGTATACCGATCTTTCAGGAAATGACGGAACAGTAGAAGCTGACGATAAAACCGAAACGGTGATCAAGTACGTCTCCGATGTCATCACGGTTGATATGATCGCACCTGTACTTAAGAGCATTGAGTATACACAGGAGCTTAACGGCACTACCGTCAAGAGCTATGATGGCCGCGATTATTACTCTGTTGATCGTACAGCTGTTCTGAAGATCAAGGAACACAACTTCCGCTATGATGATTATGAAGATCTGATAGAGGCAGTTGATGTGTCGGGAAATAAGCTTGATGGTCGTTACCAAATAACGCATACAGTCGATGAGACTGACAAAGACCTCCACATCATTACTATACAGTTCAATGATGAAGCGAATTTCAGCTTTGGTTATGATTTTGCTGACCTTGCAGACAACACGATAGTAGAATCAGCTGATATTAGCAAGCCTAACACCAAGTTTACTATTGACAAGACTGCTCCTACGGCGCTCAACATCACCTACGAAACGCCTTCAGTGACGGATATTGTGCTCAACACAATTTCCTTTGGTTTTTACGGCAAGCAGATGAAAGTCACTATCAGTGCTGAGGATAACGTATCGGCTATCTATAAGTTTGTATATGATTATAAGAAGGCTGCAGGCGTCAGCGGAGTAAATGCTGAGCTCTTTGATCAGGTGATTGAAAACAAGGAAGGGGAAGAGCTCAAGCCTATCGTAAAGGATGGTAATAAGTTTACTGCTACCTTCGACATTCCTGCGGCAGCGCTTAATCAGAACAATCAGTTTAATGGAACCGTTTCCTTTGATGTATTCAATCTCAGTGAGCTTAAGAGCAGCATTGATGGCGACAAGCGTATCGTAGTTGATAACATCAGCCCCACGGTTGATGTAACCTACAATCAGCCTGCAAATGCTGCATCCAATGACGTTCACTACTATGCAGGCGATATCAATGTATCCATAGCTGTTACTGAGGCAAACTTCTTCTATGATAATCAGGCGTTCCTGAATAATAATGTCCAGATAGATGTAACCAAGGATGGAGTTCCCTATCAGGTGAATACAGCCTGGACCGAGAACACGGTCGATCTGCACACAGGAACCTTCACTCTTAAAGAGGACGGAGATTACCAGATCACTATCAAGATTTCCGATTACTCGGGTAACGGTCCTGCGAACTACACCTCGAGAAAGCTCGTTCTTGACACGACCAAGCCTACCGTTGTCGTATCCGACATCAAGGCAGAGACCGCAAACAAGACTAAGCCCTACAGCTTTACTATTACTGCGGATGATATCAACATCGATCAGAACACGCTTATCCCCACGCTTAAGGGTATCGTAAGAAATGACGACGGAAAATATGAAGAGAAGACCTTCGCATTCGATGCAATGAGCGTAGTTACCGAAGGAAAGACCTATGCATACACGATGCCCGACGTAGAGCTCGACGGCGTATACACGCTTACATGTACAGTCAAGGACATGTCCGGCAACGTTTATGACAAGGTAGTTCTCGCATCCGACAACAACGAGTACGGCGAGGTCAAGTTCTCTGTAAACAGAAACGGATCTGTATTCCTTGTAAAGGACGATTACACTTCAAGAGTTCTCGAAAAGCATTACGTGACCGGCGTAAACAACCCGATCGTGATCACCGAGATCAACACCGATCTTATCGAGACCTACACCGTCAAGCTCAACGGCAAGGCGCTCAACGAGGGTGCTGATTACACCACCAAGGTAACCGAGAATGCAGGCGAGTGGGCTATCCGTGAGTACATCATCAACAAGGATCACTTCGCATCCGACGGCGAATACAACATAGTTATCGAGTCCACCGACAAGGCAGGAACAGATGCATACAGCGACGTTAAGGGCTGTAAGGTTGCATTCGTAGTTGACACCGTTGCTCCCGTAATTACCGTTTCCGGTATCAAGGATGGCGGACGTTATCAGGTCGAGACGCAGACCGTTACCGCTATCGTAACCGATGACGGAGGAAAGCTCTCCAAGGTTACCGTCAAGCTCAACGGCGAGGTTCACAAGGAATGGATAGGCGACGAGCTTCTCAAGATGCTTGAGGAGTCGGGCGGAATTCTCACATTCGACATTCCTTCCGGACTTGAGCATGACGTTGAGATCATCGCAGAGGACAGCGCTAAGTCTCTTGATGAGAGCGTTATCAGCAATTCCAAGAGCGAGACATTCGAAAGAGTAACCGTTTCCACGAACTTCTGGCTCCAGTTCTACGCTTACAAGCCAGCGTTCTACGGAACGATCGCAGGAATTGTCGTTCTCGCGGCAGCGATCATCTTCTTTGTAGCAAAGAAGAAGGGCAAAAAGGAAGAAGCAGAAGGCTGATAACTGCATCTTCTGACCCGAATTTAAATTAAAAACGGTCCTCCCCATATCCCCGAAGAACGGGGGTATGGGCGGGGTCGATTCAGCAAGAATTAAAAAATGACACGTAGCCGAGGAGAGCCGAGCTCATATCCGAGCGCGCGGCAGTAACCAGGACACCGTCTATCGTTGCGATACCTCGATGCGGTGGAGAGTTATGCCGTCACGGATGTGATATCGGCTCTCCTCGGCTAAGCTTTTTTGGATAAACTCTCAGATATCAAAAAAAGAAAACACGGCCTTTGATAAAACCACAGGCAGTCATAAAAGAATAGATATCCACAAGACTAACATCACCGCGCACAAAAAACATAACTTTGATTGTAACGGTAATATTATTGCCGTGTATAATATAAATGAGAATTATAAAAGAATGAGAAAAAAATCGTTCGCATGCCGCGGACGGGAAAGAGGTACAGAATGAGATATTCTATTGATCAGCAGGATTTTTTGACCTATTTGGTATGTGAGTTCGGACCGGACGAACAGATCAACAAGCAGGCGCTTGCCGAGTTTGCGGGACATGATGTTCAGGGCATGGCACAGGCGTTTGCATCGGTCCAGAACGGAGCGCTCTGCCTGAGATTCAATATCACGGGCAAGATCCCTGCGGTAAAGTACTTCCGAAACTCAGTGACAAGGCACCAGACACTGAGCGTGTTCAAGAATGTCCTCGAGGCTATCTACAGCGCCGAGGAATGCCTGTCTGACGTCGGAAGCATCAGCCTTCTTCCCGAGACGGTAATGATAAATCCGCAGAACAACCAGGTAGTGCTCATCTACCTGCCCACCATGGAGAAAAAGGACATAAATGCGGAGTTTGCCGCATTTGCGAAGAGCACCATATCTACCCTTCTGCTTGCAGACGGAGAGGATATGTCCTTCATTCCCGAAATAATCAAATACATAAACAACGACCCCTCGTACAATGTTGACAACATGCTCGAAAAGATCCTGAGAATGCTCTCGGGACTCGACACGCCCGCTTCCGCTCCTGCTCCTGCTCCTGCTCCTGCTCCTGTAGCAGAAGCACCTGCAAGCCTTGCCGAAGAGCCCGCAACAATGGCACCTCAGTTCAATACGATGGCTCCTCCCGCAGCACCTGCAAATGACGGCTGGGGCGCACCCGCGGACAATGCATGGGGAGCTCCTGCGGCAGCACCCGCTCCCGAAGCACCCAAGTTCGACATTCCCGCAGCACCCGCAGCACCCGCAGC
Organism: Eubacteriales bacterium; assembly: GCA_045586105.1. Lineage (GTDB taxonomy): Bacteria > Bacillota > Clostridia > Oscillospirales > CAG-272 > JAZMZS01. Next base: position 188 of record JAZMZS010000207.1, on the reverse strand, counting down.
ACCCGCAAAGTCGGAGGCCAAGCGGTCTTAGGAAGACAACTTAGTAATTCAACTCCTTGGCTCACAGAACGACATGGCTACGATCCGACTTCGCGGACAATGCATGGGGAGCTCCTGCGGCAGCACCCGCTCCCGAAGCACCCAAGTTCGACATTCCCGCAGCACCCGCAGCACCCGCAGCACCCGCA
>JAZMZS010000206.1:0-17599 GCA_045586105.1 Eubacteriales bacterium | reverse complement strand
GGAATACAGGAAGTATTTTTCTGTAAAGGGACTGTTTGAAAACGAGCTTTATGAGGGCATTCCCGCGCTCTTGTCATCTCTGGAGAAGGCAGGGTACAAGCTTGTGCTCGCAACCGCAAAGCCCGAGGTGTTTGCCAAGCGTATAACCGAGCACTTCGGAATAGATCGGTATTTTTACACACAATGCGGAGCATCTCTTGACACAGGCAGGGACAGCAAAGCGGCGGTGATAGAGCATGCTCTGTCTCTGTGCGGAGCATCACCGTGCGAGGTGCTTATGGTAGGAGACAGAAGCCACGACGTTGAAGGGGCAAGAGAAAACGGTATAGATACCATAGGCGTTCTTTGGGGCTACGGCTCGAGGGAAGAGCTCGAGCAGGCGGGTGCTGTTGTCGTTTGCGGCAGCGTGACTGAGCTCGGGAGATATATTCTTTCGTGATTTTTGGGCAGCACAGCTAAAAATTTCGCTAACTTGTTGACAATTCAACAAGCTGGTGCTAAAATAGAATAGTATTTTGAAATTTATTACAATTGATATTCATTTAAAACGGAGATTACGTTATGGGTACGAAGTATTTAAGAAACAACAAGACGACCGAGCGCGTCTTTACTGAGGTTCATGGGATCAGAGAATTCCTTGATGTTATCGAGGGACATGCTGACAGAACGGTCTTTATGTGGTCTGAGCATAAGGAGGACCGCGAGATCAACTATACCGAGTTTTGCGAGTGGGTAAAGAATACCGCCGCAGGTCTTGACAAGATGGGACTCGCAGGGAAGACTGTCGGTATTATGGGAGATACCTCTCCTTACTGGATAGCCGCTTATCTTGCTATACTTGCATCGGGCGGTATTGCGGTACCTTTGGATAAGGAGCTTGCCGCATCCGAGGTAAATGGATTTCTTGATATAGTAGATGCGTCCGCTCTTTTCTTCTCATCCTCTATTAAGGACAAGTACGTTGAGATGGCATCTTACGATCCCAATCGTACCTACATTTCTATGGGTGACGAGATCGAGGACTGCGTCAGCTTTGCGGGCGTTATGGAAACAGGCAAGAGCAATGAGGGCTACGAATACCCAGAGCAGAGAAACGTCGAGGATGTTTGCGAATTTCTCTTCACGAGCGGAACCACCGGCACCAGCAAGTGCGTAATGCTTTGCGAGAAGAACGTATTTTCCGTAGTCAACGCCGCTTGCTATGCGACTGATTTTTCGAGCGAGGATGTGCTCGTATCGGTCCTTCCCATACATCATACCTACGAGCTTGCCATCCTTATGTGTGAGCTCGTGTACGGAATGAGGGTCGGCATCAACGATTCGCTGAGAAACGTAATTGCAAACTTCAAAAAATACAAGCCCACAGGACTTACCCTCGTTCCTCTGTTTGTAAATACCGTATATAAGAGGATCTGGTCCGAGGCTAAGAGAACGGGTCAGGAAAAGAAGCTCAAGACGGGTATCGCAATTTCCGACAAGGCGCTCAGAGTCGGCATCGACATGCGCCGCAAGCTGTTTAAGACGGTGCTCGATTCCTTTGGCGGCAATCTTTCCAAGATCGTCTGCGGAGGCGCTGCACTCAATCCCGAGATGGTGTACGGCTTTGAGTCTATCGGCATCAGCATCTACGAGGGATATGGAATTACAGAGTGCTCGCCGCTCGTATGTGTCACCCCCTACAATAAGAGAAAGATCGGCTCTGTCGGTCCTGCCGTCAACTGCTGTGAGATACGTATCGACGGCGAGACTGTAGACGAGAGCGGATATATCACGGGCGAGATCCAGGTCAAGGGCGACAACGTAATGCTCGGATACTATAAGAATGAAGAAGCAAACGCCGAGGCGTTTACCGAGGACGGTTGGTTCAGAACAGGCGACATCGGACATATGGATGAGGACGGATATCTCTTCATCACAGGCAGAAGCAAATCCGTCATCGTGCTTGAGAACGGAAAGAATGTATTCCCCGAGGAGATAGAGGAGTATCTTGAGAATGTTCCGGGAATTGCCGAGTGTGTCGTTGTCGGACGTAAGGATGCAGACGGCGAGACTGTTCTGCTTACCGCTGTTATATATCCCGATTCCGCATATTATGAGGGAAAGAGCGTCGCAGATATGAAAAAAGAGCTCGCAGGTCATATCAATTCCGTAAACAAGCAGCTTCCTTCCTTCAAGCATATCAGAAAGGTAGACCTTGTAGATCACGAGTTTGAGAAGACGACCTCGAGAAAGATCAAGAGACACCTTGTTAAATAAGATAACAATATCATAAAACAAAAAGATCCGGGATTCGCTTTTCCTCGGATCTTTTTTTATAATCGATTGACAAAGAGACAGAGCTGAGTTATAATTTTTTCAGGGAATATCCGCCCGCAATTTTTATGGAAAGCAGTGATGACTATGATGACATACCGTCTGTGCATATGCACGGATAAACAAAAAGGGAAGAGTGCCTACGCCGTTTTCAATCAGCAGGATCTTTGTGTATACAGACGTATTATCGACCGTCTTGAGGAGGACGAGGAGAGGGAATACGTGCGCGTGTGTGCTATAGCTCTCTGTTACTTCTGCAAGAATATAAAGAGCCGCTATTACACCGAGCATTTCTCTGAGCTGCTCGACGAGGACAGCGGGATCGTGCTATGTCAGCACAAGGAGCTCGTCTCGGCATTCCTCGGGTACAGAAATAATTCCATCCCTCCCGCAGAGAAGTATTCTCCGCTTGCCGAAATGTTCGATATCCGATCGATCTCCTTTGAGTATGCAGAGCAGAGCACCGTATCAGCTGCCCTTTCGGAATTCTTCATATGATAAAAAAGCATCCCGCATTTTGGCAGGATGCTTTTTTGTGTATCGGATGATCATTTGTAGGTTGCAAAGTTCGGGTCGTATTTTTTCTCGCCGAGGAACATGCCTCTCATGGGCTGATATCTCGGATGTGCGCGCCATCCGCTTCCTATAGAGGTCTCGGGGTCTGAATAAACACACTTTGCATTTACGAAATTGGCGCTGATCTCATTCTGCAGAGCCTTCGAGTAGGTGATACCCGTGGTCGGGAGCCAGAGACGCTCGATCTGCTTAAGACCGTAGAGCGAGGAAATGTCCTTTATATTGTAGTTCCAACCGAGATTGAGATCGAGCAGATTGGTAAGTCCCGCAAGAGGAGATACGTCTCTGATGTTGTTTACAAACAGCTCAAGGTACTCGAGCTTCTTGAGGTCCTTCAGAGGTGTGAGGTCCGAGATGCGGTTGTCTGCGAGGATGAGCACTCTCAGCTCTGTAAGCTGTGAGAAGATAGAAAGGTCGGTTATTGCCTGATGTCCGAGGTCAAGAGCCTTGAGGTTGTTGCAGTACTTGAGTATCTGAATATCTGCGCTTGTCATGCGTCTGTAGTCATAGTGGTAGATCATTACAGAGAATGCTTCATCATCAGACATGAGGCTCCATTTCGGATTTCCGAAGTACAAGCGCCATACTACCTCAACGTTTGTGAACTTGTCTCTGAGCGCTGCGAGCTCATCGTTTGTGTAGCCGCAGTTTGACATTACGATCTTGGAGTTCTCGGGGAATACAGCAAGAAGGGCGTTCAGTGCTTCTCTGTCCTTGATCTTGTTTCCGGAGATATCGATCCTCTCTCCGGGAAGCTCGATCGTGAAGCCCTCGAAGGATACCTTGCTCTTGATGGCGGTGTCGGGCTTGAGGGCTCTGAGCTCAATGTACTGCTCGCTTGTAAGCACAAGCTCGCCGAGATCCAGCTTTTCGAGCCTGGGGTTTTCCTTGACGGAAGCAAGCAGAGTTTCGTAAGTAACGCTGTTGGCGTCGGTAACGACCACTTCCTTTATCGGGTCGGTGACTGTTATCAGCGCGGATGCTGGAATGCAGAATTCCTCGTCTGTTACGGTTAACTCGTACTTGCCTGCAGCATCAAAGCTGATCTTTTGTGCGGTCCAGTCCTCGGCGTTCGCTTCGATCGTTGCCTTGCCGCTTCCTTCGGTGGTCTTGACCGAAAGCTTGATTCCGTCTGCCTTGAGCGGAATGCTGATATTCTCAATGACAGAGAAGAGCTCTCCTGCCGTTATCGTTTCATCTGTGTAAAGCTGTTTGTCGGTTGCCGTAAACTTAGCAATAGGATCCGGATCGGGAGCAGGCTGAGTTTCCGCTTCCGTAACCGGCTCGGTATTTGTTGTCTCCTTTGTGTCTGTGCAGGCGGCAAATGCCGTGACGAGCAAGATAAGACACAAAAATGCGCTGAATGATCTGAAAAATCTGCTGTTCACTTTGTCGATCTCCTTGTGAAAGTATATTAGGTTTATTATAGCACTACAGAAAGTATATGTCAATTGTTATTTTTATATTGAAACTTGATAAATTTTAGGATATAATGTATGCAGAAATACACGAAAAAGGAGGAATAATGCAGCATGGTGGATCTTCGCGGCTATAGGACACTTGAATTATCCGTCGCCAACCAGTCAGCGGCGCATGGCAGCATGGAGCTCAAGCATACCTTCTCATATAACGTGAGCCTGAATACAGGTGAGAACAAGGGGCTCGGTTTTCTGAACTTTGTAATGAAAAACGAGAAGGTAGAGGGCGGTCTTTGCGTCAAGGTTTCGCTTGTGGCAGATATTACATATTCTGCCGAGGACGACAAGAAGTATATACACAAGGAAAGCTTCCGGCAGCTTTTTCCGTATCTTCGTATGACAGTTACGAATTTGTGTTCGTGTGCCGGGATCGCAGGTGTTATAATACCTAACTTGAATATTAACGATGATCAGATTACTAATGTTTAAAAACAGTACCGTACAGAATGCTGTGAAAAAAGCGGCGGCATTGCTGCTGTGCATAAGTCTGTGCTCGGGAGGTCTGTGTATATTTGCCTCTGCCGAGCCTTCATACGGCAGGGAGAGCTATGAGAGCGAGCTTATTCAAAAGGGATTTCCCGCAGAATATGCAGAGCCGCTTGCAGAGCTCAAGCTGGCTCACCCTTCATGGAGCTTCGAGCCGTTGCTCGTAAGCACCCTTGATCCGAAATTTACATTTGAATACATAATCGATAAGCAAACGAACAAGCCCGACACCAACCTCGTATATGACGATGAGCAGTATGAGCCGTTTTTCGATCCGTCGAATACAAAAAAGTATGACAACGGTCATTGGCGCTCACCCTCGAGGGAGGCTGTTGAGTATTTTGTAGATCCGAGAAATTTTCTCAACGAGCGCGACATCTTTCAGTTTGAGGATCTCGGATACCATACAAAGGATTACGAGACGGGTGTCAGGTGGATAATCTCAGATACCTTCATGGAGGATATGACCCTCGAGAGCGGAGTAAGCATGAAGGAGTATATTCTCGATATCGGAGAGAAGCTTTCCGTCAGCCCCGTTCATATTGCCGCACGAATAAGGCAGGAGCAGGGGGTCGGAGGAAAGAGCGACATGATCTCGGGTCTTGCGGGAGACAGGCTCTTATATTATTATGAAAACAAGATCTACGAAAACGAGGACGGCGGACTTGTAAACGCTCCTGCCTCGGGATATTCAAAGGAAACGCTTCTCAGCTATAACGGCTACTATAACTATTTCAATATAGGCGCTTCCGGCACGGGTATGTTCTATATTTACCTCAACGGAATGAAAAAGGCGAAGACGGGAACTCCCGAGCTTGCATCCGAATGGGGAGGAGATGCCTCGTGGAACACACGCGAAAAGGCAATATGGGGCGGTGTGTATGCTATCAAGACGAGCTATATCGACTATTATCAGAACACCCCGTATCTGCAGAAATTCTGCGTTGATCCGAGATCCCCCTCTCCCTTTGCTCATCAGTACATGCAAAACGTTGCGGCGGCTCTTTCGGAAGGAAGAAGCGCATACAGATCATACAAGGATGCAGGACTTCTCGAGAGTGAGCTGAGCTTTCTTATACCCGTATATGCAGGGCTTCCCGAAGAGAACTGCAAAGATCCATCGGAGGGGAAGAGCTCCTTTAGTCCCACATCTGACGACGTGTCATATATCACTTATTCGAACTACCCCTACAAGGCAGGAAAAAGCTATGACCGTGAGACCTCGGGTAAGATAAGTGCAGGCGCGGGCGAGAGGGTACGAATTCAGGGATGGAGCGTGCACACCCACGGCACGAAGGTCTACGAGATAAGCATCGACGGAGGCGGTTTTGTGCCTGTCAAGAGCTATCCGCGTCTCGATGTGCAGCAGAATTATTCAGCGCAGTATCCGCTGTCAGCAAGCATCAATGCCTATCAGCATTATATCGATGCATCTCAGCTCGGCGCGGGAGAGCATACCGTTATCGTCAGAGCAAGAACAACTGCCGATACCTATTACCCCGTCAGCAGCATAAAGCTTACGGTTATAGACAAACAGGGAGATCTTGACGGAGACGGAGAGGTCACGAGCGCTGACCTGACAATGCTGTTGCGGTATCTTTCGGGGTATAAGGAAGACTTTTACGGAAGAGCAGACGTAAACAAGGATGAAAAAATAAACAACCGCGATCTCATGGAGCTGTTGAATATGCTCGGAGATATGTAACGATAATCTGATAAAGACATATAATATAATAAAAGGAGCAGAGATATGTTTATCGATGAAAAGAAGATCATTGAAGGAAATGAAAGCGAGGATGTGGCACATCTTGCGCATATAGATGACAGCATGACGGATGCGATTCTGTGCGAGATACTCCGCGACAATGACATCCCGTATATGAAAAAGGAAAGAAACGGCGGACTTGCTACAAACGTCATCATGGGCTTTAACGTGTTTGGGTCGGATATATATGTTGCACGTGAAAAGCTCGAGCTCGCAAGGGAGCTTTACGAGGCGTACATGAGCGGAAACGCAGAATTCGACGAAGATACTGAAAATAATTGATAAATGTACAAAATTCACAAACAAAAGCAATAAAGTTCTACGGTCGTTAAAGCTATTTTAACAAATAAGTCATTGAATTATCATAGCGGATGTGGTAAAATGATATTACAGAAAAAAAGGTGTACGGATGCTTTTGAGGATGCGCGGAGCACCTGCCCGTTTATTCTTTTTTGAAAGGAAACTGTATGAATATTATTTTTCTGCTAAAGCCCAAAAGCGCTGTGGCACATATTTGCGCAAAGAGCAGCATACGCCAGGGGCTGGAAAAGATGCGTTACCACGGATACAAGGCACTGCCCGTGATCGATGAATACGGATGCTACGTCGGTACAGTGACAGAGGGAGACTTTCTCTGGTATATTATCGACGGTGAAATGCAAGGGGATCTCAAGGAGCATGAGGATATCACCATTGCCGAGATCATCAAAAAGGACAGAGCGAGACCTGTGAGGATAAACGCTTCGATGGAGCAGCTTCTCGAGATAGCGGCGGAACAGAACTTCGCTCCCGTAGTCGATGACCGCGGATCATTTGTGGGAATCGTGACAAGAGGCGACATCATCAGGCATTTTTCAAAGGAAAATGAAAAGAAAAAAAGCGGTGTCCACGGCATTGCATAAAATCAAAAGGGACTGTATTCTGACAGTCCCTTTTGATTTTGACTATGATTTTACGGGGTGCTTTTTTTCCTGAATTCGGACGGAGAGAGACCCGTGTATTCTTTGAATACTTTGTTGAAGTTACGTATGCTTCCAAAACCGCATTCGAGTGAGATATCGGTTACTTTCTTTTTTGTGCGCAGTTGCTTTTTAGCTTCTTCTGTCCGCATCGTTGATATGAATTTTGAAAAACCGATCTTGAATTTTTCTGAGAAAAGATGTGATATATACGTGGTCGAATAGCCGAGAGCCTCGGCGACAGAAGCTAAAGTGATCGACTCGTTATAATGCAGAGTACAATATTCGAGCAGCTTTCTTTCAATGGAAGCTGTATCCGTCTCCAACTCTCGGAGAGAGAGCTTAGGAAGCAGATTTCCGAGAATTAGAGCTATATATCCTTGCACTATACCTTTTGAGTAGGGGAGGGTCTTATCATAGTTTGCACTTGCTGCCTTTGAAAACCATTCGAGGAGCAGAGGATCATCTCCAATGTGCAGGCTTGTCTTTACGGGCAAATACCGATCAAATACTCCGTCGTATATAGGGATGCTTTTTGGAAATAAAAGTGTATAATTTTTCAGGTCCGAGCTTGATGCATCGTGGCTGTGTACCCTTACCGTAATGACTCCTGCATCTATGGGAACTACCCATGGCCGGAGCGGCACGGAAGAGTAAGCGCGTCTCATTCAAATCAGCAAGCATCTTCATTCACATATAAAAAGAAAGCAGACTTTTGCCTGCTTCCTTTTTATATACTCAAAACATATTGCTTTTGTTTGGCTTTTATTCCTTCATTATTAGATCTTTTACAAAGCATCCGCTTAACAAATTACGACAAAAAGAGCGTAAAGATCCCCGAACAGCATCACACCTCGGTGCTATTCGGGGGTCCTTGCTTAATTATTTGTCTCTTGATTGACAAGTAGCTTTATGAGTTCTATGGCATCTCTGTTGTCTACCTTGTTGTTTCCGTCAAGGTCGGCGAGAGACACGTTGAACGTCATATCGGCATATCCCGAGAGATAACGGATAAGCAGAGTGAGGTCGGTATTATCGACGGTGTTATTTCCGTCGATGTCGCCCGTCTGAGAGGGTACTTCGTACGGGGAAGTACTGACGATAATGGTGTGCTCGGCATTGATATTAGCGCTATAGCTTATCTCATATACGTCGCTGATCGGAGATGCACCGCATTCCGAGAAGGGAAGAGCAGAAGCATCTTTATCTATCCTTGTGATTTCTGCCGTTTTTCCGTTCACGTAAGCACATATTATAGGCGTATCCGAGTGAATGCGAACCGTAAGCTTCCTTTCGGTGTATTCCGTTTTGAAATTACCTTTGGCAGGCGTGACATTTATCTTGGTCACACCGTCCTTGGTTGACGAGCTGATATTTGTGAGTCTGTAGTCGCCTTCAAGATACCCCTCGGTGCTTCCGTCATCCTCGTACACTTCGGCATTGCCGTTGCCGAGGCCATAGACGTTCAGCGACAGAGATTCAAAGTCACCTCCGGTGATCGGTGTTGTAACTCTTGACGTAGGAATGACAGCACCCCGCCTTACGTATATAGGCGACTCTTCCATTGTCTTTGTAACGGTTACGGTCGCGGGCCCGGTTATGATCTCACCTGTGAATACGTCTATCCATTCTCCGTCGGGAATGAACACTTCTCTTTGAGAGCGGTTTGCTTCAACGATAGGCTCGTACGTAAGATAGAGTTGGCCTCGTCCGCCTCCGTTGTAATATTCTACCTCGATGCTGTATGTTTGGCCGGCAACAAGAGGCGTAGTCATATTTACGTTTGGCTGTAGGAGCTTTTCCGGAGCCCAGGCATCAATGAACAGTTCTCCATCGATATATACGTGCGCTCCCTCGTCACATATAACACCGAGATAGCAATCGATCTCCGGGGTGATGCTTCCTTCGATGCGCATTGCGTAGGTCTCCTTGTCAACTTCTGCGACCGGCGCAAGCTTGTTCAGGTAGAAGTTTATATCATCTACATTGACCGTCTTTGCCAGGTGCCCCTTTATTACTTTGGTGGCGCGCATAGATTGATTCGTTCTGTAGAAGCTTGCCCTGAGAGTATCGTCAAACCAGTCTGATGGAACGGTTTGAGATCCCTCTCCGCTGACGGTCCACATCGGCGCTACAAGAATATCGTCTCCGAGAGTATATTGGGTGTTGCTCTGAGATTCCTCATACTGCGGATAGTTAAAGTCAAGACGGCGTGCAAGCGGAAGTCCCGTTTCGTAGTTTTCGTATGCGATAGAATAGAGGTAAGGCATCAGGTTATATCTCATATTGAGGTAATCCTTGATAATACCCTCCGAATATTCGCCGTAGCTCCACGGGAAATGTTCGTTTTCAAAGCCGAGATTAGAGTGTACTCTGCACACAGGCGAAAATGCACCGTACTGCATCCAGCGGATAAACAGCTCCTCCGATACGGTATCGTTGTTATTAAATCCTCCGAGGTCGCTCGATAGATACGGGGAAGAGCCGTTTGCTCCCGCAAGCACCATGTTTTCAAGATCGCGGTTGAGGCATAGCGGGTCACCGAAAATATCGCCTGTCCACTGAATTCCGTATCTGTGACCGATAAGAGAGGGATTGCCGCGTCGAAAAGTGTTTTTTATCCAATCGGTGTTAGAGAGGAGAAGCGTTCTCAGGGGATACCCCTCTCCTGCGTTGTCAACGTGGTACTTGTGCATGGTGTCGGTATAGAGCACCTGTCCTATAGTACCGTTATGGAGAAGATCGTGATAGGGGGAATTGAGCGAATAAGACCAGTTGCGGTCATACCACCAACCGTCAAGGCCCATACCGAGCAGCTTGTTGATTCCATCCGATTGCCATTTTAGTTCGGTGGGGTCCGTTATGTCAAGTGACGTCTTGTGTGTATGGTCATTGAAAAGCACGAGCACCCCGGCATCGTTTGCATCTGACAGGAATCCCTCCATATCGGGGTAAAGATCAAGGTTGACCTCATATCCGGTTCCATTGCCGTCGTTTCCGTTTGCGGATGTATTTTTCCACTCGGTGTCGATAACTATCATGTCGAGAGGGATACCTCTTTCTCTGTATTCCTCGATCATTTGGAGCTTTTCATCGGCGGTATAGGTAGTCCATTTTGAATACCACGAACCGAGAGTCTTGATATCTGAGAGTGCGGTCCTTCCCATAAGCTTAACGAAATCTGCTCTGAGGAGCTTTGCATCTCCCATCGGAATGAAAGCATACGTATCGATGCTTTTGCTCCTTGTCCATCCGCTCATGTCGTCTGTGCTTCCGTTGTAGGTAAGCCCACCGCTCGGCGGAATGATCCCGTTGTCGATTATAAGAAGCGCATCAGGGGTGTCGGCGGGCATAGGAAGCTCGGAGTACATAGCGTTCTTCTTGCACGTGAAGAGGTTGTATATCTCTTTGCCTGATTTATCGTATATGCGAACGTCGGATGCGCTTTGGCTTGATGACGGAACGTTAAGCGTGAAGCCTGCGGTGGATATTATGAATACTTCGTTCTTTTTTTCGGTTGCAACGAAAGTACCCTCAAATTCATCTCTGCCTACCGCCATCAGCGTGCTTGCATCGTTAAAGGCGCCGTCGTCGGATTCTTCAATACGTACGAGGCTGTCGGACAGTACGGTAATTCTCAATTTACCGTTAGTATATTTGTAAATACCCTCGTACAGAGGAAGAAGATCTGTCGTTTCCGCGTTTTTCTCAGGTATACGGGTGATTGTGTTTTCGCTGTCGCCGAACCCTGCAAACAGCTTCATGTAACTGTGTACCGCGGTTTCCGAACAGGGATTTACGGAAATGTTGAATTCGGTCAGCGTCAGGCGCGTTACGAAATCTGCTTTATCCCCCAAAAAGCTGAAGATTCCCTCTTCAAGGTGCAGATGGGAGCGGAAATACGTGACTTCGCTGCTTTGATTTCCGAGAGACAATGTGTCATATACGGTAACGTCGCCCATGACGTGCATATCAGCTCCGGCAGGATAAACAAACTGAGATTCGGAGCCGCTTCCCGCAACGAGATATTTTACGTGAACGTCACCGCCGATATTTATAGTTGCTTTGCCGCTTGAGGTTACCCTTGCTTCTTTGTGGGTGACCTGCAGACGGTGAAAGCCGCGAATAGCATAGTATTGTCCGCTTTTTACCGTTATGCTCGTGTCCATCGTTGATACGTTATCGGTAAATGCACCGTCTCGGCAACCGCCTGCGATAAGGATCTTTGTATCTAACTTGTCATTTGCAAGATCACAGCCTCTCATCGTAATGCCGTCTCCCATGATGAGCGAGTTTCCTCTTGCAGTAATATCAATATGTTTAGAAGCATCAGCCGAAGCGATCGTAACGTTCTTAAATTCAGTATCGCCGCTGAGGTGATATTGATAAACTCCGCTGAACATCAGCGTTGCGTTCTCGCCCTGCAGAGTGATCTTGCCTTTGTGTGCCGGCTCTGTGAAAGATGACGATGTGCTGTCAAGCTCGTGCAAAGGAACTGTAACCGTTCCGAGAAGGACTATCTCACCTCCGTCATCTCCGAGTGCATTGTATGCGGCAATAAGCGACCCGATAGGTGAGCTCTTTGTTTTTCCGTTGCCTTCACCGCCGTTTGTCACGTATACTCTCTCAAGCCTATCTCCGATGAGGTTTCCGCATCTGTCGCAAAGAGTGTCGGTGTTACCGTCAACGTGAGATAAATCGCCGCTGACTTTTCCGCAAGGGCAGACTGTATGACATCCGTTGTTGCCGAGCAGATACTTTGTACCGAAATTGCACTCATGGAAGAAAGAAAGCTCAGGGGCCTTCGGTGACACCCATTTTTCGTTGGTGTTAAGAGTATCGAATACTGCCGGAGCATACGTGGATACGTTTATCCACGTCTTGCCGTTTCCTTGTGTTGACGCATAGTTTGGAAGGAAGGGCTTGTACGCCATAAAACCGCCGAAGGAGCCTACGTAATCCCCCGATGCCGTTGACGAGACGCTTCCTCTCGAAAAACAGTATCCTATCGATACGTAGCCTTCCGTACCGCCGATGAAGCCTCCCGTATGCTCGGCTTTGGAGCTTACCCTTCCTTCGTTTAACGAATTGTTGATATCTCCGATGTTTTTTGCCCAACCGAGCACTCCGCCGACTCTTGCTGTTTTACCCGTGACCGTTGAGGTTATTGCAGCCTTGTTGACACATTCTGTAAGAATTCGGGAAGGGGTTTTCTTGCTTACGCTGTCAGAACCTTGGAATAGTCCTGCTATTCCGCCGACGCATCTTTGACCGCTGACATTACCGAGATTGATACATTTTTCTATTCTGACTATGCCATCAAGCGCACAGGCTCCGAGGATACCTCCCGCCCGCTCGTCGCTTCCTGTGAGAGAAACGCTTCCGTAGTTGTTACACTCGTAAATGCCGAAAGTACCTTTTGGATTTGCGTAACCAACGATACCGCCGGCCTCGCGTGTAGCGTTGATAGTACCTTTGTTTATGCATTTTGTAATTCTGATGGTTCCGTTTCCGTCTGTCTTGCCTATGATTCCTCCGACGGAATTTTTTCCCGAAACGTTACATTCATTTGTGCAGTTTTCGATCGTGGTATTGGCGTGTGCCACGGCAATAAGTCCGCCTGCGTCGTTAGTACCGTTTGAGGTTATCTCTCCTTTTATAGTGAGATTTCTGACGCTTCCGCTAAAATGCCCGAAGAAGGCGGAGCCTGTTCCTCCGGAGATGTTTATACCGCTGATAGTATGTTCACCTCCGTCAAAGCTTCCTGTGAATGACTTTGATGCACTCTGACCGATCGGGTTTTGATTTGTGTATGCGGATAGGTCTATATCGCTCCTAAGAACGTAATTTGCGCTGAGGTCTCCCGTGCCGTTCATAAGTGCAATTATACCGTCTGCGTTGTCTATGTATATTACGGCAGATTGCGCACTCATACAGACAAGCATCGTGAGTATGAGGGTGAGCAGCAGAGTGAAGACCAATATTACTTTTTTCATGTGTCTATATCTCCTTTTTAATACTCGGTCAGTATTTCGAGCAACGCGTTTTTTAGATAGTCGCCGATATCAAGCGAGAAAATCTCGGCTATTTTTGTTGAGACAGGGCTGTTTGCGCCTATTATTCGGTGGATCTTCGCTAACGTGACTGCGGATGCTTCCTTGAGCGAGAGCAGAAGCTTCTCAGCCGCGTTTGCTGTTTCATTCTCCGGAAAGGTGCTGTCGGTTGCGAGAGTGATCGATACCTTACTGTCTTCGGCAACATCGAACTTGTCTGTCATTACGGTGCGTCTGTCCGAATCGTAGGTGAATCCAACCTCCTTGCCGTCTATCGTTACTTTTTGGGGGCACTTGAAGGCAACGAAGCTGATGCAGTACCTTCTATTTGCGGGGACACCGTGTCCTGCCTTAGGTGAGTTGATGGTAAGTGTCGGCTGTTCGCCCATAGAAAGCGAAAATTCGGTGCGTGTCGTTATCAAAGCTTCACCGATAGCGCCGTTGTCCTCCGTCATTGTGAAGCTTCCGTCAGCACCGCCGAATACTCTCAGCTCGAGCGAGGCAGGATTGTCGGTTGAATTTACGTTTTCCTCGTCCGCGAGGGGAATTATCGAACCCGCTTTTGCAAATACGGGAGTTTCGTCGAGCGTGCGGTATACGTTGAAGGTTCTGCCGCCGCGGTAAATTCTTCCATTGAAAAAGTCGATATACTTGCCCTCCGGCAGCCAAACCTTCGATCTTGCGAGACCTGTGTTTCCGTCACACTTTTTTGTTATCGGAGCACAAACGAGAGATGAGCCGTACCAGAATACGTTTTTGACGCTGTAGCTTTCCGCAATTGTCGGTGAAACGTGGTACATAGGACGAATGAACGGGATACAGTCCTCGTGGTTGCGTACCATCATTGTGTATATATAGGGAATAAGTCTGTGTCTGAGACGCATGAAGTCTCCGACGATCCTCTCGGCAGCCTCGCCCCATTTCCACGGCTCCTTTGAGATATACTCGTTCGGAGCGGAGTGAAGTCTGAATATCGGAGAAAAAACGCCGAGCTGTACCCATCTTGTGTATAGCTCGGGACACCTGATACCCGAAGCAAATCCTCCTATATCATGGCTCCACCATGAGAATCCCACGTTTGAAGCGGTTGCGGTAAAGTACGGCTGAAAATCGAGGCTTTCCCATGATATTACGGTGTCACCCGAAAAGCCCACCGGGTATCTGTGTGAGCCGATCTCTGCATATCTGGAGAAATTGAGCGGTCTCTTTCCTTCACTTGCTCCGCTTAGATAATGTGTGTGATTGAGCATCCATAGTACGTCATAGCCCTGTTTTTTTGCGCCGCCGGGCTGTTGCCAGTCGAGCCACCAGAAGTCCACGCCGTCTTTTTCGTATGGGTGCAGCACCTTCTCAAAATAGCTTTCCAAAAAACGGCGGTCGGAAGCATCGAAGCATACGGGGTGACCGTCGCTTTTTCTTCCCATAGCCTCGCACATATCCTCATACTGTATTTCATCAGAAAGGATACCCTCACGCGGATGCAGATTGAGTGCGGTCTTTATCCCTCTTTTGTGAAGTTCGGCAAGAAAGACCTTGTAATCCGGGAAGAGATCCTCGTTCCATGTGAATCCCGTCCATTTTACGCGCTGGTCCTCGCTTCTTGTTACGTGCCAGTCCATATCAACGACACCTACAGCGAGCGGGATGTTTTTCTCTGCGAATTTATCCATGAGCTTCAGGTATTGCTCGCCAGAATATTTGTAGTACCTCGACCACCAATTTCCGAGCGCAAATCTCGGTAGAAGCGGAGGAGGGGATGCGAGCTTGTAGAAGTCTCTGATACATTCCTCGGGGGCTTGGAAGTAACCGAAAAAATACAGGTCTATCCGATCACCCATAACAGGTACAGGCCATCCGTCCTCACCTATTGCGATGGTTTGAGAATCGTCAACTACGCTATATCCTGATCTCTGTGTCAGAAGTCCGTCGGGAAGCTCCTTTGCACCGTTTACGCCGTCGAGAGTACGAAGGGTCCCGCCGAGGTTGTGCGGCATCGTCATCCCGTAATACCAGTATTTGGTCTGGTATTGCTTTGTCGAGGAAAGCTCTATCTGCAGTCCCGCCGGCGAGAATTCATTTTCGTCGTATGTCAGATGGAGATATTTGGTTATAATATGAAGGTATCCGTCCTCACGGTAGCACTCGTAGCTCGGAGTATCAAAGGCACGGTTGAATGCGATCCTGGTTGCCCTGTTTTCGAATATGCCGTTCTTGGAGTATTCGAGCCTTAGCAGCCGTTCTGTGAGCAAGGTGATTCTGTAATTATCTCCCCGTACAACAAAACGCTCGTCTGCCTTCGGGGATGCATTAAATAGATTGATTTCGAATATGGACACGATCTACCTCCGCTAAGTATATTTTACAATTTTAGTATTGCAGAAAACGTCAGCTTTGTAAATGAATTTTTTTAAGATGGAATTAAAAATATTTCACATAATTTTTGCTAAAAATATCGAAAATGCCCGCGTTAATATATTTTTTTAACATATTGACGTATTTGCTATTGAATGATATAATCAAAAAAAGGGGGGTGCGCCTATGTTTTATCAGCATTATCAGGATAAAAGAGATTATTTCAATATCGGAACGTGTCCGTGCAGAGATCACTTTCACCGTGCGATCGAGCTGATGTATTGTATAAGCACCGACAAACCGATGAAGATAAACGGAATGGAACTGACTATCGGCGAGGGCGAACTCGTTTTGGTCCCTCCTCTTGCTGTGCATTCTGCACCTTCAGTAAAAGGTCAAAGAACACTCTGTGTCGTTATGCCTTTATCGTACAGCGACGTTTATGACAGCTACACGTCCGGCAAGGAGCCTGTGTCGTACGTTATAAAAGACAAGACTGCTGCGGAGGATATGTTCAATCATCTTCTCCAGCTCGAGAACTGCGACGATCAGCTTCTGAGGCAGGGGATATATACATATGTTCTTGCCAAGATTCTCAGATACATTCCGTTTGCCGATGTTGGTAAAAGTGAGAATCTTAACTTCTCCACCAAAATACTCGAGTACATTGAAGCGCATTATTCGGAAAAGCTTACACAACAGGAGCTGTCAAAGGCATTTGCTTATAACAAAAACTATTTTTCCGCACTTTTCAAAAAACATGTTCATATAAGCTTTTCGTCATATTTGAATATAGTGAGGATAAACAAAGCCATTCCGCTTCTTGAAGAGATGACCGTTTCAGAGATCGCATATAGGGTAGGATATGCTAACGTTCAGTCATTTCTGCAGAATTTCAAAAAGATAACCGGCAGAACACCGCGTGAATACATGGCGGATACCAAAGAAAAAAATCACTTGTGATCCGGAGAGCGTTCACAAGTGATTTTGCAGTTTTATTCCTTCATCTTCCCGTGGTCGACGAGGCCTTCGAAACCATGCTGGCGGAGCACCTCGTAGACGGCTATTGCGGCGGCGTTTGAGAGATTGAGCGAACGTAGGTTCTCTCTCATCGGGATGCGTACACAGTCGTCATAATGACCGTAGAGGATATCCTCGGGGATACCCTTCGTTTCCTTTCCGAACATCAGCCACACCTCGTCCGGATATTCGACCGCACAGTAGTCGTGCGGGGCTTTTGTCGAGAAATAGTATATTTTTTTATCTCCGTGCTTTTCGTAGAATTCGGCGGTGCTCTCATAATAGGTTATATCAAGCTCGTGCCAGTAATCGAGCCCCGCGCGCTTGAGCTTTCTGTCGTCGATCTCAAAGCCGAGCGGCTTTATCAGGTGCAGGGAAGCGCCCGTTGCGGCACAGGTGCGCGCGATGTTGCCCGTATTTTGCGGAATCTCGGGCTCGTGCAGGATAATATTTATCTTTGGCATTTCGGTCATCCTTTTGTCGGTTTTAGTGTCATGTGTGCAAATTATATAACAATTCATAGCCGAATTCAACAATTAAATCGATAAATAATAAAAATGTTTACAAATAAGTATGGTTTTTATACTTTATATGTAG
>JAZMZS010000205.1:0-2547 GCA_045586105.1 Eubacteriales bacterium | reverse complement strand
ATATAATACACTATTTGGGGTGCTTTGTCAATAATTTTTTCTTCTTGTTCACGGATTGTTTAACATTGTTAAGCGTTTTTGTCAAAAAAGCTTTTTTGGAATGCGCTCTACCGCGATCCCGCCTGCCGCTCCGATAAGAATACCCGAGACCGTTCCCGTTACGGTCAGCAGGATGAGATAATAACCGAGCTCCGCCGTGCCGAGCAGCAGCATTGCGACGAGTATCTGTCCTATATTATGGAAGACCGCCCCCGCCACGCTCACGCCGACAGGGGAGAGAAGGTCAAGCTTCTTTAAGAGAAGCATCACTCCGAGCGACAGCGCCGCGCCCGCAATACTGTAGGCAAACGCCATTGCGTTGCCGAATAGCAGCGATACGAGCACCACTCTGAGAAGCGACACCCATACTGCCTCAAATGCCGAGCCTCGGTACAGCACGAATACTATCACGATATTGGCAAGTCCCATCTTTATTCCGGGGACTGCCGAGTATATAGGCGGAATAAGCAGCTCGAGGTATGAGAGGATAAGCGCAAGAGCCACACACGCTCCGAGAAGCGCCGCCTTTTTTGCGGGGCGGGGCTTTTTTCTGTCTCTGTTCATACTCACCTCTATGCAATGACGTCAACAGCGCCCGACCCGGACGCCTTGCCCGTGACCGTGATGATAACTCTGTGAGGAAGACACGCGATGCTCTCGCCCGTGCGGGATATCGGCGCGTGCGCCGAGCAGATACCGTCGGGGCAGTCGGCGTATTCAACGTACGCCTCCCCGTTCTTGATAACGAGACGGTTTACCCCGTCTATGCCCTCGATATCCACGCTGACGTCCCGATCGAGCGGGTATTCTGCCGTAAGCGTACCGTCCACGCGTACCTCGACCGCACCGCCCTCGGGGCGCAGAAAATAAAAGCCCGCGCCGAGCGCGCATACGGCACTCAGTATTATTATAATGAAGATAATGTCGTTTTTAAACCTTCTCCCACCGTTTTTTGCGGTGGGAGAGGCAGTTTTGTTATTATTCATAGCAAGTATAGTATTACTCGTTTTCCTCGGGAATATCAGGGAAGAAGACATTTTTGATAGCACCCGTGGGACAGGTCTCGGCACAGCCGCCGCAGCCCGTGCACTTTTCGTAATCTATGCGGGCGAGGTTGTCCGTCACCTTGAGCGCTCCCGAGGGGCATGCCTTCTCGCACTTCTTACAGCCGATGCAGGCGTTCTTGCAGGAACGGCGCGCCTCGGCACCCTTGTCGCGGCTCGAGCACATTACGACACAGGTAGTCTCCTGAGGAACCATGTATATTACCTTCTTCGGGCAGATGCTCTCGCACAGCCCGCATCCGAGACACTTTGAGGTATCGACGTGAGCGATGCCGTCCTTCATACAGATGGCACCCGTGGGGCAGGCGTTTGCGCAGTCGCCGTAGCCGAGACATCCGAAGCGGCAGGAGGTCTGTCCGCCGTAAACGAGAGCAGCCGAGCGGCAGCTCTGAATTCCCGCGTATTCAGCCTTGATAGAGGTTGCCTCGCAGTTTCCGTTACAGCCGACGAATGCGACGACATCTTTGGGGACCTCGACCTCGATCCCGAGAAGCGCAGAGAGCTTCCGCGCGGTGGTCTCGGCACCCGGAACGCAGAGGTTCGGCTTTGCTTCTCCCGCAGCGAGAGCGGATGCGTAGTCGTCACATCCCTTGTAGCCGCACGCTCCGCAGTTTACACCGGGAAGACACGCGCTGATCTCGACGAGCGTCTTTCCCTTTTCAACACCGAAAAAGTGGGAGATAAGTCCGAGCAGTATTCCCGCCGCAAGTCCGACGGCGCCGACGATGGCAACTGCAATAATAATTTCTGTCATGTCAGCCTCCTTATGAGAACAGACCGTCGGTCAGTCCCGCAAAGCCCATGAAGGCAAGCGAGATGAAGGAAGCGGCAATGAGAGTAACGGCAAGTCCGCGGAAGGGCGCGGGAATGTTCGTCTCGTCAATGCGCGAGCGCAGCCCCGAGAAGAGCACCATCGCAAGCAGAAATCCGAGCCCTACGCCGAGCGAGCTTACCATAGATTCGATAAAGCCGTAGCCCGCGCCGATGTTGTTTATCGCTACTCCGAGCACCGCGCAGTTGGTGGTGATAAGAGGAAGATAAACGCCGAGCGACTTGTGGAGGGCGGGTATGAAGCGCTTGAGAAGCATCTCGAGCATCTGCACGAGCGCCGCGATAACGAGAATGAACACGATCGTCTGCATGTACCCGAGACCCGCAGGCTCAAGTACAAAGTACTGGATCGGCCATGTAGCGGCGGTAGCGAGAAGCATTACCGCGGTGACCGATACGCCCATGCCTGCGGCGGAATCGAGCTTTTTCGACACTCCGAGGAAGGGGCATATTCCGAGGAACTGAGCGAGAACGTAGTTGTTTACGAGCACGCTCGATATGATTATGGCTATCAGGGTCTTTGCAAATTCCATTTAAGCGCACTCTCCTTTCTTCTGGCAAGAGCCCGTACGGCAGGTCGCCGCCGAGGGACATCCCTCGCAGGAAAAGCTCT
>JAZMZS010000204.1:0-5894 GCA_045586105.1 Eubacteriales bacterium | reverse complement strand
GGAATCAAGCAGAGTTTTAGTGAAATTTTTTGAGCTTTACTATAACTCTGATCGACTTCATTCGGGTATTGGTTATCTTACTCCGAATGAATATTTTCAAAAATTAACTCTTTAATTTGTCTACTTTTCTTGACAAGTTTCATTCCGGAACTTCTTTGTCGAAATCAAATGTAAAAGTAATGACGGATGAGCGAAGCATAGCTTGTTATTTTCTGCCTCTATCGGTGTCGACGCTGTTTCATTAACCTTACTCTAACTATAACCTCATCGAGCACGGAGCTTGCTCTCGAAGAAAAAAAGCGCCGACTTCAGCGATCGGCGCACAAAACTTCGTTTTAACTTTACCCCATTTCCAAAAAGGTTTAGGAAGGGGGTACGGGGGATGACCCTTTATCAAAGGGTTTCCCCCGAAAAAGGGGTTACGGGGAAAAACTTTTTTGAAAAAAGTTTTTCCCCGCCTTTACCTATTCATTCTATTCAAGCGAGGCTCGAGGATGACAGGCGGGGCGGGGGTGACGCTAAAACCCTACGGAGCGACCTCATCCACCGTGTCCCGCGGCACATTCAGCACAAGGCACGCACTCGTTAGTCTGTGCCTATTTCGCGGGCGACGTTTTTTTGTAGGGTACGGGCTTGACCCGTACCGCTTGTTTGGGTTTAGTCTCGGGAGGGGACGAGCCCCTCCCCTACGCGCTACGCTCAAGCTCGATAGTTAGCGCCTCGGTCGGGGGGCGACGCCGGAGCGCTACTTTCTCAGCAACATCCCCGCTGTCATCCTTGAACGGAACGCAGTGGAGTGAAGGATCTAAGCGGGAAGATATTGTAGCGTTTCTATGTTCTCCGCCTCAGATCCTTCGGTCGGGCGTTGCCCTCCCTCAAGGATGACAGGCGGGGGTGTGGTTGACGCTAAAACCCTACGGAGCGACCTCATCCACCGCAAGCGGTCCCCCTTCCCCCACCGGGGAAGGCTTCGCTACGCGCATGGTCGGGGATTAGTGCTTCGAGCGCGGTGGCGCGAGCTTGGGGCAAAGAAAAAAGCACCCCGTAAGTCATGGAAGTGCTGAATTTCGTCTTTTTTTACTTTTATTTTTGAAGTTTTTTGAAAAGGGGTTACGGGGAAAAACTTTTTCGAAAAAAAGTTTTTCCCCGCCTTTACCTATTCACTCTATTAATCGTCGAGATCGAACTCGCGGATATCGAACTCGTCGTCGATATCCTCGGTTCCGTCGATCTCCTCGTCGGCGGGGATCTCGTTTACCTTAGCTCTGACCTTTGCCTCGATCTCGGCGAAGAGCACGGGGTCATTCTCAAGCGCGGCGATGGCGTTTTCCTTACCTTGAGCGAGTCTCTCGCCGTTATAGGAGAACCACGCTCCGCTCTTCTTGATTATATCGAATGCAGCCGCCATGTTGACGATCTCAGACGCCTTGGAGATTCCGACGCCGTAGAGAATGTCGAACTCTGCGGTCTTAAAGGGAGGAGCGACCTTGTTCTTTACGACCTTGCACTTGATGTGGTTACCGTAGATCTCGCTGCCCTTCTTGAGTGCCTCTCCCTTGCGGACGTCGATACGGACGGAAGCGTAGAACTTCAGCGCCTTACCGCCCGTGGTGACCTCGGGGTTGCCGTAGAGGACACCGACCTTTTCTCTGAGCTGGTTGATGAAAATAACGATAGTGTTCGACTTCGAGATAGCACCTGCGAGGGTACGCATTGCCTTACTCATCAGACGCGCGTGAAGTCCGACATTCGACTGAGTAAGCGCCCCGTCGATCTCCTGCTTCGGAACGAGGGCTGCGACCGAGTCGATGACGATTATCTCGACGGCACCGCTGTTTACAAGTGCACTTGCTATCTCGAGCGCCTGCTCGCCGTAATCGGGCTGGGAAACGAGAAGCTCACCGATGTCTACTCCGAGCTTCTTTGCGTATGCGGGGTCGAGTGCGTGCTCTGCATCAATGAACGCCGCAGTTCCGCCGAGCTTCTGCACCTCTGCGATTACGTGGAGCGCAACAGTGGTCTTACCGGAGGACTCGGGACCGTAGATCTCGGTAATTCTTCCGCGCGGAATTCCGCCGACACCGAGCGCACGGTCAAGCGCGATCGAGCCCGAGGAAACCGCCTGGACCTCCATCTTTGCATTGTCGCCGAGCTTCATGATAGAGCCTGCGCCGTAATCCTTTTCTATCTGCTTCATTGCGCTTTTGAGCGCTTCAAGCTTTGCCGCCTTGTTATCAGCTTCGCCTTCTGCAGGCTTGGTGGTCTTCTTCTGAGCTGCCATGTTTATCTACTCCTTTTTTAGAATATATCGGGGATATTCGGGGAGAAGCCTTTTTGAAAAAAGGTTTCTCCCCGTACCCCTTTTCCAAAAAACTTTATAAAAAAATCGTTGAGATATGCTTGAATTGAATCAGCGCTCCTGTGCGCCCGCGGCGCATTTTTCACGTGCAACCCACATTTCACGGCGAAGCCAATTCATTATTGAGAGTCTGCGGCTCTTAATAGGTGGGTGTGTCAAGCAGCCACTTTTCAAGCGCATCGTCATAAATGAGCTTCAGCTCGATCCTGTCGGGTGTGTCCCTGTAGTTACCGTCCTCGTCGGCGGTGTAGGTATCTACCTCGAATATGATGCGTCTGTCGGTCATGTTCGTGGCTCTGATAGAGTCAAAGTCGTACCTTCTCGCGTGCGGAACGTAGATCTTCGCGCCATCGTAGGAATAAAGCGCCCCGTCGATGTCGATATATCTCGCGTAGGTCGTGCCGTGCTCGGAGGTGCTTCCCTTGAGCGTGCTGTTGCGCACTATCTCGGCAAGCTCGGGGGTGTAGATCTCGTTCATATCCGCCTTGATGTCGTCAAGGCAGGTGTATTCGTCGGAGGCGGTCTTCGTGTATTTGCCGTTCTTTTGCTCGGTCACGGGAAGCCCCGCTCCGTACAGAACGGTATCGAGCCTTTGTGACGCTTCGATCAGCGGAACGGCTATATCGTGCGCCTTCTGCGAATCAAGCTGTCCGCAGGAGCATAAGCCGAGCATTACGAGAATGGACAGTAATAGTAAGAGTGGTCTTTTCATGGCATTTTCGTTCGATTCATGTGATTCCCTCCTTCCGTGAGTATATATTATCACAGAAAGAGGGTCGTTTATTGGACTTGATGTGTTTATGGGATAAAAAATTGCTCTACACTCCAATTGTGAGGATTGTTTTCGATGTAGGGGAGGGGCTCGACCCCTCCCGATTCTTTAACAATTAAATCTTCTCGGGAAAGTGGAAATTCGTTGTTTGGATTTTGTTCGGTTTCGCGGGAGGGCGCAAGGCCCTCCCCTACAGTTTTGTGTTCTTCGCGGGAGGGCGCGAGGCCCTCGCCCACAGTTTTGTGTTCTTCGCGGGAGGGCGCGAGGCCCTCCCCTACGTGGTTACTCATTTTCCTCGGTTGCTTGCTTCGCATCGGGGGTATCAACTGCAACTGCAGTCTCGACCTCGCCGTCTATCTCGACAGTCTCGGCTTCATCGTCGCGCTCGGTGGTGGTGAAGCGCACGATGCTTGCTTCCTCGTCAAGGCGCATAATGCGTACGCCTGCGGCAACTCGTGAGTAGGTGGAGATACCGTCAGCGTGTACGCGGATGACTATACCGCTATTGGTGATAAGCAGAACGTCGTCGTCGTCGGATACAGCGGTGATAGAAGCGACTCTGCCCGTTTTTTCGATATTCTTCTGGCAAGCGACGCCGCGTCCGCCTCTGTGCTCAAGGCGGCGGAAATCGTCAAACTCGCATCTCTTACCAAAGCCGCCCTCGGTGATGACGAGCAGCTTCTTGCCTTCCTCGACAACGCAAACTCCGCAGACCTCGTCGCCCTCGTCAAGGCGTATTCCGCGCACACCGCGGGCAATTCTGCCCATGCTGCGGACCTGTTCCTCGCCGAAGCGTACTGCAAGACCGCCCTTGGTGGCGATGATGATATCCTGACCTCCGTCGGTGCGGAGGACGCTCAGCAGCTCGTCGCCCTCGTCAAGGGTGATGGCACGCTTGCCGTTCTTTCTCTGGTAGATGTATTCTGCGACCGAGGTACGCTTGATGACGCCCTGACGGGTGATCATGGTAAGCGACTCCTCGGAATTGAAGGCGTCGATCGGGATGATGGCGGTGATCTTCTCACCGGGCTCCAGCTCGAGAATGTTGACGATATTCGTTCCCTTTGCCGTTCTTGAGGACTCGGGAATGAGGTACGCCTTTCTCGTGTAGACCTTTCCGACATTGGTGAACATCATAAGGTAATCGTGGCTTCCTGCGGCGACGACGTTCTCGACGAAGTCGTCCTCCTTGGTGGTCATGCCCTTGATGCCCTTTCCGCCTCTGCGCTGAGCGTTGTAGGTGTCGGCGGGAAGTCTCTTGATATAGCCCGATTCGGTGAGCGTAATTACGCAGCGGTGGCGCTCGATAAGATCCTCGAGAACGATCTCGTCCTCTGCCTCAACGAGCTCGGTGCGGCGCGCGTCGCCGAATTTTTCCTTGATAGCGAGAAGCTCGTCCTTGAGTATGCCGAGGATCTTCTGCTCGTCCGCGAGAATTCCCTCAAGCTCCTCAACGAGTGCCTGCAGGCGCGCGAGCCTTTCCTCGATCTTTTCTCTTTCCATGCCCGAAAGCTTACCGAGTGTCATCTCGACGATTGCCTGAGCCTGAGCGTCCGAGAGACCGAAGCGCGACATAAGCGAAGCCTTTGCATCCGGGATAGAAGCGGAAGCCTTAATTATCGCGATGACCTCGTCTATATGGTCGATGGCTATCTTGTAGCCCTCGTAAATGTGCATTTCCTTAAGCGCGCGGTTAAGCTCGAACTCGGTACGGCGGCGCACTACGCTCTTCTGGAACTTGATGTACTCCTCAAGTATGCTCTTCAGCGGCAGAACCTTCGGCTCGCCGTTAACGAGCGCGACCATGTTGATAGCGCAGGTGTCCTGAAGCTGGGTGTACTTATAGAGCTGATTGAGAATTACCTGACCGTTTGCGTCGCGGCGGTATTCGATAACTATCTTCATTCCCGCTCTTCCCGACTCGTCGCGAAGCGCGGTTATGCCCTCGATACGCTTTTCCTTATGCAGGTTTGCGATGCTCTCAACGAGCGCACTCTTGTTTACCATGTAGGGAATTTCGGTAACGGTAATACGGTGCTTGTCCTCGTCCACCTCACAGCGCGCGCGGACCGAGACCTTGCCCTTACCTGTGGTGTACGCCTTGTATATTCCCATAGAGCCGTAAATGATACCCTTGGTCGGGAAATCGGGGCCCTTGATATACTGCATTATTTCGTTTATCCCCGCATCGGGGTTGTCAATGAGGAAAACGGTACCGTCGATGACCTCCGAGAGGTTGTGGGTAGGGATGTTCGTTGCCATACCTACGGCAATTCCGACAGCGCCGTTTACGAGCAGGTTCGGAAAACGCGAGGGGAGCACGGTCGGCTCGACGCGCTTGTTGTCGAAGTTGGGGATAAAGTCAACTACGTCCTTATCTATGTCAGCCATCATCTCGTTTGAGATCTTTGCAAGACGAGCCTCGGTATAACGGTATGCGGCAGGGGGGTCGCCGTCCACGTTACCGAAGTTTCCGTGTCCCTCGATCAAGGGATAGCGCAAAGAGAAGGACTGCGCCATTCTTACCATAGAGCCGTAAACTGCGGCGTCTCCGTGAGGATGGTAGCGTCCGAGCACGTTACCTACCGTCGTCGCAGACTTGTAGAAGGGCTTGTCGTAGGTGAGGTGATCCTCGTACATCGCGTAGAGAATGCGGCGGTGCACTGGCTTTAAGCCGTCGCGTGCATCGGGCAGTGCGCGTGACATAATGACCGACATGGCGTAGTCGATGAAGGATTTCTTCACCTCTTTGCCCATGGGTAT
>JAZMZS010000203.1:0-2009 GCA_045586105.1 Eubacteriales bacterium | reverse complement strand
ACTCGGAAAGAACGGCCATACGCTTGAATACGATGCGTCCTATGACTGTAATAATATGACAAGCTTTACCCTCTCGGAAAAGCTGACCCCCGAAACTGTCAATAGCAGCGTCGTGGGTGGGTCCGAAAAGCTGACAACGCTTTATGTACCTGCAACAGCGGAGTACGCGCCACCGTCACTCTATCGGCATAGTGCGCTTGAGAATATTTTCGTAATTGATGAGGCGGGAAACCGCGATGCGCTCGGAGTTGCATACTTCTCCTCGGATGGAGTTCTGTTCAGCGCAGACGGAACGACCTTGATACAGATCCCGACAGCCAAGCAGATAACCGAGTACGCGATCCCCGAAACGGTCACTGTCATCGGCGAAAGAGCCGCGTATGACCACAAGTATCTGCAATCGGTTTCGATCCCCGCGGGGGTTACCGAAATAGGAAGATATGCCTTTGCATACTGTGATGAGCTGTCGCTGATCATGGCAATGGGATGCAACCCCGAAACCATAGGCTCGTCTGCACTTGATGCTAACGATAATGTGGCGATAGTGTGCGACGAGGGCAGCTCGCTCGTGGAGCACGCCATATATCATAAGCTCGTTTACGTCACGGGCGGCAATCTGATCACTGCCAAAGTCGAAAAGAAGCTGACGGGAAGTGACGGCTATACTGAAGATTCTCTTTCCTCTTACCGCGTCAGCGTATTCCTCGGCGATAACGGAACGGCGGAGGAATATGAATTCCCTGCCTATACAGCAGGTGATTATATTCTGATCCCTGCTGAAAAGACTGCGAACAACGGTGAGAGCATCAAGGACTACAGTAAGGTGACCGTCCGCCTTATCTCCAAAACGGGAGAATGCGAGGAAAGCGTCACCTTGGTCGAGCTTGATGAAAACAAATGCGCCGAGGTGACTCTCCGCGCGGCGCAAAAGGGCTACGTAACGGGAACCGTCACTGCGCAGAGCCGTGCCACGGTTGCTATATACGATAGTGAGGGAGCGCACATTCAAACAATGAATCTGAACTCCGGAAAATATACGAGCGACTATCTTCCTGCGGGAAATTACACGGTCGTAGCACTCCAGGGTAAAGTCAGAAATTGGATTCAGAATTCACTTTCCGACTACGAAACGCTCGGAATGCAGGAGGGCAGCGATTACGTTAAGAGCACGGTAAAACTTATAAATGGCGAGATAGCGGTGCAGGATATCACCATATCCAAGGAGAGCACATATGCCTCGGTATGGCTCGACGAGGGCAAGACCTCGTATCTCTTGCTTGACAGCGAGGTCACAGCATCGGGAAGGATAGATTTCCGCCTGAGCTACAGCCTTAAGGAAGAATTCAAGGATTATGCTCTTTCGGGCAAGGAGATAGTTATCACGATCCCGCAGGGACTCCTCGTATCCGAGGAAAGCGTGACTCTGGACGGAGCTTCAGCATCCGACACCGAACTGACCGACAGCGAGCTTCGTATCAAGATCACGGAAAACTCGGGCACTGTTCAGTTTTCCGCAAGCCCCACCACTTACGGTCTGATCGTTTCTTCGGCTTCCTTCTGCTTTAACTATGCGGGAGTCAGCTATCGGGAATTTGCTGGCAGTATCTCCACGACCGTGGAGTACGTAACCATCGAGGTGCCGACAACCACCGCTACCCAAAGTATTCTGGTGCAAGGAGTAACCGTCCCGGGTGCTTCGGTTACCGTTTATGACGGCGAATGGGTCATCGGGCGCGCAACCGCTTACGAAAGCGGACGTTGGTCGGCTCTGGTCGAGCTTTCGGGCAACGATGCCGACGCGCTGCATCTTATCAGCGCCTCGGTAACGGTTGACGGTGAAACTAAAACTACCGCGCAATATGAGATTCTGTTTGCCGATAATCTAACCAATATCAAAAACTTGCATATGTATTATAATGGAAGGAAGCACGTTATTAAGTCCGACGGCTCCGTGGATCCCTTACCAATTTTGTTTTCTCCGTACGACAGCGATTATATGTTCCATATTC
>JAZMZS010000202.1:0-9551 GCA_045586105.1 Eubacteriales bacterium | reverse complement strand
CGATGCTTGCATCGTTTGGGGGTTCGCGGCGGCTGGGGTTCCCCAAATGATGCTTGCATCGTTTGGGGGTTCGCGGCGGCTGGGGTTCCCCAAATGATGCTTGCATCGTTTGGGGGTTCGCAGCGAAGGATCCGAGTCGGAGATCAAAGAAACGTTACTATGTCTTCCCGCTAAGATTCTTCACTACGGCTGCGCCTCCGTTCAAGAATGACAGCGGGGTTGGAGCACAGCAGAGTGCCGTCGGGCACTTTTTTACGTTATTTCGCGCTCAGATCCTTTCGTCGGAGAAGGTGGTAGGATATCGAGCTTCCCTCATACTCGACGTGGCTCGTTTCGCTTGCCACAAGCTCGTAGTAGTAAAGCACGAACTGCGACGGATCCGAGCGGACGACCACAAACTCGGTATGCTGTTCCCTGACAGAGCGCTCGAGCGCTTCCTTCATCTCGGGAAGGTCGATATTGAGGCGGGCAAAGAACTTTTCGCTCGGGACGATATTCGCCGTGGTATAAAGACCGAGATCGAGGCAGGAGTAGTTGAGAAGTGTCCTGTCCTCAGACTCATTGATGATCTGTGCAAATCTGGTCTGCCAGATATCCTCCCGCTTCTGCTCCATGTAAAAGACGTTGGGGCATTCGCGCAGGCTCTTGTCGGCGTAGACGGTGCAAAGCGAAAAGACAAGGCACGCCGTGACGATATAGCCGACGGCGGAGCAAGTTCTTTTGTCAAATATCCCCGCAAGCTCGCGTTTTTTCTGCTCGGTCATTTTCCCGCTCATGCGGGCATAAATGTCTTTGGCAAGTGCTGTAAGCTTGTCAAGGAGATATCCCGCCGCCCGTGCACAGCTGACAAAGCCGAAGACGGAAAGCGCCACCATTCCGAAGGAATAGTAATACCAGCCGATCCCTCCCCAATAGATAAAGAAGATATGGCAAAAGTACATAAGTAGCCCGCCGAGGGATGCTCTCGGCTCTCTGACATCGACAATGAAGGCAAGAAGCCCGACGTACGCCATTATTCCCCACAGCTTATTGTAGGAAAGACCTCTTACGGCAAGAGAGAATATTCCCGCGAACTTGTCGGTGAAGGTACGCTCGTCCGTGTAGAGGAACATATTGTTGTAGAAATACGTGACGAAGAGATCGTCAAGCGCGCCGTTCACCGCAAAATAGATCAGAAACGGCAAAGACACCGCAAGGGCGCCGAGAATAAAGGAAAGCGCCGCAGACAGAAGCTTTTTTATATCCTTATCTATGATGCAAAGGATCACCGCAGTCAGCACGTAACCGATATAGATGCCGAGCATGGTGTACTTTATCCAGAGAATGCATGCGGCGCACACACCCATCAAAAAGACCGTGCGGTTGTCGGGAATTCCCGAGCGGTCGCCGTCTCTCAGGTTCTTCAGCAGCGCATATACCGCAAACAGGATGTAGGGCAGGCAGAATTCCTCTGCGCTGTCGCCCTGCCTGAGCGACACCGATGTGAGCACCGACCAGCTGATCACGGGCAGTATAGCGAGAGAGAAGGCGTAATTGGTATACAGGCGTGCGATCAGGTACGCTATATACAAAAAGAATGCAAAGCTCACGACCTCGAAGATGAAAACGCCAAGGAAGGTGGTGTTGGATATAAGATACCCGAGCCCGTGTATGAAATAGAGAAGTATTCCCTTCTGCTCGTATATATCGCGGTAGACGACCTTGCCGTTGAACATTGCCTTTCCGACGGTGAAAAAGCAGTTCGAGTCCACCCAGTCATTGAGCGGGTACAGGGGGGAGGAGCGGGTGCATATTCCGAGAAACACACCTGACACGATCAAGCAAAGGATGAATGCCGCAATATTCTCGTGCCTGCCCTTTTTATCATACACGGCGCTCCGCTCCGCAGGACGGGCAAAAAAGCGTCTGATAGCTTCTGTCATAAGAAAGTCTCCGTTCGGTCATTTATTTTTCTGCGCCCGGTGCGCATGCAGACGGTTACAACAAGAATATACTATCACATGCGGGAGGCTTTTTCAACCTAAAAGCGCAAAATTTACATTTCTCTGCTTTTTGCGTCCTGAACACAGACCACCGACACCGTCATATCGTCGCGGGCGCCGTGCTTTTTCACTGCGCTTTCAAGCACTGACTGCGCGATGCTCTGTGCGTGGGCGCTCTTACGCCTGCACAGGGTCTCGACAACGAGGCGCGCATCCTCCCCGCCCTCTGCGATCCCGTCGCTTACCATTACAACGATATCCCCCGCACGGAGCCTGAACCTGATCCGCTCGGCTCCGATGCGCTCGGTGATGCCGATGGGTATCGTTCTTGCCGTGACCTTGTACACCTCCTTTCCTCTGCAAACAAAGGAGGGTGCGGCTCCGCTCTTGATAAAGCATCCCTGTCCCGTATAGGTATCAAGCTCGAACAGGTCGACCGTGCTCGAGCATTCTCCCGTCTGCTCCCGCAAAACGGCATTCAGCATCTCCACCGTCAGCTCCTTCGGGTTTGCGTGTCTGAGCATGCTCGAGATGTATTCCACGCATATACCGCTTGTCCGCGCGGCATCGGCGCCGCTTCCCATTCCGTCGCACAGCACCGAATAGACGTAGCCCTCGTTATTCTCAAGCTGGCGCACCGAGTCTCCGCACTCGCTCTCTCCCGCTATCGGGGAGCTCGCGTGGGCAAATTCCGCACGCAGGACAGGAAGCGAGTGCATCTCGAGCTCTATTTTCGTTCCGTCCACGCTGTAGACGGGTGAGGAGAGGCGGGCATGGCAAAGCTTGCCGAATTCTCTGCGAAGCTCGCCCGCGCTTACCGCATGAGAGGAAAGCTCGATGCCGCAGGCGTAGATCTTTTTTCTTCTCTTTCCCCAGACGCTGACAGCCCCTATACCGTAGCCTCTCCGATGCGAAAGCTCGGTCAGTGCATCCGACAGTTCTCTGTCAAGCACGCTCGCCGCTCTCGCCTGTCTCAGGTGCGAATCGAGTATCTGCGCCATAGCCTCGTAATCGGATGCAAGCAGTCTGCACCCTCCCCTCTGCAGGGCGCGCTGCTCTGCCTCTGTCATTCTGCGGTTGATCTCTGAGACGAGCTCCGGCACCCTTGTGCATTCATCCCCGAAATACCTCTGCGCACCCGTCACGCTCAGTCTGCGCTCGCGTGAAAGCGCCGATGCCGCCATACGCAGGGCATCCGACATCTGCGCCGCCCCCTCACCGTAGCATCTGCCTCTGTCGGGACATTCGGAGCAGACAAGGTCTGACGACAGCTCGACTATCTCCCGCACGTCAAGGATGCGGCTGTGCTCACCGTAGGCAGAGAGCGAGCGGAGCATTTCCGAAAGAGAGGAAAAGGTCTCGGATATGCCGTTTATCCTCTCTGCCGTCTCGTCGGCGGGGATCTCGTTCTCGGGAGGCGGACCGCTTCTGATCCCGAAAAAGAAGCCTCCTATCCGCTCGCTTACCGAATACTTGTGGTCTAATGTCATAATTACGAGCCCGAGCACGCTTCCCGGCAGACATGACAGAAGTGCGCTGTACCCTCCGACGTACCCCTGCGCTATCGTAGCAAATGTAAACGCGCCCGCATAACCGAGCATTCGGGAAAGAGAGCACAGCAGAGCTCCCGCAACGCCCGAGAGCGCATATATTACAGCCGTGCTCACACCGAACGGCAGCCCCGCCGCCAGCCCCATAAGAGCGGCTGAGGAGCATCTTCCTCTTGCCGCCTCCCTGACTATAAGCGAGATCGCCGCCGCATCGGCAAGACCGACAGACAGCACCCGCAATCCCGAGAGCGACCACACGAGCACCGCACACATAAAGAGCCTCGCCGCCTCGGCGCGCTCGGTGCTCTCCGAGGGCTCGGATGCATATATAAATATATATGAAGAGACAGGCAGGACCGCCATTATCATGACCGAGCCGAGAAAGGAATAATATGTAAACTGACCGAAGAACAGGTTGTAGAGCCCGATCGTAAACGCGCAAACGCACGCGCATATTACCCTGTAGGCGGGAAGCTCCGAGAACACGGGAAAGCGCTTTACCCCATGCTCGGTCATATCGGTGTATATGCACACAAGCGCCCGAATAAGAATGCAGAGTGCGCACACCGCACAGTATACAGCCGAAGCATCCCCGAGCGTGAGCGCGCTCAAGAGCCCCGCCGCCGCATAGACAGGCACGAGCCTCCCCGCCGCACACAGAAATGCGATCCCGAACGGATAGATGCTGAATGCGAGCTGTGTCCGGAACAAAAGTGCACAGAATATGCTTCCGAGACACGCCCTCGCGCATAGATAAAGATACCGCCGCTCTGCCGCCGTGCTGTCCGAGCCGTCATTGAGGGCAATTCTTCCGACCGCCTCGGTTACCCTTTTCATTCCCGCTCCGATGCGCTCAAGCGCCCCGTTTCTTTGCTTCTTTTTGCTTTTTACGTCTGCCGCCATGTTTTTTCTCCTTGCCTTTTTTGTTTTTATGCTTTTCTTCATAATAACGACAGCGAGGCAAGAAGCGGGTCGATGCAAGCCTCATAAAAAGCAAGAGAAGCATACCGAAAGAGCACACACAAGGTCGTCCGCCCAAGTATAATAACGCTTGTTCGGTGAAAATACCGCAGTCTGTTATCAAAAAAGAGACCGGCGGGCAAAATAATGCAGAAAACTTTTTGGTTTTTTAACAATTTTTTATTTTTCCTCTTGACAAACCAAAAAGGATTTGGTAGAATAATAAAGCTGTGATGCTTCTGTGGCTCAGTTGGTAGAGCGCATCCTTGGTAAGGATGAGGTCACCGGTTCGATTCCGGTCAGAAGCTCCAGGAATCCCTCGGACAATAGTCCGGGGGATTTTGTGTTTTATAAGAAAGTGCCGACGGCACTCTGCTTCGCTCAAAGCCGTCGCTTAAAAAGCACCGTCCCCGCTGTCATTCTTGAACGGAGGCGCAGCCGCAGTGAAGAATCTGAGCGGGGAGAAATAGTAACGTTTCTTTGATCTCCGACTCAGATCCTTCGGGCACAAGTGCCCTCGAGGATGACAGTCGGTAAGGTGTTTTTACGCAATTTCCTATGCAATAAAAAAAGCTGAGCGCAGCATTGCCGTTGGCATTGCTGCGCTCGATTTCGTTACTCCTATAATTAATTCGATTTTCGACGTAAGAGAAGATCTGCCTTCACTCCACCGAAGGCGAAGCTTCGCTCTGCGACAGGCGGAGCTTCACGCGCCGCATCATTCTGTTCCTACAGTATCCTTATCAGCAGCATATACGCGGCTGTGCCCGAGAACATACTGAGCAGGGTATTTCCGCGCCACAGGTGCAAAAGTACGGTTATGGCAAGGGCGCTGAGCGCCGCTACCGTTTCGCTGCCGAGGGTGCACAGCCGGGGGCTGATGCCGTACACGACAAGCACCGCTATTACGGCAGACGGAAGAATATCCGCTATCTTCTTGAGCTTGGGCGGCATCTGTCTGCCTCCCGAAAAGAGCAGAAACGGTATCAGTCTTGTCAGAAAGGTTGCCGCGCCGCTGACGAGAATGCAGATAAACGCATAGAGATAGAAGTTCGTTTGTGCCATCAGCGCTCACCTCCCTCTCCGCCGCCTTCACGGGCAGCGGCATTTTCCTTGTTGTGCGAATGCGTCCCCTTGATATACACGAGTATCAGGGAGACCGCCATGCTCGGAAGCAGAAAGCCCTCTTCTCCGAGCAGCAGCAAAAGCGCGAGTGCGCTGACACCGCCGAGAAGCGCTGTGTGTACGGCTTCCTTCCCGATAGAGCGTATACGGTCGACCAGTATCACGGCAAAGAGCGCGGTCATCGAGAATTCTATCCCCGCAAAGTCGAAGCCCGAAAGCGATCCGACAAGCGCGCCGAGCATTCCGCCGAGTATCCAGTAGATATGGTCAAAGAGCGAAACGTAAAACCATACGCGGATGTCCTCGCATGCGTTTTTCATAAAGCAGTGCACGCTGTAGGTCTCGTCGGTGAGCGAATATATCATATATTTTCCGCGCAGTCCCATGCTCTTGTACTCTTCTATGAAGGTAAGCCCGTAGAAGATATGGCGTGAGTTTACAAAAAAGCTGGTGAGAAAAACGGTGATAAAGCTTGCTCCCGCTCCTATCATCGAGGTCAGCGCAAACTGTCCCGAGCCCGCATAAACGAGCACGCTCGTCATTCCCGCCCACAGAGGGGAGAAGCCGAGTGCGCTGAACATTATTCCGAATGCCGAGCCGAGGAACAGATATCCGCAAAAAACGGGAAGCGACAGGTGAAACGCCCGTGAAATGATGCGGGCGTTGGTGGTTTTGTCTTTTTTCATGGTCCTGAATATGTGATGGTACTGTTTCGGGGAAGGTCTTTGAGAAAAGGGGGTGTCCCCGTGCTCCCTTCTCTGAATTCCTTTGTGATTTTGTTCTACTCCTGGTAATTGTCAAGAAGCGAGCGCAGATGGTCTCTGTACTCCGCCGCAACGCTATCGGGGGAGACTATTCTCGCTCCCTTCCCGAGACCCGCAAGCCAGCCGAAGAACTGAGCCGAAACGACAGCGGAAACAAACACGCGGTACTTGCCCTCTCCGTCGTTTATTACAGCTATGTCGGTGCCGAACCTGTCATATACCGCATTTGCGAGATATGCATCAAACTCGATGCACACCTTGACCTCCTTGCCTCCGTACATTCCGAAGTGGCGGTCCGTGTAAGTACCGAGCTCTATGCCCGAAAAGTATCTCGCGGCATCGCGGCTGCGCTCCGACTGCTCTATGCCGTCCATTCTGTCCACTCTGAAATGGCGTATCTCGGAGCTCTCAAGATCGTAGGCAATAAGGTAATACTTCTCCTCAGAGTAGGTAAGCGCAT
The DNA here is from genome assembly GCA_045586105.1 of Eubacteriales bacterium. GTDB lineage: Bacteria > Bacillota > Clostridia > Oscillospirales > CAG-272 > JAZMZS01. Next base: position 2,710 of record JAZMZS010000202.1, on the reverse strand, counting down.
AGGGGCTGACCTCATAATAACCGCCGCCTCTGCGGTATTTCTTTTCCGTCTTGCTGTCGAGAGTGCGGTTGAAATACCTGAAGCGGATGCATTTTTCTGCCGCTATCGCCTCAAACACGGCATCCACGTTATAGTAGATAGACTCGTTCATGTTCTTTATCTTAGCGGAAACGTGCACCTGTCTGGAAAGCTTTTCCGCCTCGTGGCGGGAGCACAGGCGCTTGAGCTTGGTAATAAGCTCGCCGCTCTTCTTTTCTGTGATAAAGCGGGATGCCTGGACGGCATCGCAGAGCAGCTTCAATTCATACAGCTCAAACTCCCTCTCGGTCAGACGGTATTCCATAGAACGTGGGATCTTGATCTTTTCTATATTCATTCCGTAGATGTCGGTAAGCATAGCGATATCGTCATAGATGCTCTTTCTTTCCGCTTCTATTCCCTCGTCATCAAGCTTATCAATGATCTCGTTTACCGTAATTCCGTGCTCTGCATCGGTATTTCTCTCGAACATATCGCGTATGTAGAGCAGCTTGAGCTTCTGAAATCTCGATTTTGCCATTTTACCCTCCGTTACTTACGCTTTCCGTCGGCTGAGCCGAAGATCTTTTTCTTGCTTCCCATTCCGCGCGCCAGCACAAAGGTCAGCGCACATCCGCCCGCAAGAAGTATCGCCGTGACCGCTATGTATATTCCCATACTGCTCTTCTCGGGCTCGGGCTCTGTCACGGGCGCGGTCTCGACGGGCTCTGCCTTCAGCACTACCTCGACCCTGGATACATCGGATACGGTAGAGGAGATATTCTTGTTCGACACAATGGCATTATACAGCCAGGTCGCAATATACGAGCACGCCACGGCATCGGGATGCACCGAGTCTCCGAAATGGTGCTTCATGTCGCAGGAAAGCGTGTACGTATCAACGTACCCGACCCCCAGCTCCTCGGATATCTGCTTGTACACGGGAAGCATAAAGTCTCGTATCGCCTCCTCGAGCTCGGAATCATCCGTTCTCACGGTAGGTGTCAGCAGATACACTATCGGCTTTGACTCAAGCGTGGTGTATTTTTCTATCAGAACGAGCATGTCGCGGTAGAGCGCTTCCCACGCTCCCTCCATCGAGCAGAGGGCGGGGAGGTCGTTCGTTCCCAGCATTATGCACACGACGTCGGGCTGGAAGAACAGCGACTGCGCAAACGCCTCGGACTCGAAATAGGGGCTTCCCGAGTTTGTAAGCACGCATCTGCCTCCCTCTGAGAAGTTGCTCACCTCATACGCCTCCCCGAGCATTTTCCCGAGCTGTGCGGGATAGCTCTCGGAGGCGGGGTCGTTTGTTCCCGTTCCCGCAGTGACGCTGTCACCGACGAAGGCGATCCTGATCTTTTTCGTTTCCTCGCTCTCGCCTCCGCCCTGAATGAACCTGTCAAAATACCTCAGATACCCCGTGACGTGACCTGCCATATCGTCGCTGTAGGAAATGACCGACTCCACCTCGGGGGATATTATGATATTCTCTATCTCTCCGCCCGTGTAATCAAGCGCAAAGGCGGTAAGCTTACCGTAGGAAGCCATATCGACGTCGCATATCTTGTACACCTCTCCGCCGTTCACGCTGACGTTGAGAGAAGCCATTTCGTTATCCGTAAAGGCGGAATTGTAGCCCGAGAAGCCCGCCGTGATGCAGTTCACGTTTCCTCCGTGGACCGTGACGAATGCCCGTCCCGTACAGCTCTTGGCGGTGGTGGTGCGGTTGTATCCGCACACCGTCTTGTAGCTTCCGCTGAATATCTCGATGCTCGTGTCCAGAGAAAGCGCGGCATCCTTGATACCGCTGTTCGAGCCGCTGTAGCCTCCGACAAGTATGATACCGTCGGAAATTCCGATCCCCTTTATCCCCTCTCCCATAACGAGGGGGTTGCAGCGGGCGGAGATAACAAGCGTTCCTGAGCCCGACAGACCGATATTCTCAAAGGTGGTCGCTCCGCTCATGTAATAGCGGTAGTTCTCGGGGAACACAAGATATGCGTCCTCTCCGGTGAGGGTTATTCTGCCCTTGTGCTCCGGCTCTGTAAAGGAACCGAGCATCGGGTCATGGCATGCAGAGCCGGCAAGCTCGTACTTGCCGTGCACAACTATGTCCCCTCCCTCCTCGGGCATCGAGGAAAATGCATCCTTGATGTCTCCGAGAGGGTGCGCGGCGTCGCTTCCGTCTCCTTCTCCTCCTGCCATAACGTGCAGCTCCTTCCTGTCGGAGGGCTCTGTCACGGGAGGCTCTGACGGCTCGGTCTGTCCTTCCGACGTGCTCTCCGAGGGCGCCTCGGTCTCGGGAGGCTGCGCCGCCGTTGTGTCGGGCTCATCCGCCATTACCGCTACGGGCAGCAAAAGCGCGAGGGCAAGCAGGAGCGCTGTGATGCGTATCGTCAACAAAGATCTGTTTTTTATGCGAGGTATCATTATAATTCCTCCTTGTGGTGTGTTGTGTCCTATAAAAGGTCCTCGTAGAGGATGTTCAGCCATAGTATAGCAGAAAAAAATGAACAAGTCAAGAAGAATGCGTCGAGAGGGACGCCTTTGCGGTCGTTCTTTGAACGAACGATGTTGTCCTGCGGACAAATGATGCGTGATTTGCCCAATGATGTTACGTCTTCGACGCAGGAGATGTTGCACTTCGTGCAGATTATCGAGCATAAGAAAGTGCCTGACGGCACTCTGC
>JAZMZS010000201.1:0-4929 GCA_045586105.1 Eubacteriales bacterium | reverse complement strand
CGAGTCCTTGAGCGCCTCGTACTGAGACTCGTGAATGTATACCTTGGATGCGCCGATCCTTCCGTGAGCATCGTTTACAAACACGCCGTCGCCAGAGATACCGTAGAAGATCTTGTTACCCTTTGCATCCTCGACCATATTATCGACCTGCTTGCCTGCATCCCCCCGGAAGCTTGCTGCGAGGTTGAAGCCTGCACCGATATTGACGACCAATCCGTCCTCGTATCCGTGCTTGGCAGCGCCTGTAAAGTCGGACATTCCTATCCAGTGGGTGACCTTACCGCCGTTAAGATTGATCACACACTCCGCCTTCTTTGCGTATACCGCTGTGGTTACAGAACGGGAGAATGCCGCGATCTTTCCGACAGTAGCGGTTCCGCCTATATTGATAACTACCGAATAATCCTTGAACTCGGATACGGGGTGAGTTCTGTCGGGAGACTTGAGGTTGGTTCTTACAGAACCGATGACCTCGCTCCAGGTTCCCGCATTTACGGTAAGCTCGGTGCTTCTGACCAGATATCTGCGGTCGGAGGTCTTACCCGTACCGCCCTGTCCTCCTGCTACTATGAAGGCGTTGCCCGAGTTTTTGACATGCTTGACTGTGCTGCTGATCGTAAATACGTTGTAGTTGGCAACGAAGAGCATGTCCTTGTTCTGTTCGATCGTAATGTCTGTAAACTCGGTAGGTCCGCCCGCCAGGAATCTGCGGGTCGCTCCGCTGATAACATACTTCGATTCGGGGGTCAGTCCTCTTATCGTGATCTTGCCCGCATGAGTGACAGCGATAAAGTGTGCAAGAGGAGTAAAGGTATCGGTTATGATGATCGTACCGCCGTTGTTGCCGAGTGCCTTGTACGCCTTTGTGATGGTCTTGAGTGGAGCATCGGCAGAGGCGCCGCTGTTAGCGTCGTTTCCGTTATCCGAGAGATAAACGACCTTGCCCGTGATAACGGGAGCATCGGGCGTGTCGGTTCCGGGTGCATCGGTATCGGGTGTGTCGGGTACATCCGGAGTATCGGGTACATCCGGCGTGTCGGGTATCTCGGGAGCGAAGGAGCCCTTCTCTACCGCTATATCACGGAATCTATCGGAATCCTTGTACACATCGTACTTCTCCTCAGCAATAAATACCTTGGAGGCTCCGATAGCACCGTATCCGCCCGTGGTAAATACGTTGTCGCCGCTTATTCCGTAGAAGATACCGTAGCCCTTGGCATCGGTCACTACGTTATCCACCTGCCTATCGGCATCCGCAAGGAAGCACGCCTCAAGGTCGAAGTCCTTGCCGATATTAACGATTATTCCGTTTTCATATCCGTTCTTGCCCATAGTGGTAGCATCGGACATTCCTATCCATGCGCCGATCTTACCTCCGTTGAGGTTGACAACGCACTGAGCATTCGCCGCGAGGATCTCTGCAGTGCCGAAGTTACGCGAGAATGCTGCGATCTTGCCGATTTGTGCATCTCCGCCTACGTTGATGGTAATGAGATAATTCTTGAACTCAGCCTTGGAATGAGCGCCCGCGGGGGAGTTGAGGCTCGTTCTGACCGAGCCTATCACGTCATTCCAGTTTCCGCCGTTGATCGTAAGCGTCGCGCTCTTTACCTTATAATCACGGTCAGCGCTTCCCGCGCCTCCCTGTCCGCCTGCAACAAGGAATGAATTTCCTGTTTTGTCATGCTTGACGGTGGAGGATATCGTAAGATCGTTGAAGCATCCGACTATCATAAAGTTTGTAGCCGTCTGCTTGATGGTGATATCGGTAAACTCAAGAGGTCCGCCCGACTGATAACGGAAACCGCCAACAGAGTAGACCGAAGATGCATCCTTTCCTCTTACGGTGATCTTTCCTGTGTGGCCGGGAGCCATAAAGCCGGACTTCTGAGTGAACGTGCCGACGATAACGATCTCGCCGCCCTTGTCACCGAGAGCCTCATAGCACCTGGTGATAGTCTTGAAGGGCTCTGCGGAGCTTGTTCCCGAATTCGTATCCGCTCCGCTGTCGGAAAGATAGACCACCAACGTATCAACGGGGACATCGGGAACATCCGGGATCTCGGGAGCACTCGTCTCAGGTGCTTCCGTCTCGGGTGCATTTGTTTCGGGGGCTTCCGTTTCGGGAGCCTCGGTCTCGGGAGCATCGCCGGCGCCCGATATTACGGATGCAAATCCGCGGATCCTCGAGGAGGTCTTGACGGTCTCAAAAAGCTCGGGAGCTACAACGAGCGTCGACTTTCCGATAGGATTGAGATCATGATTGAGGAATACATTATCTCCGGAGAAGCCGTAGAACACCACGTTACCTCCATTGTCGGTAACAGTATGATCTGCGCTCTGCTTGTCTGCATCGAGCGTAAAGCTGCCCGCAAAGTCGAAATTCTTGCCTATGTAAACGGTCATTCCCTTGCCGTAGCCGTTTTTCGAGTTTGACATTCTGGTGTCAGACTGGCAAAGCCACCCGGTGATCATTCCTCCGTTGAGGTTGATGATACACTCGGCGCCCTCTGCTACGAATTCGCTCTTATTTGCGATTCTCGAGAAGGAAGCCAATCTGTTTATGATCGCGCTTCCGCCTACGTTGATCTCGATCGTGTAGTTCTTAAAATCATCCGCAGTCTTGGTTCCGCTAAGGGAGTTGAGACTGGATCTGTAGGTTCCGATGACCTCGCTCCAGTTACCCGCATTGACCGTCAAGGTCGCATCCTTCGCGGTATAATCGCCGTCATTTCCTACAGCGGCACCGCCCTGCCCGCCCGCTACAAGGAAGGAATTACCCGAATTCCTGTTATGCTTGACGGTGGATGAAATGGTAAAGTCATTGAATCTGGCAACAAAGAGCATGTCCTTGTTCTGGTCTATCGTGATGTCGGTAAACTCTGTCGGACCGCCCGCCATAAAACGTCTTACTGCTCCGCTGATCACGTACTTGGACGCTGCATCGTGTCCCTTTATGGTGATCTTGCCCTTGTGCGCGGGAGCGATAAAATGCGCCGCAGGGGTGAATGTACCGACTATCTCGATAATTCCTCCCTCATCGCCGAGCGTCTGATATGCCTTTGTGATGGTCTTGAGTGCAGCATCGGATGTCGTACCGCTGTTGGCATCGTTTCCCGAATCGGAAAGATATACGATGCCCGCGGGGGTGTCAGCCATGGGCGTTACCCCCGAAAACACACCGAACGGTATCACCATACAGCACACAAGCAGAAGAGCTGTCAGTTTCTTCTTCATGTTCCTTCCTCCGTTTGTGCAATTTGAGATAATGAGATAACTATCACTATACAAAATATATTATATTATAAACACAGCCAAAGTTCAAGTTCGCTTTTTCCTTTTCTACACAAGCGGCGATTTGCGTTTGATTTACGGAATATGCACCTGCCGCCGCATTCGTTTTTCGGTCGATGTTCATACGCAAACCGAAAAACACCTATAAAAAGGAAAACCGTTTCGAAAAAAAGTACAAATTCCGAAACGGTTTTATCTTTTGAATTTTGTCTTTTTTCTTTTTGGTCAGTTTAACCAAAAAAGTTTGTTTTTCGGAAAGACATCAGAATTTGGTGAATTTGTACACCGTCATATAATCGTAATGCTCGCCGGGGTGGAGGATACACTTACCGGCGTTTGCGCTGTCAGGCTCATACTGAGGCTCGAGCGCTACCGCAGAGCGGCGGATGACGGGGTTGTTTCCCTTGAAGTTCGCGTGTCCTCCGATGAGATTTGCCGTATAGACCTGCAGACAGGGCTTGTCGGAATAGATAGTCATCGAGCGCGCGTCGCACGAATATACGCAATGCTCAAAAAGCTCTCTTCCCGAGTAATCGTACTTCGGTGCGTCGGGCGCGAGGATATAGTTATGTCCGTAGCCTCCGGTCAGCTTCATGAAGGGATGCTCGGAATCTATTCTCTCTCTTATCTTAGGACCGTCGGAAAGATCGAAGTCGGTTCCCTTGATATCAAATCTCACGCCCGTAACTCTGCGCACGGCGTCAAACTCGGTGACCTTGTCGGCGTTTACCTTCAAGGTATGGTCGAGGATGACTCCGCTGTCAAAGCCGTTGATGTTAAAGTAGGAATGATTAGTGAGATTGACCGCGGTATCTGCGTCGGTATCCGCCTCGTAGCGTACGGTAAGCTTATCTCCGTCGAGCATATAGGTCAGTTTGACCTCAAGATTCCCGGGGAAGCCGTTTTCTCCGTCGGGGCTCAGACGGGTAAACTCGATCCCGATCTTATCACCGTCGCACACCTCGCGTGCGTTCCATATCTTGCGGTTGAACGCCTCGGGACCGCCGTGGTTGCAGTTGGTATCAAAGTCGTTTATCGGAAGGGTGTACTCCTTGTCAGCGATGGTGAGCTTTCCGTTTGCTATTCTGTTTGCGTATCTGCCGACGGTAGCGCCGTAGTAATCACGGCACTCGGCGTACTCCTCCATTTTGTCAAAGCCGCACTCGACGTCGACCCCGTCGAATATCAGCTTCTGTATGACGCATCCCCAGTTGAGGATGCACATTTTTATTACTCCGTTGTCGAGGGTGTAGCGGTAAACGTCCTGCCCCTCGTAGCTGCCGAACAGTTCTTTAGTCATTTTGTCCTCGCTTATTTTACGAAATTCTCGACTTCATACTTGATGATATCTGCAAACTCGTCGCAGGTCATGACCTTATTCTCTGCCTCCTTGCGGGAACGGACGGAGATGTTCTTCTGCTCCTCCTCGTTTGCTCCCACAATGACCATGTAGGGGACCTTAGAAAGCTGAGCCTCGCGGATACGGTAGCCGATCTTTTCGTTTCTGTTGTCGATCTCGGCGCGGATGCCTCTCGACTGAAGGTCGCGGAGCACCTCGTAAGCGTAATCCTCAAAGAGGTTGGATACGGGAAGAACCTTTACCTGCTCGGGAGCAAGCCATGTGGGAAGTGCACC
>JAZMZS010000200.1:0-12518 GCA_045586105.1 Eubacteriales bacterium | reverse complement strand
TCAGTGCCGAAAAAACTTATACTGTTGCAGAACTTGCCGAAGAATTGTCAAAGGTTTCTTTGGATTTGCCTGAGCATAAGGAAACCATTAAAGCCAATATTCTAAAAAAGGCATTGTCTATCTTGAAAACAATAATAATCTTTACAGTTGTTTGGTTGCCGATTGTACTAAGCCTATTTGTAGTGACCATTAGTATCAATGATTATCATTATCCCGTTTTTGAACCTATAATGATTGGATTGACAATTACTTCTTTCCTGCCGTCCATTGCAGTGTTGGTTATCTCAAAAACAAAGCTGAAATGGAAGAAGATTGCACAACGAGTTTTGCTTGTTTTTTGTATTTTGAGCATTCCTTTTAGCTTTTTTATGTCATTTGGAATTGTGTCAAAATCCCAAACAACAGATTTTAGAAATTACCGCGATTTTGATGCTGATTGCCTTGCCAACAGAAATGTGGTGTTCCAAGAGCTATTCCCAAACCGGTCGCATTATTTTGAAAATGTAAAACAAGCAGATGGCAGTTATAAAACAGTTTATCCGGATTCGCATTATTATTATCACTACCACCAAGGATTTGACTACACCTACGACATCTATGCCGAGTGGCCGTTAACTGAAGATGATTACACAAAAGAGGTAAAACGAGCTACTGCTGTATTTGTAAAAAATATTGAGAATAAAACATACAATTATAAGTTTGCAGAACTCATAAAAGGTAAATATCATTGTCTGGTACTGTATAGCGGTGATGAGCCTTTCACAAAAGCGACCGATAATTATGATTATATTATTTTTGCTTATAATGATGAAAAGAACACCGTTCGGTATATCTACTGTGACAGTCTTGAAAACGGCGCCGATCAGCCCTATTATTTAGAACTCGATTGGTGATATCTTTTTCGGCACCTCTACTCAATGAACAGGTCCCGATTTTTGAACTCCCCTTAAACGGAGTCGAAAAGTTGGGACCTTTATATTTTATCAATGCTTATTAGAGGGGCTGTCTCATTAAGGCAGCCCCTTTGTTTATCCAAGCCGCAGGCTTGGCATATCATCACGCGTCAGCGTGTATCCTCTTGCGGCTTGATGATATACAACACTCTGTGTTTTGCAATAAGGGCGTTAGCCCGTTATTCACCTAAGGTATATACAACGGCTTGCGCCGTTGATTTGAGTCTTTTCGTCACCTCTGCTAAAAAACAGTCGCCTTGAGCGGCTGTTTTTTAGCCTGAGTGCAGAGAGATGGAATTGTTCTTCCCTGCGGCACTCGGAGGAGGTAGCTGCACGTGACCATGAGCATATACTGCGTGTGACAAAGCGAATAATTCATTGACAAAACTGAGGATCTGTGATATGATTTTCAAAAGTGCAGAAGGATAAAAAATGGTTATATACAATTCAAAAAAGGCTGTCGAAAAAGTGATTGAACAAAGAACAAGCAGCCCTGACAAAAAAGAAAGGACACGATATGATACATTCTTTTCTGCTGATAGGACAATCCAACGCCGCAGGCAGAGGCATTATCAAGGAGGCAGAGCCTCTTGACACCTGCGAAAAAAAGCTGAAGGTACTGCGTAACGGCAGATGGCAAACGATGTACAGACCCGTAAATCCCGACCGTCCGTTTTCGGGAACGAGCTTTGCGGAGAGCTTTGCAAAGGCTTACTCCGACGCGCATCCCGACGTTGAGGTAGGAATCATTCCGTGCGCTGACGGCGGCACATCTCTTTCTCAGTGGCAGCCGGGCGGTGTGCTTTTTGACAACGCTCTTAATTGCGCCGGGCTTGCACTTCGCACCTCTCACCTGATGGGTGTGCTCTGGCATCAAGGCGAGGGGGATTGTTCTGAAGAGCGCTACCCTCTCTACCGTGAGCGTTTTCAGGTAATAATGGACGCTCTGAGATCAAAGCTCGATATGCCAAAGCTTCCCTTCGTTCTCGGAGGACTTGGTGATTATCTTGCTCAATGCCCGCTTGCCGAAAGCCTCAAGAACTACCATCACGTAAACGAAGCACTAAAGACTATAGCACGTGAAAACGAGCTTTGTGCGTTCGTTTCAGCCGAAGGGCTCACGTCGAACCCCGACTATCTTCATTTTAACGCGGCATCGCTGAAGGAATTTGGATTTAGATACTTCTACGAGTACGCAAAGCTTGGCGAAACTCCTGCAAGCTCGGAGGAGCCGAAGGAAGACGCATCTCCATTAAGCGAAATGGAATTATTGTAATTCATGTCATAAAAAAACAGACCCACATCCGAGTATCTTTCGGTTGTGGGTTTGTTGACTTATTCGACAGCTTGTGGTAGAATATTACATTATCCGACAATATAGTCTTTTTAGGAGAATTTATGGATCATACGTCAACGTCCGACGCGTTAACGGACACCAAGCGTACTCAAAACGAACGCATCATTCGAAGCTACGCTCTGTTCGTCAGTTTATTTTTCTTAGCGGCAACGCCGATCGCCGTTATCTACACCAAGGAATGGGATTTTTTCGACAATCTTCTGCGCATTCTGACCTCACCCTGTCCGCTCGTAACCGACTACTTTGCTCTCGGCGGACTCGGAAGCGCTCTCTTCAACACGGCAATATGCGGACTTATCGCAAATACGATACTGCGCATCGGAAGAGTACGCGCAAACGCGACCACGCTCGCCGGGTACATGCTCATCGTCGCTCACGGCTTCTACGGTCTTAATTTTATCAATATGTGGCCGCCATTTTTCGGAGTGCTTCTTTACTGCAAGGTAATGAAGAAAAAGGTCTCGGAAAACATTCACGTCGCTTTTTTTGCAACCGCGCTCGCTCCGTTTGTAAGCGAGGTACTGTTCAGGTACTCTATCGGAAGCTTTGACCATTCGGTCATGCAGATAACTCCCGTCGGTGTCATTATTGCCGTCGTGTGCGGTATCGGCGTCGGCTTTATCGTTCTTCCGCTTCTTCCCGGAACCACCGCCATGCACAGGGGCTACAATCTTTACAAGGCGGGGCTTGCTATCGGAATTCTCGGGATCTTCATATACTCGTTTATGTACGGCACTCTCGGCATCGAGGTCCCTTCGGTCGTACCGATAAGCAACGAAGAATACTATTCCCTGCACTACGCATACCGCGGTTTTATGAACGTATTCTTCACAGTTCTTTTCTCACTCACGTTTATCGCGGGTTTTTTACTGAATCACAGAAGCATCAAGGGCTACAAAAAACTGCTCGGTAGCACGGGATACGACCGTGACCTATCCGAAGGCTTCGGCATGCCTCTGTGCCTTGTAAATATAGCGGTGTACGGCTTTTGTATACTTGCATATCTCAATCTCGTGTTTGTTCTTCCCGAAATAATACCGATACTTCCGGAGGGAGTTGGTTTTACGGGTCCGACGGTAGGCGTAGTGTTTGCCGCTCTTACCTTTGCATCCGACGGACAGCATCCGAAAAACGTCTTCCCCATCGTCGTCGGCTACGCGCTTCTTTCGGTGATCGTCGTGGCTATTTGCCTCGTGTCGGGGCTTGATATCCCGTGGACACTCTCAACTCAAGCGTACGTAAACGGACTCGCCTTCGCTACGGGACTTTGTCCCTTTGCGGGAAAGTACGGCTTCCGCTACGGCGTTATCGCGGGCTTGCTTAGCGCGACCATCTGTACCGTCACGGCCGATATGCACGGCGGCTTCGTTCTATATAACGGCGGTTTTACAGCGGGGCTGACCGCGCTGATACTTATTCCCCTGCTTGATTTCTACAAGATCGAACCGAAATACAGTGATGAAACGTGAGGAGCATCTCAATGAAAGACAGATCCCAACCAGAGCACACCAACAATCCATTCCCGATCACCACGACTGCGATTGGGTTCATGTCAGCAATAGCGATCGTCCTGGGTATCATATTTATCCTATTTCTATCTAAAAACACCCCTATTTCAAAAGCAGAAGCAACGCCGTATTCCGGCGAATACGTCGAATGTATCACAGAAAACGACTACCGTGCCATATTATTTGCAGACGGTACTGAATATCAAATATACCCTCACGTCAAAACACACGATCTTCAAAGTTTGATGCGTCCTGTTGAAAAAGGAACTACGTTGTACCTTTTGATCGATCCGCACAACGACTACATTGCTGAAATAAAAACAAAAGACCAAGAGATACTTAGTTTTGATCAGACACAAAACGGGATACCGCCCTATAATTCAGATCATATTGTCATCGGCATATTATCCTTGATCTTAGGCATAGCGTTACTTGCATTTGTGATCCTCATGCGCAAAAATTTTGCAACACAGCAAAAGAGAGCACAGGCGCTCAAAAACTCTCCAAACGTCGCTGCCATCAGACGTGCAGATACCCTTTGCAAATATAAAACCCTGCTGGAAGCAAGCGTAGACGGCTACAAGATCTGTTACCGCCGCGTAAAAACGGTAAACGAGCTCGTCGTCAACGGGTGTGTTTACGACGAATACAAGGCGCTCATTGAGTTCGACCACAGCTTGAGCGCAAAAATTGACGGTCACACTATAAAAGCAGGCTATTACTCCGAATATAGTTATATAGCATTTGACGGCAACCGAATTGCACAAAAAAAGAGATTGATCTGATCTTGATCAAAAACGATTGGATCGTATGCGTAACACATTATAACAAAAAGCACTTGCGCGGCAGCACAAGTGCTTTTTCTTGTTTCATTAAAGAGCTTTCAGTTCGGCTTTCTCAACCCCTTCGGGTAGTGATTCTTCATAATACCGCCGCTTGCTTTTCCCCAGCCGAGGGCGAAGCCGTCGAGCGTTATAAGAAACCAGCCCTTCTCTTCTCCGCAAGGGAGCGTATCTCCGTGAAGGTAAGCGCGTGCGCCCGCGAGGTCGGTCGGAAATGTCTTTTCCGAGCGCTGCACGTCCAAAGCAAGCGCGAGAGCGTGTGAGGGCTCAAAGCGGTCTCCCTTCAGGATCGTTCCGAGGTGAAGACCGCATCTGAGGATGCGAAGTCCCTCTCTGTCGGCGGTCATTTCTCCGGGGCAGAGATAAAGCTGATCTCCAAACAGGCACGGCACACCTTCAAGGCGCTCAGAGGTCACGTCCGCTATAAAGCGTTCAAAAGCACGGTATGCGTCTTCCGCCGACATCTGCTTGCCGCTTTGCTTTTTGCGAAGGTCTGTGCCCTTTCCCTTTTTCTTGTTTTTTTCTTTCGAGGGTGACGCGGAGACGTCGGGCAATTTGTGCAGTAACGCCGCAAAATGCCCTTCCCCGTCTGTATGATGAGGAAAGAGACGCACCGCTTTTCGGATGCCGTCGGCATACTCTTCCCCGCCGGCTACCCAATCGGGGTTTCCACGGTCGAGCATTCCCGCACTTATGCATTCGGTCACTTCTCCGTTGATCGGATCTACCGCCTCAAACTCGGGATGGGAGGACAGAAAGCTCAGGATAACTCCCTCGTTCTCATCGGGAGCAAACGTGCAGGTGGAATAAGTAAGATAACCGTCGGGGGCAAGCATTTTAGCGGCTGATTCGAGAATCTCCTTCTGTCTTGCGGCGCAGAGGTCTACGTTATCTTGGCTCCACATACCGAGCGCCTGCTCTTCCTTTCTGAACATTCCCTCTCCCGAACACGGCGCATCCACCGCTATCTTATCAAAAAAAGCGGTAAAGTACTCTGCCAACTCGTGCGGTGCATGGTTTGTGACAACTATGTTTCTTATCCCCATCCGCTCGACGTTCTGCGAAAGGATCGCGGCACGCTGAGGGTGTATCTCATTTGCGACTAAAAGCCCTGTATTCCCGAGGGATGCTGCGAGCTGTGTGGTCTTTCCTCCGGGTGCGGCGCAAAGATCGAGCACCTTGTCCCCTTCGGACGGGGGACAGAGCGATGCGGGTATCATCGCGCTCGCTTCCTGGATATAGTAAGCACCCGCCTCGTGATAGGGATGCTTTCCCGGGCGCAGCTCTGCCTCGGGATCGTAATAATAACCGTGCTCCGCCCACGGCACGTGTTTCCCTGTGCAAGGGAGAAGCCGTGCTTCTTTATCTGCGTACACCTTCATCGGGTTAAAACGCAGTGCGGGGGTGTTGGGGCGGTCGTACGCCTCAAGAAACGCCTCGTACTCGTCTCCGAGCATTTTTTTCATTCTGTCGGCAAATGCTTGCGGTAATTTCATCTGTCTGCTCCATATAGCGGTAAAAGATATTTGTTTTATTATATTACATTAACGGAAGAATGGCAAGAGAAACGGTTGATTATTTTATTCTTATAATGTATAATTGAATTATAGAGATATCTGTGCCGCGGCAAGATCATCTATAAAGTATTCCGATATCTTGACACCTACCCTGTCGATTGGCAATTCTCGCTGTTTGACTATAATGAATGTGCAGGCTTGAATTTTGACAAAATAGAAGGAAGTCTTGTGTACAGCAGATCGAACAATAAGAATTAGAATTTACATCCTGCCGTTAAAATGGAGAAACACATGAACAAGATAATTCAAAGAGTATTTCTGTTCGAGCGGTTTGAGTTCAAAACCAAATTATCGAAAAAGCAAATACAAAAAAGAGTCGAAGATCTTACAAACGGTACATATTCCGACCGCTGCGGAACGGTGAATGGGGACAAATTCACGGTTGTCAAAAAGAGTGCAAATTATTTTGCGGGCGGACACACGCGCAATTCTTTCGCTCCCGTAGCAAAATGTACTATAATAGAAGACGAAGACATTACAACGGTAAACGGTATCTTAAGAATGAAGCTCCCCGTGCTTATGCTTTTTGCTCCTATATACTTTTTATCGATGCTGACGGTGATCCTCTTCCCTCTGACGTATCTCGTAGTTCACCTTGCTTTTGTCAAGCCCGCAGACAAGTTGAGGGAAGAGCTGGAAAACATGCTTACGGAAAAGTAAGTGCCGATATAGCCGAGGAGTACGCTTAATGATGGACATAATTGATCGGGTGCAGGAAACGATCGACGGATACGAGTGTGAACTATCCTCCAAGGGATTGGTCATATCCGTCCACAAGAGATATTTTGAAAAAACGGTGTTTTACGGCTCCTATTATAGCCTCGACAGAGCTATTGATGATAAATACGAGCTGAAGCACGGTTTCAGGTTCAGACCGAACGTATACGAGTGTGTGGTCCTTACGATATCACCGAAAGAAAAAGGAAGGATAAAAAAAGAGCTGTGCCGTGATTATTCGTACTTGATCGAAAAGACCGCACGACCATACTTCGGCTGCAAGCCCAAAACGAAAATTTACAGTGAAGATAAGATCATTGCGAGCATCAAGACACGGATAGAAAAAATACTGAAAAAAGCAGAATACCGCAGTACAGAAGAATTGTGCAAAGATACGATATACGACGTCTTCAGATACAACAGAGTTAAATACGGCTACAAAAAGCGAATTTTGAATAAAGACAGATATTCCCTGGATCCTATTATCTTAGTTGCGGAGATCCTGTTTTACCTGCTCGTGTTATTGGCAGCAATAGTTTTGGCATTTCTTCTTTCATAAAACGGATTCTTTGTTCCTTTCCTATTTACAAACGGCATCACATATGCTATACTTTATACAGAAGCAAGTTGATCATCCAACCCTTTAACAACAGAACACACGCCCGAGGCGGGCAGAAAATAAATTGATCAATCGAAAGGATGAACTACCATGGGAAAATTTGCAGTAAAAGAAACGGCAACCGGCTTTAAGTTTGATCTTAAGGCAGGAAACGGCGAGGTAATCGCTACCTCTGAGGTCTACACCACGAAGGCTGCTTGTCTCAACGGGATCGAGAGCGTTAAGACAAACTGCGTAGGCGAGATCGAGGATCAGACGGCAGAGCCCGTAGAGGCAAAGAAGCACCCCAAGTTCGAGCTCTATGCGGATAAGGCAGGCGAGTTCCGCTTCCGTCTCAAGGCTAAGAACGGCGAGGTAATTGCTACTTCCGAGGGCTACAAGACCAAGGCAAGCTGTGAAAACGGCATTCAGAGCGTAAAGAAAAACGCTCCCGACGCTGAGATAGTCGAGGCGTAAAGTTAATTAAAGAACAGTCCCCCTCCGCGAGTTAGATGTGCTCGCGGAGGGGGACTTCGTTATTTACGCTTCTTTACGGTCACAGAGTTATCCTTGCTTCGGCTTCGTCAGCTCGTCTCGAATACTCGGAAAGTCCGCTCGTGTTTGCGGCATCGACCTTGCTCATAGCATCGGCTACCTGTGCCTGAGCCGCCTCGGATGCAGCTCCCGTTTTTGCGGCATTGATAGCAGCCGAGAACACACCGCCCATAGCCTTGAACGCTTCCGCTTCTCTCTTCTGCTGTGTTGTAAAACCAAACTGGAAAAGACCTCTCTCGTTGTCGTGAACACCGAATATGTAATCAAAGTGAGCGATTATCTGATTTACCTGAAGCATTCCGCGCTCCTTGTCGCTGTCGTTGATACAGACCTCTATCTCTTCGGTGATATAAGGATGCGGACGGGTACCCGGTTTTACTGCTCCGCCGTCCTCCTGTGCTCCCACAAGGATGATCCTGACTCCGCAGTCTCCGAACTCCATAGGCTTGCCGGGCTCGTCGGGCTCGCTCTCGTTGATATAAGGCTCGTAGGAATGCACGTTGTCATAGCGTATAGGCTCCTTGTAGAGCTTTCTGCGGTCTACCGAGCCGTCACGGATACGGAACATTCCGAAATCATCGTAAAATTCAATAGCACACTCATCTCCTACGACCGAGGAAGAGTGTCCCTCGAGAAGCTGAGTAAACACGGCGTTCTGTCTCTTCATATACTCAATATGACCGAGCAGCTCGTCCTTGGTGTGGCGGTAAAGAGAAATATACTGCGAGCAGCCTCTTGCACACTCGTTGCATATAAACTCGTCATTTTTGATCTTAGTACGGCTCATCATGCCCGCCTCATTGCCGCAAAATGCACACGTCTGCTTTCCAAATGTCTTTTTGAACCAATCGCCAAGTCCCATAGTATTTCCTCCTTTTATATTTCTGATCCCATCCAAGTGCGGATCAATTATTCTTTTTGCTTCTCGTGATCAAAAACGCAACCACGGCTCCGCAGGCTGCGGCGCCGACACCTACTGCGATCAGTATCCACAGCGGAAGTCCCTCTTCGGTGCTGTCATCAGCGTCTCCCCATTTGCCCGCTTTATCCGTCTTGTCCGTCTTGTCCGTCTTGTCGGCAGGCGCCGTGACCGGAGTGTCAACGCCCGTTTCAACGGGAGGCATAGTGCCGGTCACAGGAGCGGCTGTCTGCTCGGGTGTCTTTTCGGTATCCGAGAATGCGGGCTTTGCCGTGTCGGAGGGAGCCTCCTTCACATTCACCTCGAGAACAGAGGAATACGCACAGCCTCCGTCTGTCGAGCTTACCATACAGACATAATATCTCACTCCTGCCTTTGAGGTATCGAAGAAAAGCGTGTCTCCCGTCTCCTCCGGCATTATTGCCTGAATATTCTCAAGCTTTCCGGTAGAGGTCTCGTACCACAAGAAGGAAAGCTGTGCATTACCGTTCGCTCTCGCAACACATCTTGCCTCTCCGAGCGCTCCCCGGCTGACCGTCACAGAAGAGGGCATGCTGATGATTTCGGGAGGGGATACAGCTCCTGAAACCGTAATGCGGGCAGGAGCTGTCGCGATCTCGGAATTACCGCTCTTGACGGTACACCATATCTCCGCACCGTCAAGCTCATGTCCTATTCCGCCGAAAAACCATGTAAAGGTCGTGCCGTCGGTCGAATTACCTCCGTAATTCTCGCCCGCATACCCTTCCCAGGGCTCTGCGGGGTTTGAATTATCCGAAAGGTTGTAGGTCACCCCGTTCCACTTCATATACCACACAGCACTGAGATCCTTTCCCGAAGCCTTAACGGTATACATAGCAACACTGTTTTCGGGATATGTATAGTTCTGCGGTCCCATAAGTACGACAGGACTCTCGGCCGCAGATGCGCTCAGGGCAAGAACACAGGTCAGAATCGCTGTTGCGATCATAACTGTTATACGCTTCATACCTTTCTCCTTATTTCTTTTTGTTCTTTATCAGTATGACAGTAACGGTCAGTGATGCTCCGAATATCACTATTCCCGCGATCACTACGAACGTCCAACTGAGCTTGAAGCCCTCGTCCTTATCGGAGCGGTCGATCTCCCAATCGTCAGCAGATGATTTTTTCGTATCTGCCGCCGTGCTCTGCGGAGCATCTGTATCCTTCTCGGGTGCACCTGTAGCCGCCGCGGTTACCGCAGCATCCGCATCATATCCGCAATCGGGACATTTGCCCGTTTTTGCGCTATGCACGAGCTTCGTTTCCTCGAGGACTGCACTGCACCTCGTACATGTGCGCCAGTGAAATTCATTGTCATATGTGAATTTGTCGGATACCAAATGTCCGAGAGGGGCGATTATTACACTGTTCTGCTCTATCCTCTTGCTTGCATCCTTATCCTCAAAAATGCCGCTGCATCCGTTACAGGTGTAATATGCAGAGTTACCCGCCTCCATACATGTAGCCGCCTTGGCTTCCTTCAGCGTAAGGCTGTGCTTATGACCCTTTGCAGGTGCGATAATATATCCGCAGTCCACACATACCTGAGGCGCTGTTTCGGTAGCCTCCGGGCCGGGAAGGTGCGCCTCAAGCGTAACGTAACCGCCGCATACGGTGCACGTGTGCGCATGGCCGAGTGCCGCCTTGCTCTGCCACTCGGTGCTGTACCTGCACTCGGCAAGTCTGCCGTATTCACGCTTGCAAACAGTGCAGACAGCAAGCTTCTCGCAGGTAGCAGTCCCTCCTGTATGATCCTGCTGCTCGAGCATATCACCGCAGGACGTACAAGCTCTGTAATGCCAGTCTCCCATGAAGCGCCATTCGGAGGGGGTATGCTCGTGCGGTATCTCTGCCGCGGGGAATGTATAGCTGAACTCTACCCTTTCAAAAACGGAATATCCTTCGGGTGCCTTGACAGCGACAGACTGTCCGTTCAAGGTTACGGCAAGCCGAGAGAGCTTGTTACTCTTGTCCGTTAAAAACGCATATCCGTCGTTTGCCGCGTACTGTACCGTTACGCTGTAAACGTGTCCGCCGACGTAAGTATAAGTAAAGGCGTTGCCGATAGCCGTACCTGCCGTCTCGTCCTTCCATTTGACGGATATCAGCTTATATCCCTTGCCCTGCGTGTTTGAACGCGAGCTCAATGTGGTATCGGGATGATCTCCCGCAACGGGAACCTTGATGTCGTAGACCTCGAGCTGTTCGATGAGAGTTGCTGCGCTTACAGCGCACACAAGAGTAATGACAGCCAGCATTACCGCTGTTACCGTTAATAAAATATTTGTTTTCATTTGAAAACCCCTCTCGTTTTCCGTTTGCTCGGCTTTATCACATCCACGGATTGTTCGATCTCGGTTCCTTTATGCCGACCATAACAAACTGCTCCCAGAGAGCCCATGTTCCGTCAGCCTTCTGTCTGAGCACTATCTCTCTGGGGCTGTCAGCTCCGCCGCTCTTGATATGCAGCTTCTTGTACCCCTGATTTGCATCAGCATAAGGACCTGCCTCAAAGGTAAGCCTGTAGGGAGACAGGGGGGTGTAGTCATTTTCGGGAGTTGCACCCGCAAAGTATGAAAAAGGAACGTGATGCCCGTCTCTGAAGCGGTCATCGAGAAATGATATCTCGTATGACGTCAGCGGGCGCGGACCCTTGAGCCAATTAAGCATCTCGATGCCGATATTCTTGTCAGCGGCATAAACGCACAGCGCACATATAGTGAGAGCCGCAACTCCGAACGGCGAGCAGAGCTTCGCCTCGGGAAGCGCCTGCATCTGGGCAAGGCTCTCGGGCAATGCCGCAAAGGTGATGGTTTCGCTTTTTACAAGACCGAACGTGTCGGCTGTGCTGTGAACGGCAGAGTTGATCTCTTTCTTAAGGTTATCGAAAATTGACATAACTGTTACCTCGCTTTTTATTTTAGTTTTATGAATTATTATTTGTATCCGCTCTCATCCTCGCATCCGAGGCTATCCGTTCAAGCAATTGCTCAAGTGCTCTGTATTGCTCGGTATGCTGCCAAACGTAAGCGGTCTTTTTCAGTCTCTTGCCCTTTTGTGTGACCAGCATCAGTCTCCAATACCTCGGGCCGTCAACAACAGGGCGTGCAAATAGCTTTCTGAAAAAGCGGCGCGGTGCTTTTTTTAATTCGAGAAGCGCTGCCGCATCAGCGACACTTGTCCAGTCTCCGTCAGAGAGGGGCAGACCGTTGTAGATGCGAATTTCCCTCGCCGCATGATCTACAACGCTGTGGCGTAGTATTCCATCCTTTCTCAGTTCTACATAGAACTGATTATCAAGAACCGATCCGTGCCCGCGGTCAAAAATCAAGGAATAAAGCATTCTGTCCTCTTTCTGTTTTGCTCGATAAATCCGATTGACTTTTTTATCAAACTGTGTTATATTTATATTATATTATATAACCTTTACACGTTTACTGTCTTCACACCTACGTGAAGAAAAAGTGT
>JAZMZS010000199.1:0-8787 GCA_045586105.1 Eubacteriales bacterium | reverse complement strand
CGTCGGTATAGGTCTTGAAGGGAGCGTCGATAGTTCCGTCGCCGCCTGCGGGAGCAGTAGTGTCAACGAATACAACGAGCTTCTCGGTTGCATTGACCCAGTTGGTCTTAGTGTCAACGTCACCGCGAGAGCAGGTGGTGTGGTCGTAGCCTGCGGTCGTCTCGGTAGGAGCAACGGTAACGGTGGTAAGCTCGTGTCCGAGCATTTCTTCAAGCGTGATGCCGCAAACCGTACAGATCTGGTTCTTGGTACAGGTAGCGGGATCGCCTGCGGTATGTCCGAGTGCGGGAATAGTCTCGGTTGCGCTGTAATCGCAGCGGGAGCAGGTAGTTACGATAGTACCGGTGCTCTCACAGCCTGCAGGAGTCTCGGTAACTATGTGATCGTGTCCGAGAGCGGGAACGAAGCTATCATCGTAGTAGCTGTCGTCCTGATCGCAGTAGTGTCTGGTATAGCCCTGCTCCGTACAGGTAGGAGCGAATACCTCAAACTCGGTATAGGTCTTACCGAGCATAGGAATAACCTCGCTCGTAGTAAAGTCACAGCGAGAGCATGCATAATTGACGTAACCGTCAGCCTCGGTGGTAGCGTCTACTCTCTCGGTCTCGACAAGGTCGTGTCCGAGTGCGGGAGTCTCGTTCTCGTTATAATAAGCGTCGCACCAGAGACATGCGTAATGGTCGCAGCCAATCTCGGTACAGGTAGCTTCCTTTGCCTCGTGAGTATAGTAGTGGAAGTCAGCCTTGATATCCTCGGCTACAGCCGCACCCATAACTGCGTAACCGCCGTTGTTGGGATGGAGCTTGTCAGATGCATAGTAGAGAGTAGTGCCGTTTGCCTCGTCGATATCAGCGTAAGGCTTCATATCGGTAAAGAGATCCATGAGCTTGGTGTAATCGTACTCACCTGCAAGCTGATTCTGGAGCGGGATAACGACGTCGTAGGTGTTAGCCGTGCTTGCCGCGCTCGTCCATCTGGGAAGTGCGGTGGTGATGTAGATCGTCGCATTAGGATATGCTGCGTGATAGTTCTCTATAAGTCTTCTCATGGAAGCGAGGTATACGTCAGCGCCCTCCCGGTTGATAACGCCTTCCGTTGCTACGTTAGCGTTGTCGTTGGTTCCGAGAGCGATAACGATCGCGTCAGCGTCGCCGAACTGCATCGACTGAGCGTAAGAGGAGGAGCCGAAGTAGTCGTTGAACAGACCGTAGTATGCGTGAGCTCCGGGATAACCGAAGTTACCTACTACCGCACCCTCGCCGAGGAGCTTCTGTACCTGGGAAGGATAGTTGAAGTTGTAAAGGTGATAGGTGTATCCGTCAACCTCTTCTGCGGTTGCTCCGGTACCCCAGGTGATAGAGTCACCAACGGTGATAACACGGATAGGCTCGCTTGCCTTGTCAGTTGTGCCGTTTACGGTAGTGTAGTTGATCGTATCAACGTCAGCATTACCGGTGTAGGTGGTAGTGCCCATGATGCCCTTAGCGTCAGACTTGTAGCCGTCAGCGAAGGCAGCGCCTGCGGTATTGAGAGTAAAGTCACCGTAGAGAGGAGTATCTCCGGGCATACATACCGCATTGATAGATCCGTTCGCAAGAGTGAAGTTACCCGTTGCATTAACGGTTATGTCAGCCTCAAACTTGGTATCGTCTCTCATAGAGAAGCCGTCGGTTCCTATGAAGTGATACTCGGTATTGTTGAGAGTAACTCTTACACCGTTGAAGTATACGCCGAGTCTGCCTACGCCGTATACGGGCTCGTTGAAGGTTCCTGCGAGATTTGCAGTAACGCTTCCCTTTATTATATTACCGCCCGTGAGGTGTACCGCGCCCGTGGGGTAGATATCGTCTAAGGGAGTGTTGCTCGTAAAGGTAGCACCCTCGCCGATATTGATGGTGATGTCACCCGAGTAGGTTCCTATAGATGCATACTGGCTGAAGCGCTTGTTACCGCCGGTAAAGCTCTTCCACTCACCGCCGTTGATATTTACGGTCTGGTCGCGGTAAACGCTTACCTGAGAAGCGGTCTTTCCGCCTGCCCAGTATGTATCGGTGTTCTGCGAATGACCTATGATAAGCTCTACGGTGCCCGTGGTTCCCGCAGTCTCGTCAGCGAGGATCATCTCGCAGTTATCAGTTATGGTAACGTCGTGTCCCTGGAAAGCGATAAGACGGTCTGCTACCGTAGACTTGAAGGTAACGCCGTCGAATATTACGTCAGACTGAAGGTACATGTTTCCTGCATCGAAATTGATGACAGCCCCCGTCTGCTCCGTCTCACCGGGAAGGATAGAGGTAAACTTGAGAGTTCCCTCGCTCTTGGGGGTGGTAACAGCGGGAATATCGCCCATCAGATAGATGGTACCGCCGTTCGGTCCGAGAGCTACCGCTGCATCGAAGATCGACTCTACGGGAGTATCGGGAGTAAGACCGTCGTTGACGTAGTCACCGCCGTCTGCGTTAGGCATAACGTAGATCTCTTCGGGATAGGTATCACCGATATTGATGTAGTTGAATGCATTGTCGCCTTCGGTCGGCCAGCCGTTCTGTCCGCCTGCGCCTCCGGAGAAGTTGGTGGTCTCATAGGTCTTTTCACCTACGAAATAATACTTCTGATATCCGGTCTGCCATGCGGTAGAGATCGTACCGATAGTTCCGCCCGAATAAGTGAAGAAGAGGCCTCCGCCGTTTACAACGGGAGAATAACGTGCACCGACGTAGATCTTGTCGATCGTACCGCCGCTGATGTTGTAATAGGTTCTGCCGAGCGTAAGGTTGGCAGTGCACTTATAAGCGGTCATAAGGCTCGCACCCACCTTGTTGAAGGCACCGCCCGAAACGTTGATGTACACATCAGCTCCGCCCGTAACGCTGCCGCCGTAGGATGCAGCACATACGTACTCAGTAAACGTACCTGCGGTAACATTGATGTTGATGGAGTCGCTTACAACGGCATCGCCCGTAATGTTGAGCGTTGCCACTGTCTTTGCAAACGAACCGCCGTTTACGTTAAGAGTAACGCTGTCAGCCTTAAAATCGTTTCTGTAGGATCCTCCGATGAGGTTATTCGTAACAGTTCCTGCATTGAATGTAGTTACTGCATCGCCTACGATGTTGCCGGTAACGACACCTGCATCAGCCATGAGTACACCGTTGATCCAAGCGTAAGAACCGCCGTTGATGGTGAGCTCGGAATTGCCGAAGACCGAGTTCTTGGTGCCGTAGCAGTAGCCCTCAACGGTGTTGTGCTTACCGCCGTTGACGGTGAGCTTAACATCGCCGAACTTACAGTAAGAGCCGCCGCGCGCCATACCGTCTACGCGTCCGCCCGAATTTACGGTAACGTTGTTGATGGTCATGGTAACGTTACCGAAGTCGGAGCCGACGGAGTTGTGAGATGCACCTGCGATAATGTCAAAAGTACCGCCGTTGATCTCGATGACCGCGTTTCCGTAGTAACCGCCTGTTGCGCCGGACGCAAGACCTGCAAATGTGCCTATCTTGCCTACGCCTGCGCCGACGGTGATGTATGCGGTTCCCATGAACGTACCGTCGACGGTCTGTCTGTTCATACCCGATACGGTATGATAATTACCAGACTTGAGTATGATATGGGTATCTGCCGCAGTAGAGTCAACAGCGCCGTCAGAGAAATGTGTTCCCTGATCGTAACCGAGGACGAGAAGATTGTAATCACTCGTAATGCCGTCGCCCATGGTAATGAAGTTACCTCTGCCGTAGAATACGGGGTTGGTAGCGCATGCAAAATGCATGTTCTCGAAGGTAGTGGGACCGCCGAGAATAAAGTGCGCTGCCTTCTCTGCTCCATGGTCATTCCAGTTTGACATCCAAAGAGCTGCAGAGCAGTCTGCAACATAGTCTACTCCGTCATAGGTGGAAGTAACATAGATAAGTCCATCGTGTGCGGGCATCTTGAAACGTCCGTCGGGAAGGACCTCGGGGGTCTGATCGCCGTCGGTATCATATTCATATGTATCAAGAGGCTCGTTAGCCAGCTCGACATTGCCGCAGATAACGATCGTACCGCCGTTATCTCCGAGTACTTCTACCGCACGGGTAAGGGTGTATACGGGGTTATCCATCGACGAGCCGTCGTAGGAATCATCTCCCGTATCATTGGATACGAACACTACCGCATCGCTCGTGAGCTCGGGCTCAACGTTGCCTGCGGCAGTCTGCTCCGTCACTGTCTGCGCATCAGTCTCAGCGGCAAAGGCTGCTACGGGCAGCATACCGATGATCATGAACACGGACAGCACAAGAGCTAAAAGTTTCTTTCCGTTCATAAAATTTCCTCCTTTTTATTCGTCATAGTTTTCCTATGATACGAAAATATTATAAATCAAAAATGACAAAAAGTAAATCCCAAATACAAACCTCTTTGCAGATTGTGCACAAACTGTTTGTTGCAACGTTCTTTGGGGCTTTTATAAAACTTTTATAAAAATAGTTCGGAACGGAAAGCCGCTTCATTGGATTTTGTTTACAAAATGTTTATTGCTTTTTTGGATATGTTGTACTAAAATATACTTCACACACAAACAAACACACATCTGTACTAAAAACTGCGAGGTTATATGTTCGGGTATGTAAAAGCACACAAAAATGAACTCAGGATCAGAGAGTATGACAGCTACTGTGCCGCATACTGCGGACTCTGCCGTGCAATGAAAAAGAGCACGGGAACGCTTTCCTGCCTTGCTCTCAGCTATGATTTTGTCTTTTTGTGCATGATCAGATGTGCCCTCGAAAAGGAAGAAGCAGAGATATCATATCACAGATGTCCCGTGCACCCGATAAAAAAGCGTCCGATGCTCCGTCTCAATCCGTCGCTCGAGTATTCGGCAAAAGCGGCGGCGGAGCTTGCCTATTGCAAGGCAAAGGACGATATATCCGACAGCAGAGGCGCCAAAAAAGCACTGCACAGAATAATATTTCCTTTTTTTAAATATTTTAAAAAGCGTGCGGACCTGCCCCTTCTCGGAAACAGGATATCCGAGAAGCTTTCCGAGCTCGATCTTCTCGAAAAAAGCGGGACCGCCTCCTTGGACGCGCCAGCCGGAATTTTCGGAGATATTCTCGGCGAGGTATTTGCACACGGACTTGAGGGACGGGATCGGACGCTGGCTTATAAAATAGGATACCACACGGGTAAATTCGTCTATGCAGCCGATGCTGCCGACGATTACGAAGCCGATCTGAAAAGCGGCTCCTACAACCCGCTGTGCGAGATGTACGGCGATTCCTTCAAAGAGGAGAGCCGCCGCAGCATACACACAGCGCTTCTGTGCGAGCTCTCGGAGCTCGAGGCTGCCGTGGGGCTGGTCGATTTTTCCTCCTGCCCCGACTACGGTGAAATAGTAAACAACATTATATATATCGGAATGCCCGAGGTGATGACGCGGGCGTTATTCAAGCAAAGCACATCAAAAGCACGCCGAAAGGATAAAAGCGAACAATGACCGACCCTTACAAGATACTGGGTGTCAGCCGTGACGCCTCCGATGACGAGATCAAAAAGGCATACAGAGAGCTTGCGAAAAAATACCACCCCGACAACTACAGAGATCCCGCGCTTTCCGAGCTTGCCGCCGAGAAGATGAAGGAGATCAACGAGGCTTACGACACTATCCAGAAGCAACGCCAGAGCGGGGATAGCAGAAGCTCGTACTCGGGCAGCGGTGCTTCGAGCTATCCCGAGATCAGAAGAATGATAAATGAAGGAAGATACACGGAAGCCGAGCTTAATCTTGACGCCGTAAACGTATCGAGACGAAACGCCGAGTGGCATTATCTGAAGGCTGTGATACTGCTCAGACGAGGCTGGATATATGACGCCCTGAAGCACGTTGACACAGCCTGCAGCATGGATCCTTCAAACGAAGAATACAGGCAGCTCAAGATCAATCTACAGAGAGGAGCGGGCTCATACGGAAGATCCTACCGAACGGGCACGGGAGCCTCGGAATGCTCCGGATGCGATATGTGCACCACCCTGCTCTGCGCAGACTGCCTGTGCGAGTGCTGCGGCGGAGATCTGATCCGCTGCTGCTGATAGGCAAGTCAATATAATAAACGGTAATATAGTAATGAGATCAAAAACAAAAAAGCTTACCGTCTCCGCCATGCTATCCGCTCTGACGGTCATATCGCTGCTTGCGGGTTCTCTTGTCGACGTAATGGATCTGAGCGTCGCGGCAATAGCATCCTTTGCTGTGATTTTTGCAATACTTGAGCTCGGCGGAGCCTATCCGTACCTTATATTCTCGGTCTCCTCCCTGCTCGGAATGCTTCTGCTCCCCTCCAAGCTTCCCGCACTCTATTATCTGTTGTTTTTCGGGTGGTATCCGATAGCAAAATTCGCCCTGGAGCGCCTGAATGCTTGGGCGTGCAGGATACTGAAGGCAACGCTGGCATTGCTGTCTGCGGCGGCGATGCTCCTGATCGGAGGAATGCTCATAGGGATGGACGGAATACCGTATGAGCAGATATGGATATACGCACTGCTTATCCCTGTTTTTGCAATATATGATATTGCGCTCACCAGGATCACCCGCACTTATCTCGTGCGCTGGAAGCCCAGGTTCAGGATCGATCTTTCCCGCTGATTTTTCCGTCTTCGCATGTATATAATTGAATTTCGCAGAGATTTTGTCCTTGATGTGCAAAATCTCTGCTTTTTTTATTGACTTATTCTATATTATGTTATATAATTATATAATCCATAATTATGTTATTATTACAGAGAAAAATTAGGAGAACAGAAAAATGATCAAAAGCATGACCGCCTTCGGAAGGTCTAAGGTCTCTGACGGACAGAACGATATCACGGTCGAGATCAAGAGCGTCAACTCAAAGTACCTCGATCTTTCGCTCAAGCTCCCGAGACAGTACACCTTTCTCGAGGACAAGGTACGCTCGTATATTACCGAGCGCGGCATTTCAAGAGGAAAGGTAGAGGTATACGTCGGAGTAGACAGCTATTCCACCGACATAGAGGAGATCGCCATCGATGCCCACTATGCTTCCGCATACATCGCAGCGCTCCGACGTCTGAGGGATGAGTTTTCTCTTCCCGATGATATAACGACGCTGAGCGTAGCTCAGAACAGGGAGCTGTTCAACATCAAAAAAAGCGACAAAAACGTTGATGACGTCTGGATGATGGTAAAGACCCCTCTCGATGCTGCCATCGATTCCTTTCTTGAAGCCAGAGCAAACGAGGGTGCACGTATAGAGCGCGATATCAGGGGCAAGATAGAGAACATCCGAGAACTGACGAGCGGCATTGACGAGCTGTCCGCACATGATATTGATGCAAAGTACGAAAAGCTCAAGGAAAGGATCAAGAAGATCGTCACCGACAACAACATCGTCATCGACGAGCAGAGGCTTCTTACCGAATGCGCGATCTTCGCAGACAAGATCGCAATAGACGAGGAGCTGGTGAGACTGCGCTCTCACTTCGTTACCTTCGAGGAGATACTGTCAAAGGACAGTGCCGTGGGAAGAAATATGGATTTCCTGCTTCAGGAGATCAACCGCGAGATAAACACGATCGGCTCGAAGTGCAATAACGCCGAGACTGCGCGCATAGTCGTTGCCGTCAAGTGCGAGATCGAAAAGATACGCGAGCAGATACAGAATATTGAGTAAGCACCGGCAAGGAGATTTGTGACATGAAGTTTATAAATGCGGGCTACGGCAATATGATAGCCTCGGAAAGAGTGGTATGCATCGTCAGCCCTGACAGCGCCCCTATCAAAAGACTGATACAGGATGCAAAGGATGCGGGACGTGTGATAGACGTTTCCTGCGGAAGAAGAACAAGAGCCGTGATCATCACGGACAGCGACCACGTTATTCTATCGAGCGTCCAGTCAGAGACTATATCGAACAGGCTTGACGACAGTACCGATTACGACGAGGAGGACGACATATAATGGCAAAAAAAGGCAAACTGTTTGTTATTTCGGGACCGGCAGGAAGCGGAAAGGGCACGGTAATGAACCTACTGACTGAAAAGAGTGCCGATTTTTCCCTCTCTGTATCGCTCACATCAAGACCGATGCTCAAGGGCGAGGCGGAGGGTGTCAATTACTACTACGTCAGCCGTGAGCAGTTCGAGCACAAGATAGCCGGAGGAGAGGTGCTCGAATACACCGAATACTGCGGCAATTACTACGGAACGCCGAAGAAAAATGCACTCGAGGTCATCGAGAGCGGAAAGCATCTTCTGCTCGAGATCGAGGTTGACGGTGCAATGCAGATCAAGCGCGCTTACCCCGAGGCGGTACTCGTTATGATCATTCCTCCGAGCGTAAGGGTGCAGGAGCACAGGTTGCGCACAAGAGGCAGAGACACCGAGGAATCTATTGCAAGGAGGCTTCTGCGCACGAGAGAGGAGCTCAAGCTCGCCGACAGCTATGATTACGTTCTTCTCAATGAGGACGGACGTGCACAAGCCGTAGCGGATGCTATCTCACTCATTGCAGAGGACAGACAGAATGAGGTAGTCGACTCAAAGGAAGCTGTCGCATCCTATTTCAACCAATAAGCGATCAAAATAATAATACAAACACAAAACATATACAGGAGAAAAAACAATGATCAAGCCTTCCATCGAAGAACTCACAAGCAACGGACTTAACAGATATGAGGTAGTGGTAGCTACTGCCAAATGCGCGCGCATTCTCACAGACGAGTACTGCGAGAAGCGTGCAGTCGCAGAGAAGCTTATCGCAAACAAGGAGACCGACAAGAGCCT
>JAZMZS010000198.1:0-4240 GCA_045586105.1 Eubacteriales bacterium | reverse complement strand
ATTCCGTTGGTAAGTCTTACTCTGGCGATCTTACGAAGTGCGGAGTTAGGCTTCTTCGGGCTTGTCGTTGTAACCTTCGTGCATACGCCTCTCTTCTGGGGCGAAGACTTGTCGGTAGGAGTACCGGTCAGTGAGTTGAATCCGTGCTGGAGAGCAGGAGACTTTGACTTGTATACCGACTTTGAGCGTCCGTATTTAACGAGCTGATTAAAGGTTGGCATGTTTTTCCTCCTTCTTTTTGAATTTGCTGCATTTATGCAGTCTTATTTATCTGTCATTACAACGCACGACCATGTTGCCATAGTCGTGCATCATAATTAGACATCATATTTTAGCATAAGTTTTCTCTTTTTGTCAATAGATTTTTTAACTTTTTTTGCGATTTTGATATGTTTTTTCGTGAAATCCACGGAATTACATACAAGCGCGCGATCAGGCGTCGATTTTTATAAATTCACCCAGCACTTCCTTAAACGTCTTTTTACAATAATCATATGAAAACGTACGGTCGATTTTCGTTGCCTCGCTCTCGGCGAGCATCTTCTCGGTGTAATCAGAAAAAAGATAGGTAGTAATACCAAACGTCTCATATCTTATGTGGGTAACGAGCGGAATTGCAGATGCATTTTTTATATATGCGCGCCCGTCCTCCCCTTTTGCTATAGATACATTCGCCATAGCTCCGAGCATCCTAGCTCCTTTTCCCACTCCGGACTCACCGGTGGAATTTACGAAATTACCCAAGGACCAATAAACAAGCATTTTGTTGCCGTTTTTGTGCTCCAGCCATTCCACCGGCTGGATAACATGCGGATGTGTACCGAGAACGAGATCGACTCCGCATTCAAGCATTATGTCTGCCCATCTTTTCTGCGCAGCTGAGGGTGTGTGCGTATATTCAGTCCCCCAGTGTGCACAAACGATCGTAAAATCGGCAAGCTCGGATGCTGCTTTTGTATCGTTTCTTATCCTATTCTCATCAAGAATATCAACAAGATAAGGATCCTTTGATAGCGCAGCAGTTCCCGCGCCGTTGACTGTATAGGTATAATTGAGTATTGCTATCCTGATACCGTTTTTTTCTATCACGCTGATGTGCTTTGCATCCTCGGGAGAATCATGCATACCGACAACTTCAATTTGCGGATATTTGGTCTCCCAGTTTGAAAGGCAGTCCAGCAATGCCTGCTTTCCTACATCAAGGGTATGGTTTGTCGCATGAACAGCAACGTCAAAGCCTGCGGCAGCAATGGCATCGGCAAGCTCGAGCGGAGCGTTAAATCTCGGATACCCCTGAATACCGTATTTTTCGCCCGCGATCATAACCTCCTGATTAAAAAGAGCAATATCAGCTGCGGTTATTTCGTCGGCAACGTTTGCAAATATATGATGATAACTGTACCCGTCAGCAGTTTTTCCGCCATCAAGTACAGGATCGTGCATCAATATATCGCCTACCATTACAAGATCCACCTCCTCGGGCTCGGGCGGAGCCGGAGGTGTCTGGGGCTCCTGTTCTGTTTGCGCATTTGTTTCGGTAACCTCATGAGTTTCATCAGCAGATACCGTTTCGTCGGTTAAAGCAGCAGTCACCGAGTCGGTCTCTGCATTCTGTATCTGCGTATCCGCAACAAAAGAGGTCGTCTCGGGCGAGGTCTCGATCGGGCCGAGACACGAGCACAGAATTATGCACAGCAGTATTGATAAAGAAGAAAAAAGGTTCTTTTTCATAATTCGGTTTTCCTCAAAGATCAAAGAATAAATATGTTAGCCGAAGCATCCGAGGGCATACTCAGTCCGCCTCTCGGAGAAAGAGTGACCGATCCTACCATGACACCGTCAGGCATACAGGACCGTTTGAATTGCGAAGTAATAAATCTGCGCATAAAGATATCAAGCCACTTCTTGATAGTTTTATCATTATAAACGCCGTCATACGCGCTACAAGCAAGACGATGGATCTTTGAAGCGGAAAAACCGCATCGGACTGTGTAGTACAAAAAGAAGTCATGCAGCTCGTACGGACCGACGATGTCCTCTGTTTTTTGCGCGATCTCTCCGCTCTCATCGGGAGGCAGAAGCTCGGGAGAAACGGGGGTATCGAGAATATCAAACAAAGTCTCCGAAAGCAGCAACTCACATCTGCCTTCCGCAAGCTCTGCCTCGTGTGCAACTATATGTCTGATCAATGTTTTGGGCACGCCTGCATTGACACCGTACATCGACATCTGATCTCCGTTATAAGTACACCATCCGAGAGCCAGCTCACTGAGATCTCCCGTCCCTATAACAAGACCGCCTGTTGCATTTGCAATATCCATAATGACCTGAGTCCGCTCTCTTGCCTGGCAGTTTTCATACGTAACATCATGCACGCTCTCATCGTGTACGATATCCACAAAATGCTGTCTTACGCTTGCGCTGATGTCGATCTCTCTGAAGGAAGAGCCGAGAGCTTCGCTCAGCTTCTGAGCATTTGATTTTGTCCTGCTTGTAGTGCCGAAGCACGGCATTGTAACCGCGATAAGATCCGAGCGGTCTCTTCCGCACAGATCGAGCGCCTTTACACACACAAGCATGGCAAGCGTGCTGTCAAGACCGCCCGACACACCAAGGACCAGTTTTTTTGCTCTTGTGTGCTCCATTCTCTTGCATAATCCCTGCGCCTGTATCGAAATAATGGTCGCGCACCTCTCGTCAAGCTTTGCCCTGTCTTCGGGAACAAAGGGATTTTCGGCAATATGCCGCACAAGTGTCTTTTCTTCGACTCTTTGCGAAAAAACAGTAAAAGATGCCCCGCCCTGTTCTTCATAACCGCTAAGTGCCGTTCTTTCGGAAGACAGACGGTTAACATCGACTTCGCAAATTATATAATCATCACGTTCAAAAGGCATTGCCTCGGATAACCCGACACCGTTCTCACATATAAGATTGTGAGATCCGAATACCATATCTCCCGTAGACTCCGAATGCTTTGCATTAGCACTGATGAAAGCGCACACCGAGCGTGCGGACAATGATTGGGTACGCATTCTGCGATTTTCCACAGCACCGACCGTTTGAGGAACGGCACACAGATCGAGTATGATCTTTGCCCCCTTCCTGCAGAGCTCGGACGAGATCGAACGAGATGAATGCATATCCTCGCTGACGACAACGCCGAAAATATAATTCTCAATACTCTCATGAGAAAACAGCATATCGGCACCAATGGGGCATTCGGTACCGTTAGAAAACCTGTGAAACTCATATTGCCCAATGTTAGATGCGCCGAAAAAGCATCTGCGCTCGGAGGAAGAAACGCTCATCTTCGGTACTAAGCCAAGAAGCTCTCCGGAATGTATAACGGCAGCGCAATTATAAAGCTTGGAATAATGTCTTATCGGTATGCCCAATACAAACATGACATCTGTTTCAGCAGTGCTTTCGACAATAGAAAACAAAGACTCTTCCGCTGCGCTTATCAATGATTCATTAAAAAACAGATCTCCGCAGCTGTACCCTGTCAAGCATAGCTCAGGCAAACACAACAGGTTAACTCCGTCATCATCCGCCCGTCTTACTATATCCGTAATTGCCGCCGCGTTAGCGCGCGGATCGGCTACCGAAATTTCTACACCGGCAGCCGCACATCTGATAAATCCGTCTCTCATAATATCACTCCTACGTTTATCAATATCATTTATCGAGCTGCTTCTGATAAGCAACTCTCGGTTCACCATCGGCGCTGAGATATATTATCCCGCAATATTCAAAGCCGTTTTTCTCAAGCATGCGCCTCATATTACTGTTTACCTCATGAGTATCACATCTTAAGTCAAGAATGTCGTTATCACGTGCGATCCCGCACGCTGCTTCCACAAGCATAGCGGCAACGCCGGACCCCTTTGCTTCAGGATGAACAGCAACTCTGTGCATACACACGTATCTGCGGTCATTTTTCCATTCTCCCTCAAAGATCCGCAAATAATCAAGCTCTATCCCCGGAATTATAGCGCTGACTCCGACAACAACTCCATCACGCTCACATACATAGGATTCTCCCCTGTTCATATCGTCTTCTATACGTTCTTTCTCGGGATAAGCATCCTGCCACTGCGGAATTCCCTCTTGTTTAAAATATTCTCTGGTCAAGGATATGATATCCATGATCCTGTCAATGTCCTTTGGCTGTGTTTTTCTGACTATCATATTATACGTTCCTACAAATTTTAACAATATTTCATAGTAAAGTATAACA
>JAZMZS010000197.1:0-9296 GCA_045586105.1 Eubacteriales bacterium | reverse complement strand
TCCCTACGACGTTCTCGCGAAGATCACCGACCGCATCACAGGCGAAGTGGAAGGCATCAACCGCGTTCTCTACGATATCACTCCCAAGCCCACAGGCACTATTGAGTGGGAATGATTTCAGAGGTTGAAAAAAGCCTGTAATAACAAGGGTTTTCGGCACTCAAAGCGAGTTTTTGATACCGTTTTGATACCAAACAGAATAATAAACAACGGCAGGAATGTGAAAATTTTTGTCGTTGATTTATTGGAAATATCCATTTTGTATTGACAAAACAGCAGAAAAAAGGATATAATATAAATGCGGGTGTATCTCAGCCCTAAGTGAGAAACTTACTAAGCGAACTTCTCTTGGTTCTTTCAAGAAAGTTACAAGTGAGTGTTTCGCTACTCAGAATGCGAAAGTTATGTGATGAGGGCAAGGCACACTTGCCCTCATTTTCTATTTTGGAGGACTCAATGGACAACCTTAAGCTTTACGAAATTAAAGCAAGCTATATTACATATCTCTCTTCATATGCTCCGCATCTCTTTCAGAACAAGAAATCCGGGCAGAAGAACGAGAGAAAGTATATCGGTATCGTTTTGCAAATCAACGGTTTTGATTACTTCGCGCCGCTTTCCTCGTTTAAGGACAAGCACAAGCTTATGAAGGAAGGACTTGATTTTATTAAGATCAAGGACTATGCCGTTATCAATCTGAACAATATGTTCCCGGTGCCGCTGAGCGAAACCAAGTACGTTGATATCAGAAGTGAGAGTGATCCGCACTACCGCGCTTTGCTTCTCGCCGAGTACCGTTATATCAAGTCAATTCAAGAGAAGATTTGGAAGAACGCGCAGAACGTATATAAGATTAAAATCAAGGAGGGCGATGCTTCATCTCTCGCCAAGCGCTGCAACGATTTTCTTCTGCTCGAGAAGGCGTGCAAAAATTACAGATAAAGGGGGCCAATATGAAAAACACAGCTGCAAAAAAAGCGATTGCCTCATACTATATTTTATCCCTTCTTCTAGATTCTCCTAAGCAAAAAGGCAAGGATTTGAACTATGTTGCTCAAATAGAAAAAACAATTGAAGACGAATACGAAAAATATCAAGTATTGGGATATTTTTATATTTATTCCGATTATGCAGACGAAACCTATATGATGAGCATAGATTCGCTGTTTTTGGTAGAGGCAGATGGAAAACTTGATTTGCACACTCTCTATCAATTAAACGGAGAATATGAAAATAATTTGAATGTTAGGGATATTCAAGTTGATAAGCTTTATGAGTATGAGATATATTTTGCACCTCGGAAAGTAGAATTCGTTTTAACAGAAAAGGAGCGCAATATTCCTGAAAACACATTATATTATTACGAAATCGATGGATATTATTTCTGTGTGATTAGCATATCAGATTGATAATTCTTCTCTTGTAATATTTGCAAAACCTCTTGTATTTATTCTGCTTTTATGGTACAACGAATTGTCGGGAATAATGTGATTTTCAGTCGGTATCATTGATACCATTTTGATACCGTTTTTTCGTAGACTCCATAGATAAAGCGGAAAAAGGCGGTCAAATTCCCCGAAAAACCGCGCGAAAAGACCTAAATTCACGGGGTATAATGCTAATTTTAGCGAATGGGAATAAGCCGCAGGCTTTTCCCGTTCGATCAACTATGATCGCCTCGGTGAGGTATGAGTTATGATACGCTTCGCGTAGCTATGATGCACCTACGGTGCAGCTTGAAGCAACTTGGCGGTCATATCATAACGTTTGGCGAAGCAAGCTTATAACGTTTGGCGAAGCCGGATTCATAACCTTACTCTCGTAACTGAAAGCTTTTAAAAGAAACAATACCCGTTGTGTTACTATAACACAACGGGTATTTTTGTATCGGTGGGGTTATTGGTCTCAGTCAGCCTTGATGCCGCAGAGAGCTTCGAAGGTACGGTCGAAGATCATGCCTTCCTTGACGGATGCGTCGTTCTTTACGGACTTGTAGTAGTCGGTGAAGCTTGCGATACCGAAGTAAGCCTTATAGAGTGCGAGGTTGGGCTCGATATTGGACTTGTAGTCCTCCTGCGCCTTTGTCTTGATATCGTCTGCCGTAACGGTGATGCCCAGGAGCTTAGCGGTAGCGTAGAGTGCGAGCTTTTCCTTGAGAGCGGTCTCAGCCTCGGGAATGACGACAGCGGTCTTGAACGCCTCGACAGACTCGTGTCCGTTCTTCTTGACGTATTCCTTGAGGTGGAGGTTGTCCTGAGCGGCTACAGTGTGCTCGTAGTAGTCGAGGTAGGTCTTGATATACTTGTCGAGAAGTCCGTCAGGATAATTGCCCGAGTAGGTGGAATTGTCGAGAATGTACTTCCATGCGGTGTTGATGATCTTCTTGTTGTTCTCATCAACGGTCTCCTCCTCGAGGTGCTCCTTTACGTGCTCCTTGTACTCAGCCGCGGTAGCCATGCTCTCGAAGTCCTCGGGATTAGCCTTAACGAGCTCGTCTGTGAGCTCGGGGAGCTTGGTTCTGCTGATAGAATCTACGGTAACGGTGAAGGTGACCTCAACGCCCGCGAGATCGGGGTTGTTCTCATAGGGGGTGGGGAACGCCATATCGATATCCTTGGTCTCGCCTGCCTTCATACCGATCATGCCCTTGTCGAAGCCGTCGATAAAGGTGGAGTTCTCAAGGTCGACGGTGTGCTTGGAATCGGTAGCCGTACCGCCCGAGAACGCGTCGCCCGCCTTGTACTCGGTGCCGTCGGAATTCTTGCCGTCAGCCTTGTACTTACCTACATAGTCGATAACGAGCTCGTCGCCGTCCTCAACGGTAGCGTTCTCGTCGAGGTCAACTACCTCGGCAAGACCCTTGAGAGCCTCGTCGATCTTTGCCTGAATGTCCTTCTCGGTGGGCTCAGCCTTAAGGGAGAGACCTTCTTTGAAGTCACGGTCCTTGAGATCGGCGGGAAGGGTGATATAAGCGGAAAGATCGTTGTTTTCAAAATCGTAGTCAGCCTTGCCGCAGCCCGTGAGAAGGGTAGCGAAGACTACGAAAAGCGCCGTTAGGCAAATAAGAGATTTCTTTTTCATGTCTGACATCCTTTTTGTGTAACTGATTTCTATAGTTATATAGATACGCCTTGTATCTTACCACAAATCGAAGTAAAAAGCAAGAGATTTTTTATACAAATCACACAGAGTTCACATTTTATTGAGCGAAATGTGCTTTTTTTGATAAAATGCCCCCGCTCCGTCATAATTCCGTCACAATTATAGGTTAAAATGCAACATGTAATATTACGTATAAGGAGAGAACAACCTTGATAGAAGTAAAAAATCTCAAGAAGAGCTACGGAAGCTTCCGTGCGCTGCACGGCATCAGCTTTACTGTAGAGCAGGGACACGTCTACGGCTTTCTCGGTCCGAACGGAGCGGGCAAGAGCACGACGATGAACATCATCACAGGCTGTCTTGCCGCAAGCGAGGGCAGCGTGACCATCAACGGGCATGATATTTACAAGGAGCCGATAGAGGCAAAGAAGTGCATAGGCTATCTTCCCGAGCAGCCGCCGCTTTATCTTGATATGAAGGTGACGGAATATCTTGATTTCGTCGGAAGAGCAAAGGGACTGCGCGGCTCCGAGCTTTACGCCCAGATAGACGAGGTCATCGACCTGACTGACCTCGGCTCTGTGCACAACAGACTTATAAAGAACCTGTCAAAGGGATATAAGCAGAGAGTGGGTATCGCACAGGCGATGCTCGGCAACCCCGAGGTAATAATCCTCGACGAGCCGACAGTAGGACTTGACCCGATACAGATCATCGAGATCAGAGAACTGATAAAGTCGCTCTCCGAGCACCATACCGTCATTCTCTCGAGCCATATCATGCAGGAGATCAGCGCTGTCTGCGACAGAATAATGATAATTTCGGGAGGCAGGCTCGTCGCAAATGACACCATCGACGGACTGCTCGATACCTATTCCACCACGGTCACCCTTGAAATAACCGCAAGAGCATCCAAGGACAGGCTCACAGCCGCGCTTTCGGGCATCGAGGGAGCGTTCGATCTGAATGTGACCGAGGCTGCGGAGGCGGGAGCGGTGCTCTGTACGCTCAGCTACCCTGTCAGCGCGGATATCAGGGAGCAGGTATGGAAGAAGCTTTCGGGCGAGGGTATTGCCGTGCTCAGCATGATCCCGCATATAATGTCGCTTGAGGATATCTTCATATCCCTGACAAGCAAGGGCGCCGAGGCAGACCCGTGGGAGACACAGGCTCCGGTCGCATATGAGAGTGCGGACGGTGCACAGACGGCATCAGACGGCGGTACGCAGGCAGAGGAGGCATCTGCCGGCTCGGACGATGATGAAGACGGCAGCGGCCCGGACGATGATTACAAGCCGCTGTTCAGCTGAGAGGAGGAGTGAGGATGACAACTATATTCAGACGTGAGCTTCGCTCATATTTTACCAACATGCACGGATATATATTCGGCGCCTTCCTTCTTTTGTTTACTGGAATATTCACTTATGCGACAAACCTCAGAGGCGGCTATCCCCAGCTTGAATACGCATTGCAGAACGCATCCTTCATATTCATGCTGATAGTACCCGTCGTTACGATGAAGTGTATAGCAGAGGAAAAGCACCAGCGCACAGACCAGCTTCTTTATTCTCTGCCGATCAGCTCGTCCTCGGTGGTCATCGGTAAATTCGCCGCGCTCTATACGGTATTTCTTATTCCGATAGCGGTGATATGCCTCTATCCGCCCATACTCGGTATGTTCGGAGAGGTCAACTATGCGGGAACCTACAGCTGTATCTTCGGCTTTGTACTGCTCGGCGGAGCGCTTTTGTCGGTGGGACTTTTCATATCCTCGCTGACAGAGAGCCAGGTAATTGCGGCTGTCATCAGCTTCATTACAGTAATGCTCTGCTACTTTATGAGCTCGCTCGCTTCTCTCATGCCCTCGATGGCATGGGTCAGCCTCGTTGCATTCACGGTGGTCAGCGCGCTTGTCGCTCTTTGCGTGTATGTGCTTGCCCGCGACTGGTGGGTAGCGGGATGCTTCGGGCTTGTATGCGAGATCATCGTGGTGTTCTTCTACATGCGCGACAAGGCATCCTTTGAGGGTCTGTTTGCGGAATGCATCAAGGGACTTTCCATCTATGATATTTACTATAACTTCTCTATAGGCACGTTCGATATATCCGCCGTTGTGTATTACATCAGCATAATGGCTGTGTGTCTGTTCCTCACGGTACAGTCTCTCGAGCGCAAGAGATATAACTGATAGGAGGGCGTGAAATGAACAAGATGAAAACAGGCGCACGCGCAGGCGCATATTCGGCCATCCTTACCGCTGTCGTGATCGCCGTTGCGGTGATCGCGAACCTTATAGTGAATTCGCTTCCCTCCAAGTACCTGAAGCTCGACACGACACAGGACAGCATGTTTACCTTCGATGAGAAGACCGAGGAATTCATCAAGGGGCTCTCGGAGGACGTTACCGTATACCACATAGCGCAGGAGGGTGCGGAGGATCCCTACCTTACCGAGGTGCTTGAGCGTTATTCGGATATGAACAGCCATATAAGCGTGGAGAAGGTCGACCCCGCGACCAGACCCGCATTTACCTCCAAGTATACGGAGGATGCGGTCTCGAACAATTCGATGATAATCGAGAGCGCAGACCGCTTCAAGCTTATTCCCTCGAGCGACGTGTACTACATCTGGTGCGAGCAGCTCGGAGGAAAGGTGGATTCTGCGACCTTCGAGTACTATGCTCAGTCATACTACCAGTACTACGGCACTCAGCTTGAGGCTTCGAGCGTGTTTGCGGGAGAGAGCGTCGTTGCGGCGGGAATAGACTACGTTACCATGACCGATATTCCCAAGCTCTACCTGCTCTCGGGCCATGACGAGCCCGCACTCAATTCCTCGCTTACCGAATGGATCAAGCTCCGCAACTACGAGACGGCACAGCTTACCCTCACCGAGGAGGTGCTCGGACTTGAGGGCGGAAGCGCCGTTGTCGGCGAGGTTCCCGAGGATGCGGATATGGTCATTATCACGGGACTTTCAAAGGATCTGAGCACAGAGGAGCTCGGGCGCCTTACCGATTACGTGTCCCGCGGAGGCGATCTTCTGATCATGACCAACTACACCATGGCGGAGTTTCCCAACCTCACACGCCTTGCTGCAGCCTACGGCGTGAATATGGAAATGAGCCTTGTCATCGAGACTGATACTCAGTACTACTCGGGATCTCAGTTCAACGTCAAGGCACAGGCGGACGACAGCGCGCTCGTCAGCGGTATTTCGAACATCTTTATGCCCTACTCGCAGGGAATGAAGCTGTCCGAGACCATGCCCGAGGGAATGACCGCGGCAACCCTTCTCCGTGCGTCCGACAAGGCGTTCGCGAAGAAGGTAGGCTTTGATACCCAGGACAAGAGCTACGCACAGAAGGCGGAGGGCGACGTTGAAGGTCCCATCCTTCTCGGAGTGCAGGTAGATGTCGAGGGCGCGGGCAGCGTAAGCATCCTTTCCTCGAACTATTATATGATACAGGAAGACAGATACGGCTCGGGCACGGGAGCAAACACCGTGTTTACCGCGATCGTCGGAGAAGCGTGCGGTGCGGCTGAAACGATATCCGTCCGTACCATACAGATGACCGATTCCTACCTGAACGTCACCGAGGGCTCGGCAAATATCTGGGGTATCATCATCATCGGCATCCTCCCGATCGCATTTATCGGCACGGGTCTTGCCGTCTGGATGAGAAGACGCTCGAACTGAGCCCGTCCGGAGGGATAAAAGCGTGAAGAAAAAAAGCTTATCACTTATCATAATGGCGGCGCTGCTCGTTGCGCTGATCGTCGTTTACCTCGTTGTCAGCACCAAGTTTGCGGGCGGGGACGATGCAGCCGCATCGGATACTGCGCCGAGCTACGTTTCGGTAAACAGCATCGAGCAGAAGAGCATTACCGCCGTCACCTATACGAGCAAGGGTGTCGAGTACACCTTCACCCTTGACGGAGAAACATGGAAGTACGCGCAGGACGAGAGCTTTCCCGTTGATGCAAAGGCGATCGGAGATATGACGAGCGCTCTTGCGGGAATAAGAGCCGAGCGCGCGATCGAAGGGGATCTCAAGAGCCCCGACTACGGTCTGGATGCTCCCCTTCATACGATCAGAGTGACCCTGAGCGCGGGGGGAACGCTGAGCTACAACATCGGCGCATACAACAAGCACTCGGACACCTATTATATGACAGCCGAGGGACATGAGCTTATCTATATGGTGACCGCATCCTTCAGAGACCTGTTTGCAGGGGAGCTTTACGATATGCTCGCTCTCGAGACCTTCCCCGTTATTGGCGACGGAGAGGTAAGCGCCGTCAGCGCCCTGACCCCCCTGGGAACGCTCAGGCTCGAAGCATCGGGAGAGGGAGAGGAGAAGAGCTGGACACACACAAACGCAACAGGCGCCTCCGCCCCCATGGAGACCGAGACCGCAGAAAAGGTGATCTCTGCACTTTCCTCGGTCACCCTCGATAAATGCAAGGACCACAACGCGCAGGGCAAGCTTGCCGATTACGGACTTGACGAGGCTTCGAGGACCAAGGTTACAGTATATTATAATACAACGGTCAGCGCGAGCACCGCGGAGGGCTCTACCTCTATCGGAGGCGGAACGGTGATCGAGCGTGAGCTCATCTATTATATAGGCAGGGTCGGCGCTCCGTCGGCAGACACGGCTCCCGCAGATACGGCGGCGCCCGCCGACACGGCAGCGCCCGCAGATACGGCAGCCGAAGGCGGCGTGACCGAAGCCCCCGAAACGGCATCGGCTGAGACCGGGACCGAGACCTCGGGAAGCGCAGAGAGCTCCGCAGAGAAGGTATATCTTATGCTTGAGGGCTCGTCTATGGTCTATGAGGTCAATATATCGGACGCGGACGTGTTCTTTGCCTCTTGAAAGCACCGTTTTTCTGCGTCAAAATTACCAAAGGAAAAATGTTTGTAAAATATCAATAAAAACCAAAACCTGCTGTTGACAGAACGGCAGGTTTTTTGTATATGATACACAAAACAGGTAATAATCAACCGAAGTATGTGGTGCTGTTTTAGTAAGAATTACTGTGCAACATGCACATAAAAAAGCGCCGTTGCCGAAAAATGTTAGAGAAAACATACAAAAAATTTCAAAAAAACTATTGACAAATGAAAAAGCCTGTGCTACAATGTAGACACAAGGAAGAAGTAAACCGAGAGAGAAAAAAGAAAGTGAGGGTACACCAAAGAACAGTTAAATAAGGCGTACGGAAAAAACGCGGAACGGTCCGATCGTCTGATAAATGAGAGTTCCGTAGTAATTAAAGTGAGGTACAGACCAAAGAACAAGTAATATAGACGCACGGAAGCATTCTGAAACGGTCCGTGCATCTGACAGATCAGGTTTCAATGGCAGGACTTATTCGATACCACCTAAATGAAAGCAGGTGTGTAAATGATCTCTAAAAAACTACTCACTCACATACTTTCCAAAGAATAGATACGGGAGGGCAGTCCAATGTACGATCATGCATCCGAACAAGTCGGAGAAGCAAGCTGAAATTTGAACACGGAGGTAAGGTCCGATGAGAAAGTAAGCGCGTGTTGCGATAACACCACTCAGGCTCATCAGAACAAACAAGTCGCATCAAAATAGCGGTCGGATGAATATTTTGCCAATAGGCATATCAGAAGATAGAAAACAAGTGCATCCCGGGACAGCTGATGGAAATTGATGTGCATAGCATACTTTCATCGAGAATGAAGATTACATAGAGTGAAAGCCAATGAACAGATAAAAGTTTTAAAATAAACCTTCGGATTTGTCAAATAAAAAAGGCCGCATACATAGGCCGAAAAAAGAAAGGTTAAACCAAAAAATTTAATATGGAACAGTTTTAAGACGGAACGGTGTTTTGATGAAAACCCCGTTCCGTCGTTTTTTGCCGCATTATAAGAGCAACGAAGAACAATGCCGCCTAACCCCGCTGTCATCCTCAAGCCTCGCTTGCATAAATTGTGCAATACGTCAGATCGATCGCGAGTCGTCGGCGATCACGTATGAGAATACGCTCACGCCTCCTCCCGCTCCGATCTTAGTCTTGCATCAATTTCTGCGTCGAGAGGAACCTCGCTTGCATATTTTCCGTCACCGCTCGACTATCCCTCCGCGAGCCTGCTCGCTGAGAAATAGTAAGTCGGATCGTAGCCATGTCGTTCTGTGAGCCAAGGAGTTG
>JAZMZS010000196.1:0-3697 GCA_045586105.1 Eubacteriales bacterium | reverse complement strand
TGCTCAAAAAACGATCGGCAGAGACGTTGCAATTCTAATCTTTTTCGCAATAAAACTATTGAAAAAAATCTTGCATGGGTATATAATAGAAAGGTATATGTAAAAATAGCACAAAAGTGCAGGAGGTATTAAAAGAATGTTTAATTGGTTGCTTGACGAAACGGCACAGGCACAGGGCGGCGGTATGGTCTCTATGATCATCACCATAGTTGCTCTTATCGCAGTATTCTACTTTATGATGTACAGACCTCAGAAGAAGCAGGAGAAGGAGACGCGTGCGCTGCTCGATTCTCTTCAGGTGGGCGATGAGATAACCACCCACAGCGGTATCATCGGCAAGATAGTTTCGATGAAGGACGAGACCGTCACCATCGAGACCTCGAAGGACAAGACCAAGATCCGTTTTCTCAAGACGGCTATCGCAAGAGTAGACGTAAGAGCAGAGGACTGCTGAGAGCCGCTCAGTAATATTATCCCTCCCGTGAGAATAGTCATGTAAAAAAGACTTTGTTTTCTTCGGGAGGATAATATGAAAAAACAAAAGCACCGCACACACCGCACAGCAGACGGAGATGAGCGCGGACTTGCACTTCTGTTCTGCGCATTGAGGACGCTTGCGGTAACCGTAGCCGCGGCATCCCTTTTTGCGGTCATATCGGCGGGAATTCTATCCATGACCCCGGATCCCGTGAAGGGCGTCGGGGCGGCTGCATTGGTCTCACTCGGGCTTTCATGCATTGCGGGAGGAATTGCGGCACGCATCACGGCACGGGAGCGTGCGGAGACGGCGGCGCTTGCATCGGGCGGAATGCTCGTGTGCCTGCTCGCGGCGGCGGCGCTTATCACAGGCGGGATGGACCGCCCGCTTTATACACTGCTCGGCTATGCGGCGGCTGTGCTGCTGGAATATCTCAGCGCAAAGGCGGCAAAAAAACTTCTCGGAGCAAAGAAAAGAAAACGCAGAGCATACTGATATAAGATAACGATTTTTATTAAAACACAGGAGATATAAAACTATGAGATGGATGTCACTTAACGAGTGCAGAGAAAAGTACCTCTCATTTTTTGAGACAAAGGGACACCTCAGACTTCCGAGCTTTCCCCTCGTTCCGATAAACGACAAGAGCCTTCTGCTCATAAACTCGGGCATGGCTCCTATGAAAAAATTCTTCACGGGTGAGGAAGAGCCTCCCCGCCGCAGAGTTACCACCTGCCAGCGCTGTATCCGTACCCCCGACCTTGAGAGAGTGGGAAAGACCGCGCGCCACGGCACATACT
The DNA here is from genome assembly GCA_045586105.1 of Eubacteriales bacterium. Taxonomy (GTDB): domain Bacteria; phylum Bacillota; class Clostridia; order Oscillospirales; family CAG-272; genus JAZMZS01. Next base: position 2,419 of record JAZMZS010000196.1, on the reverse strand, counting down.
TCGAGATGCTCGGTAACTTCTCCTTCGGCGATTACTTCAAGCACGAGGCTATCGCATGGGCATGGGAGTTCCTTACCGAATGGATGGAGATCCCCGCTGAGCTTCTTTACCCCTCTATCTACGAGAATGACGAGGAAGCGTTCGAGATCTGGACCAAGGAGATCGGAGTAGATCCCAAGAAGGTCATCAGACTCGGCAAGGCAGACAACTTCTGGGAGCACGGCTCAGGACCCTGCGGACCCTGCTCCGAGATATACTTTGACCGCGGCGAAAAGTATGGCTGCGGCAAGCCCGACTGCGCACCCGGATGCGATTGCGACAGATTCATGGAGATCTGGAACAACGTGTTCTCGCAGTTCAACAACGACGGCAACGGCAATTATACCGAGCTTGTACAGAAGAACATAGATACGGGTATGGGTCTTGAGAGACTTGCATGCGTTCTTCAGGGCGTTGACAATCTTTTTGAGGTCGATACCGTAAGAAAGATCCTTGACACCGTATGCGCTATCTCGGGCAAGAATTACGGAGATGACGAGGACAACGACGTTTCCATCCGCGTAGTCACCGACCATATCAGAAGCGCGACCTTCATGATCTGCGACGGCGTTTCTCCTTCAAACGAGGGCAGAGGCTACGTTCTTCGCCGTATCATCCGCCGTGCGGCTCGCCATGCTAAGCTCCTCGGTATTGACAGAATGTTCCTCGCAGAGCTTTGCGACGTCGCTATCAGCCAGAATGCGGATGCATATCCCGAGCTTACCGAAAAGCAGGATTACATAAAGAAGGTGCTCTCTCTCGAGGAGGAGCGCTTCAACGCTACCATAGATGCAGGACTTAACATTCTTTCGGGACTTGTTGAGAGTGCAAAGCAGAATAACGCCAAGGTCATCGCAGGCGAGGACGTATTCAAGCTTTACGATACCTACGGCTTCCCGATAGACCTCACCCGTGAGATCGCGGCGGAGGCGGGACTTGAGATAGACGAGGAAGAATTCAACGCACAGATGCAGGCGCAGAGACAGCGCGCCCGTGATGCAAGAGCAAATATCAGCGGCTGGTCTAACGCATCAAAATCGCTTATCGCAGCCCTTGATAAGACGGAATTCGTCGGATATACCGAGGACGAGTGCGAGGCAAAGGTAATTGCCATTCTCAGCGACGAGGCTGAGCTTGATTCTGTCAACGAGGGTGAGTTCACTCTTGTGCTTGACAAGACCCCCTTCTACGGAGAGGGCGGCGGTCAGGTCGGAGACACGGGCGTTATCGAGAGCAAGGGTGCCTCGATCGAGGTGCTCGATACCAAGAAGACGGACGGCGTGTTTATCCACATCTGCCGTATCGCATCGGGTACGCTTTCGGTAGGTGACGTCGTTACCGCCAAGATCGATGTCGAGCGCCGTGCGGCTATCCGCCGTAACCACTCGACCGCACACCTTATGCAGGCGGCTCTTCGTGAGGTGCTCGGCACGCACGTTGAGCAGGCAGGCTCCTACGTAGACGAATACAAGGTGCGCTTTGACTTCTCCCACTACGCTGCAATGACAGCCGATGAGATCGCAAAGGCCGAGGCGGTCGTAAACCGCCATATACTCGCAGGTGAGCCTATCACCACTACCGAAACGGATCCCGAATCGGCAAAGAAGATGGGCGCTATGGCTCTCTTCGGAGAAAAGTACGGCAAGGTAGTAAGAGTAGTCAAGATGGGCGACTTCTCGATGGAGCTTTGCGCAGGAACACACCTTGACAACACCGCCAAGATCGGACTTGCACGTATCACGGGCGAGTCGAGCGTTGCGGCAGGCGTGCGCAGAATAGAGGTAGTAACGGGTCTTGGCGTGCTTAAGCTCATCGACGAGCAGAAGGCGCTTATCGACGAGTCGACGAAGGTGCTCAGACTCAACAACACCCACGATATTCCCGTTAAGGCTGCACAGCTCCAGGAGGATATCAGAGCGCTCAAGCGTGAGCTTGAGGCTGCAAACGAGAAGCTCTCCGCTTCCAAGATGGACGGAATGCTCGCTTCCGCGCTTGATGTCAAGGGTGTAAAGCTTGTCTGCACCAAGATAGACGACAACCCGAATGCGGCAAGAGCCCTCACCGACAAGGTGAAGGCCGAGATGTCGGACGCCGTATGCCTCGTTGCTGCGGTAAACGGCGGCAAGCTCAACTTCGCTTGCGGATGCGGCAAGGATGCGGTAGCAAAGGGAGCACACGCAGGAATGCTCTGTAAGGCAGTTTCCACAATCTGCGGCGGTAACGGCGGCGGACGCCCCGATTCCGCTATGAGCGGAGCGAAGGACGTGTCAAAGGTCGACGAAGCTCTCTCGGCAGCAGCGGCTATCCTCGCGGATATGATAAAGTAATAGAATGAATAGGTAAAGAACATACGGGGAAAACCTTTTTCGAGAAAAGGTTT
>JAZMZS010000195.1:0-21470 GCA_045586105.1 Eubacteriales bacterium | reverse complement strand
GGCTCGCGGAGGGATAGTCGAGCGGTGACGGAAAATATGCAAGCGAGGTTCCTCGCGACGCAGAAATTGATGCAAGACTAAGATCGGAGCGCGAGGTTGAGGGCGCGTATTTACATACGTAACCGAATGCCGAGACGCGGTCGATCCGACCTATGGCGCAATTTATGCAAGCGAGGTCAGCGGTCTCCCTCGCCGAGCTCACCCATCAGCCGTTTATTGAATTCTTCGGCGGTGTTGTAGCCCATTTTCTTCTGGCGGTTGTTCATTGCTGCGATCTCAAGGATGATGGCAAGGTTACGGCCGGGGCGGACAGGGATGGTGAGAGCGGGTATCTCGATACCGAGAATGTCCATATTCTCTCCGTCAAGTCCGAAGCGGTCATACATTTTTCCCTGTACCCAGGGCTCGAGGTTGATTATAAGGTCTATCTTCTCGGACATTTTGACGGCGCCCATACCGAAGATGCGGCGCACGTCAACGATACCTATTCCTCTGAGCTCAACATAATGGCGGATAAGCTCGGGGGCGGTGCCGACGAGTGTTCTGTCAGAGACACGCTTGATCTCAACGGCATCGTCGGCGACGAGGCGGTGGCCGCGCTTGACAAGCTCTATTGCCGTTTCGCTCTTACCTACTCCGCTGTCTCCGAGAATGAGGATACCCTCTCCGTAGACCTCGACAAGAACGCCGTGGCGGGTTATGCGGGGAGCAAGCGAGACGGAGAGCGAGCTTATGAGGGCGGCTATGAACTGTGTCGTTGAGCGTGCGGATCTGAGCAGGGGAACGAGGTTTCTCTCTGCGGCAAGCTTCAGCTCCTCTATCATCGGAAGTCCGTGTGTCAGAATTACTGCGACGGGCTTGTGCGCCATGAAGTTGTCTATATGATATGCGCGCTCGCTTTTCTTGAGGCTGTTCAAGTACTCGAACTCGGCATTTCCGATAAGCTGGATCCTGTCAGTCTCAAAGTGCACAAAAAATCCCGAAAGCTGCAAGCCCGAGCGGTTGACCTCGGGACGGCTGACCTGTATTTCGGCGGGGTCCTTGGGCAAAAACACCGGCTCGAGCGAGAACTCGTCGATTATACTTTTGAGCGGGATGGTAATCTTTTCTGCCATGATATGTTCTCCTCGGTTATAATAAATATGTAACAAGATAATGATACTCTTTTTTGTCGCATTTGTCAATGATAATGCATGTTTTGTGCTTCTTTTTGTTAAAAATATATTAAATCTCCGCTCTCTTTATGTGTTTTTTTAAAAAGATAGTGACTTCAGGGGCAAAATGTGGTATAATATCCGGTGATAAAAACGGAAAGGGGGAGTGGGTAATTGCAATCCTTCGAGGATGTGTATAAGCAATACTTCAGGCGGATATATGCGTTTCTTTATAAGCTGACCTCGGATGCCGACATAAGCGAAGAAATGACACAGGAGACCTTCTATCAGGCGTTTGTGTCCTTCCACCGTTATGACGGCTCGTGCGAAATGTTCACATGGCTTGCCGCGATAGCCAAAAATGTATTCTTCAAGTATCTGCGGAAAAGGAAGCTGACACAGCTTAACATTGAGCTTCTCGTAGAGCCGCAGGCGGGAGCCGAATCGGACCCCGAGGAGATACTGCAGCGAAAGTTTGTTGCTTCATACGTCAACGAATGCGTCAGCCGCCTCCCGCAAAAATACCGCGACGTTGTGTTTTTGCGGATATATGCGGAGCTGCCGTTTGCGCAGATAGCCGAGATACTGTCGATTACCGAAAATTCCGCCAAGGTCGTATACTACAGAGCAAAAAATCTGCTCAGAAAGGATCTGTTTAAAGATGAAAACCAGCTGTGATATAATTCAGGACCTGATACCCCTTTACTGCGACGGATGTGCATCCTCTTCCTCCTGTGCCGAGGTCGAGGAGCATATAAACGAGTGCCGCGAGTGCCGTTCCTATGCCGCTTCCTACAAAAGAGCCTCGAGGATCAGTGCGCACGCCGCAAACGGTCAGACCCGCGAGGTGGATATCGATATCGACCTTCCTTACCGTAACCTCGCAGAGAAGATCCGCATCCGCCGCCGCATCAACACCGCCTGCTCGGTGGGTGCTGTCATTGCGGGCGCTATGGCACTGACATTTATATTTGACAAGATCATAAAAAAATAACAAAAGACAAAAACACGGACACGCAAAGGGGATCTCTCCCATTTGCGTGTCCGTTGCTTTTGCACACTAACGATGCCTGCTATTCGATGATCTCTGTGCCGTTTTCCGTAACTATCTCGATCGTGATATCATTCACATATTTATCGTCATAATTATGCTTGAACTCTTTTAGTGTTTCGATAATCATATCTGCAGAGTCGTCAAACTTCCGTCGGATCACGTCAAGTCCGATGATCTCGATGTGAATAGGATCCCCATACATATCGGTAAGACAGTCCCAGAACGCATCCCAGTTGCATCCGTAATAATCCGGAAATTCAAGCGAATCGCGTATCGTGAAATGCATATCAAAATAATGCTCTACACCCCGAAAATCGATAGTGTACTTATCTTTGTATTGATACATGCCGCGCTCTCCTGTCCTGTTATTTCATTCGATGAATTCACGTCCTGTGTCCGTAACTATCTCGATCGTGATATCATTGCAAAACAGATCGTTGTTGAAGTGCTTGAAGCGTTTTAATATCTCGACCATCTTGTCTGCAGAGTCGTCAAACTTCCGTCGGATCACGTCAAGTCCGATGATCTCGATGTGAATAGCCGAGGAAAGCCGAACTAATACCGCCGTCACATACGGCTTTTCGGCATAAATTGACTCTCTTCGTTTGACATATACCAATATGTCTGCACTCAGATAGCCCCTTTCTGCTCGAAAATCCGTGTGTGAGGGTCGCTATGCGAGTTTTAAACAGAGATTTTTGTTCAGGTCAAGGCGCATCGAGTGAAGGTGTACTATCGTACTCCGAGCTCGGGCAACGCAGAGATGGGCAAAAATATCGTTTAAAACCGGCATGAGTTCGGCTCTCCTCGGCTATAAGATCCCCGTACATATCGGTCAGGCAGTCCCAGAACGCAGACCAGTTGCACCCGTAATAATCCGGAAATTCAAGCGAATCGCGTATCGTGAAATGCATGTCGAAATAATATTTGACTTTTCGAAAATCAACTGTATATTTTTTTGTGCTCATTATGATCTCCTTCCTTATCGTACTATTTCATAAAAAGTATGATAGTGATCGTATGTAACAAATATCGATCCGTCGTTAGAAATGCCTGCTGTGCCGCTTGCTTGTTTTTATTATATCGCTTTTTTCTGTATTGTCAAGCACGCTCTTTCCGACAATATCCGGCAAAACGGTCGTTGAAGAAGCGGTGCCGGCATGCGCCTTGTATAATCCGGGTCGGACTGCATTATCGCCGCCGCATCGAGGTAGGAGAGAATTCCCCTGTTGCCGCCCTTGACGTTTGCATATTTACCGTTCGTTTCTTCGGCAGAAATCTATTCTCTCCCATAAGAAAAAGGAGCCGTTCGGCTCCTTTTTCTTATGTAATCATCTGAAACAGCGTTATTCTTCGCATACTGCGACGCGCATATTGATCTGCGCTAACTGCTGATTGACCGTTTCCAAGAATCTATAAGCGTTCTCGGTTGGCTCATGCATGAAATACATCTCTACGACGCAGTTCTTTACCTTTTTGGCATCACGGATATTCTTGTACTGTCCGCTCTGCCAATACACAATATACGAATTGAGTTTTTCCTGCAACGCAGTCAAGTGCTCGTATTCGTCGTCCCATGGCAAATGATCCGATATCATAAGCGCCAAAGTTTTTTTGTCCTTCGTTAACGCTACTCCGTCAAGCGTGTTTTTTTCCAATATCGACATAATCAGTTACTCCTTTCGGTGTTTGAACCATCACTTTCGTTCCTGCGGGTATCGTATCTCCTCGTTTGTAAACGCCCTTTTCTTTTGAGACTATCGTGCCGCCGTATTTTCGCAATAGATCAAACCCTGCTTTTTGATTTTTGGTAAATGAGGCTGTCTCGGAGGATTTGAATTCGTAAATTACGATATTCCCGTCTTTGTCCTTACCTATTGCGTCCAATCTTATCTTTACGTAACCTTCATTTCCGTCCTGAACTATTATCGTAACCTGTTCTTGCGCGTCTGAATACTTTTTTGAAAATTTCTTAAATTTCTTTTTTTCAAACAATCTTCCAAATCTTCTGTTTCTTTCAAGCGTTTCGATTCTTTTATTCTTAACGTCTTCAGCCCTTTCTTTTATTATATCACCATTATTTGCATTGTCAAGTGATGTTTTTTCAGCGGGGACAAACGGCGAAACGGCTTCTTGCGATGCTTCAATCGGTGTAGGCTGTTCTCTCGCATTTAACTCCCTTGACAGCTCGTATTCCGAAGCAGAAGCGGATTGCGTCGCTTTTTGCTCAGCGCTCTGCCTCTGTGTCTTTCGAGCAAGCAACTGTGCCGCGATAAATTTTCTTACAAACGAATCGTCTCCCTTTGTCATCTCAACCGCATCAAGGTATGACAAGACCCATCTGTTGCCGCCCTTGACGTTTGCATATTTGCTGTTCGCTATGGCTCGTGCCAACGCATCAGTTATCCTCGTCCGCTCGGTAGGTATGTACGTCTTGACGTTCTCTCCGTCCGCACGCATCTCTGCGATAACCTTGTTTAATTCCGCAGATGAGGAATTAACCCTGTCAAATGACGATCTCGCTATGCTATCAAGATCAAACGTCGGCGTTGTTTCTACTTCCGCATCAAGCAATGCATCCGTGTTTTGGTTTGCTTTCTTCGCCGATACCTCTCCCCGGAGATCAAGGTCGGACTTGGTGAGAATAGCACACAGGGGCTGTAACAAATTAAAACCACATTTGTTACAGCCCCTGTATTTTAGTTGTCATGTTTTAAATCAAGCGGTCAGTTTATGAGTCTACGAACCTTCAAGGAAGGATATAATCTAGGATAAGACGCCTCGGAATTCATCTTTGATGCATACAAATTCGGACACTCCAGACGGTTCAACTCAAATATTTCTATTTTTGGATCCGTCACGTACTTGCTGAAAGTTGATATGACCGCATCCTCATCTATCTTTGAATAGTCGGATGCATTAAACGTAAGTTGAAGCATGCCTTCTCCCCTTATTATTGTCAGCTCATAATCAAAGTATGCCTGCACAAAGCCTTTGACAAGTGACTGCATTGTAATATCTTTCACCTGATCGTTTTCAAGCTCTCTGTATACTCTCTTCTCGGTGCGCTTTACCGTTCGCATCTGATCCATCAAAGTTGTTCCAACATAGTTATACTCTTGCCCTGCTGTCTCAAACACTTTCTTTGCATCCTCGTAAAACTCGCGCCAATCTCCTTTGAGCCCACCATAAAATACAATTGAAATATTAAGCTTATCCATCTTTGTTCTCCTTGTATTCTTCTTTTATGTACTCGATCTCCGTATCTCCCGCTCTGTCACGCATAATACGCTGACTGTCTTCCATTCTCGCCTTCAAAATCCAAGTCTTGTCCGTTTTGCTCGGTACCTCAACTTGGTCAATTTTGCCGTCGTGTCGTACTGCCATTATATCGGGTCTGCGGTTCGGGAACGGATGCCGCAGCTCGTTGCTCAAGCCCTTGTTGACATATATTATTGCGTATTGCCCGCTCTGCCTCATACGTTCTACCCTGTCGCATATAGTCTCCCAATGCCCCGGAGTCTTATTTGTATGCGGTTTGTCGCACCAAACGACCTTTGTTTCTGATGCTGTCTTCTTACTGTCTATTATACCACTTCTTGACTTTTTGTCAACAAATACTTTTTCGACAGAATTCGACGGTGCAGCGATCGGCACGGAGCTTGATACGGGTGATGCGCCTCGAACATACGAATTTACCGAAGCGGACGAAGCATGTACGCCTCCGACGGTGCCCCGTGCAGTTCCCCTCGGCATCGCCGCACCTGCGCCTCCGCTCTCTGCCTGCGCTTTTCTTGTAAGATACTCCGCTGCGAGCATACGTCTTGTATGATCGGGGTCGGCTTGCATTATCTCCGCCGCATCGAGGTAGGAGAGAATTCCCCTGTTACCGCCCTTGACGTTTGCATATTTGCTGTTCGCTATAGCGCGTGCCAACGCATCAGTTATCCTCGTCCGCTCGGTAGGTATGTACGTCTCGACGTTCTCTCCGTCCGCACGCATCTCTGCGACCACTCGGTTCAATTCCGCAGTTGAGGAATTTACCCTGTCAAATGACGATCTCGCTATGCTATCAAGATCAAGCGTCGGTGTTGTTTCTACTTCCGCATCAAGAGCATTGTCCGTATCTTGACTTGAGTTCTTTGTCGATACTTCGCCCTCTGCGCGCTTCTCGGAATAATCGTCAAGCCCGAGCTCTTCTCTGAGCGCGGTCAATTCACCCCGCTGCGCCTCTAACTTCGCCCTTACCTCGGGATCAAGGTCTGTCTTGGTGAGAATAGCATCGTAGAGCTGAATTTCAGTCTCGGCAAACACCGATGCGAGGTATTTTCCGTCTCCGTTTTCGCTTTCGATCAGCTTAGTCAGCTTCTCTCTCATAAAACCAATATCGCCGTTCTGCGCAACAAGCTCGGGAATCTTGTCTATTGTGACCTGTTCGAGCACATCATAGTTGGTTTTGAGAAAATGCAGATTCTCGGAATATTCAACGTCACCGCTATCAAGACAACTTTCCATCATCTGTACGAGCGAAGTCAACTCCTGTACGAATGCCTGACCTTCAGCAAAAGAAGAGATGCTCTCTGCGCGGGCTATAATATCCTTCACGTGATCCATGTCAGCAGCGTTTGCTTTGTTATTAACAAGACTGTCCGTCCCCGTCAACATAGCCCCGACAGTGCCGCCTACTAAACCTTCATATGCGACTTCGCTCCAATCCAGAGTAGCATCGGGATCATATGTTGCATTTTTGAAAAGAGTTTCAAAAATGCTCTCTATGCCCTCCTCTGCATACTCTCCAAAAAAAGAACAGAATCGCTTGATCCCTCCGCGCAATGCGGGATTATCAATACCTGAAATAAAATTAGAAACCGGCTTGCCTATAATGCCCGCCGCCTTATCAAGAGGCATACCTATAACGATCTCGGAGAGTCCCGCCAAGCACCCCGTCAAAAACGCATAAGCGTTCGCTTCTCCGGTCGTAGCACCGTTGTCTCTTGCTTCGTTGTAGCTCGAATGGTAGGTGCTTGTGCCGATAATTACTCCCTGCATGACAGCGCTTCCTCCGCTCGTAGCTATGGCCAGCGCAATGTTGGGAGCAAGTGCACCGATCCCCTCTGCTACATCATTTGCGAACTGAGTAAAGTCGTTATCAAATGACGGGCGGTAGTGCTTTAGCTCATCAGGAGCAAATTCTCCTGTCCTTGTCGTTTTTTTGACAAATTCCGATTTGCTTATTCCTCCCTCGGTAAGATATTCATCAATATGCTCTTTTGTTTCGTTCCATCCTCTCGATATACTGAAATCAAAATCCCCATCCTTATCGAAAAAAGTATTTTTCACAAATTTTAACGGCACAAACCCGCTTTTAGGTGTATCTTTGTCGGTTAAAACATATTCCGCACCCGCAGCAAACGGATTCAGTACCGGAAATTCATCGGGAATCATCAGATTCAGAACGTCGGCTGCCTGAGACACGGTAGACATCCATTCCCGCATAAAGGAATCGCCTATATCACCTATCGTCCACAACGCACGTTCGACAAGGCCCGCCTGCTTTTCCTTCCACTCGGTATCGAGCGACTCGAGAAGTTCATAATATTCCCGATTCTTCTCAAGCTCAGCTTTGCGTGCAACAAGCTCCTTGTATCGGTCTTGAGCTCTTTCCAATTCCTTTTTTGCTTGATAATACTCGTTTTTATGTTGAGGCAAAGGGAACTGCTCGGCTTTTGCTTTCGAAACCTCGCATTTCTCTGTCCAATCTTCAATACTGCTCTCCACATTATCAATACAGGAATCAATGTTCTTGTACTCTTCGATCTCTTCCCGGTACTTTTTCGCTCTCTCCTTATCGGTTTTTCCGACCATCTGCAGCTTGGCTTTATTGATAAGACCCTCTAACTGTTCTGCAACTACTTTATCCTTTTCTGCGGATAAAAGCTTCTCAAGCTTAACGATTTCATCTCCGATCTCCTCGCTCGACATCTTTTCTAATGCCGCTTCCTCCGCCAGAATGTCATACAAATACTTTCTTCTGCGCATTTCCGGGCCATCCTCAACAATACGGCTGACCATTTTCCAAAGCTCAAGATACGTATCCTTGTCCATCATATCTCTGTTCGCTTCGATTCTTTCAAGCAGTGCTTTTGCGGTTGCGATAATACTCTCATGATCGGTATAATCAAACTCCGTCTCTCCATCCGCTATTCCTGCCAAGAAATTGCAATAGCTCTCTACAGTTCCGCCCTCTCCGATAAAAGTATTGACTTCATCTACGAGTGCATTGTATTCTGCCGCCTTCCGGACATCGACAGCCGGATCCTCGGTATCAATCTTGGTTAATCTACCGTTAAAATAGTCAGAAGCATTGAATAAGATAGTGTCGTCTTTATAGAGCAGAGCGATAAGATCCGCGCGCTGTTCCTCGTTCATCTGCTCCCATCCTCTGTCACCGTACTTGGCGGTATACTCAGACGGAGCGGTATCGAGTTCTTTATATTTACGGTTAAAATACTCTTGTTTTTTCTTCGTGTCGTCTTTGATTGCAGCAATAATGATCTCTGTGTTTTTGCGCATAGTCTCAAGTTTTGACAGCTCCTGTTTTACCGCCTCGGTATTTTCTCCGTACATGCCGCGATCGATCATCATCCTCAAGACACGTATCTGCTCGTCGAGCCTGACCGTCAGACTGTTAAGCTCTTTAACATACTCTTCATTATTCTTCTCAAAGTTCTTATCAAGTGCAGTTGCTTGGTCGATAGCATATCTGTTTTTAAAAATCTGCAAGCTTGTGTTGTAATCATCGTGCAGTGCCGAACCTGTTCTTGCAACCGCCTCCGACAAACGATATCCCGTCCCGCTTTCTATCTGCGAAAGCGGAGAGGTCAGCACACTTACTCCGCCCTCGCCTAAGATATCTCCGTATCCCTCTATTTCATTTTTCAGTCTGTCGTTTCTCGAATAAAGATCATATAACTCCTGAGTAGTGAAATCTTCCCATCCTCCCGCCTTCTTCGCTTTTTTCACCTTGGCATTATAGTCACGGGTAATATTCTGCACCGCCGACACCGCCGTTTCTTGCTTAGTGGGAAGATACTTCTGATTTTCTTTTATCAATAGATTCATTAGTCCGTCAGGATCGGCTGCATACACCGACGGTAACTCTCCCTGCATCGTTATTCCGTAACGGCTGAGCAGTTCACGACCGCTTGCCTTTCCTTTAGGAGAGCTTATTGCCTCTTTATCAAAGAACTCTTCCGCTCTTTTATATGAAGCTTCATCAAGTACGCTTTCACCCGAATTTGACATTGATGAAAACATGGTGATATAGTTGTCGTACTCACGTGCTCTTTCGGGATCACTCCGGGATACATCCCCGTAGTGCTTGTCGATGTAAGCCCAGTTCGATCCGCCGTATTTCTCCATGTTGTTTTTGTGTACCTTATCATACAGATCGGAGATGCTGTATGCAGGAGAGAATCTTTTTCTCTCCCGCATGCTTGACGATGCAATCCCGTTTTTCTTTTGCGCATTCCTCTCTACGGCAATATTATAAAGATCCGGTATTGTAAATCTCGTGCTCATCATCAATAATACTTCGTAAACGTAATGCCGAGGCTTTCAAGAAGCTCCGCTCCGCCTTCTTCTGCAAAGTAGTCAGACAAAGCTAAAAACTGCGCATAGTCAACGTAGGTCATCTCTCCAATGCCCCAATTTTCCTGTGCGATAAGCATGATATCCTCTATCTCCTTGTCCGAGACGTAGCGGGGGGTAGAGTAATAAGCCTCGTCGAGGTTGTCAAGCTGTCTGTAAAGGCGCTCGATCTTTTCCTTTGCGTAGGGAAGATCAATGTCCTTTTCATAGGTCTTGATCTGCTTGAGAAGAGAATCGCGCTCTGCGTTGTATTCAGCCTCGGTCATGCCGTTTCCGCCGCGGGCGGGTGAGGCGGTGTTGTTCTTCTTGCTTGAGGATGAAGAGGAGGAAAGCGCGGCGGCGATACGTGCTTCCTCTGCGCGGCGCTCACGCTCGAGCTTCTCCTCATATGCTGTGGTATCATAGCCGAGCTCACGGTAGCCCGAAACGTCCCCGAGGGCAAGGCGGCGGTCCGCCTCCTCCAGCGCTCTTGCATGGTTCTCTGCCATCTTCTTCTCAAGCGCCGCACGGTCTGCGTTCCATCTCGCATAAGCAGTCTGCTCTGCGTTCGTGAGGGCATCTGTGATCTGTCCGGCATAGCGGGAAGAGGTATCTCTTGCCGCTGACATTGCGGCGCTCGAGCCTGCCATTCCCGTGTTTGCCGCATATCTGGCGAGAAGATCGGAAATTCCGTCGGTCCGCTCGCGCTCGAGCTGCTTTCTCTGCAGGCGGAATATTGCATCCTGCTCCGCATCATAATCGAAGCTGCTGTACTTTTCGTCATATTCCTGCTCCATTTTTGCTTGTTGGTCCAAGTAATCCTTCAATTGTTTCTCCTTTCTTGCTTCTGTTTTCAGTTTGAACGGGGAGCGGGAATGTACGAGCGGGCGATCGAGTACACCTGCCATTCCCCGTATCCGTCAAGTCTGATCCTGTAGCCGTCGGCGCGCACCCGCGGAAGGTAATGCGCCGAGCATACATGCTCTCCCTTTTTGTCTATGAGCAGTATCTGCTGCCAATCGCTTCCGTCTGCCGAGACAGAAAGCGAGAGACGGCTATCCGCGCCCAGCCTTGCTCTCAGGGTAAATTCAACGGGAAAGACCCCGTATATGCATCCGTCGGTGAAGGTTCCCGTTTCCGCAAAGGAGCTCTGCACGATCCTCTCCTCGTCTCTGCGGGCGGAAAGATACTGCGCACCCCCGTCCGCATAAAACAGGACCTCTCTGCCGTTTATGCAAAGAAGCGAGCACACACCGTCCCCCGAGAGCCTGTGCCAGCTTCGGCTCGCTGTGTCAAAGACGTAAACGTACTCTCCGTCGCCGAGATAATACACCCCGCCCGCGCCGAGAGCGCACCTTCCCAAAGGAAGCGTCTCTCCAAACGGGTATGCGATAAGCGTGCTTCCCTCTCCGTCAAAGCAGGCAGGTCCCTGCTCGGAGCAGTAGAAGGCAAGCCCGCCCGCAACGGCGAAGGTCACTTCGTTTCCCTCGGGGCATCCGAGGCAGGATATCTCGGATATCATAAATACCTCGGGCGTGGTTCCGTACATTCTGTATGCTCCCTCACGGGTAAAAAAGTAAACGCTTCCCATATACGAGCAGACCGCGGTAAAGCGTGAGACCGCAGGTATCTGCGCCGTGAATGCATCCGAGGCGTTATAACGGTAGTTATACCAGTTGTTCGGGTCGCAGGAGGCGCAGGAGAAGATCTCGTTTCCCGCTGTTCCCCATATTCTGTCACGGTTGACCGCCAGATGCTCCAGTCTCGGAACAGGGCGGGTAACGGTAAGCGAAAGGGGACGTTCGGTGCTTCCCTGCTCGAGCAGCTCGAGGCTCTCGGCAGTTGCGGGAAGCAGTTGGTTGTAATCCGTCTCGATCACACACCCCCCGGGCTCTGTCGTGTAAAGGCGTCTTACGTAGATAAATTCCTCGGCGACCTTTCCCGCATCGTCCTCAAGCAGAACGCACACAACATCTCCCTCGTTTACGCCTTCAAGCGGCGCCGAGCACCCGATATATGTTGCCGCCTCGGTGATCTCGTGATAAATAATGCCCGCCGCAACGGGAAATTCGAGAGAAACGGGGCTCTGCCCGATCCACCCGGGCTCACCCTCGGTCTCTGACGGGGTGTATTCGAACGATACCACCCTGTCGGGGCAGGAGGCGCTTCCGTCTCCGTCTATCCAGACCACAAGACGGCGGTTAAAAACCACAGCGCGCACTCCCGCGCCCGAATAGGGAGCGACAGGAGAGGAATAAGCGACCGAGCCCGAGCCCTCGTCATAGCAGGCGCATCTGACAGAAAGCATCCCCGCACCGCCCGTGTGAAGATCCGCTGCGGGATCGACCGAGCTCAAGAGATAAAACACCCTGTCGGCAACGTCAAACACGCCCTCGATCACGGGGATCAGCTTTTTCATCTTGTCCTTGTAGCTTCCTTCTCCGCCCTGCTTTTCAAACCAGCGCTGAGTGAGATCGTCAAAGAAGGAATAGACCTCTCTCGCTCCCATAAACTCCGAGCGGGGCGGGGCGGAGGAGATCCTCGGCGCCTTGTCCGCCGTGGTGTTGAGAACCTCCGAGAGCCTTCCCTCAGACGGGTCGGGAGAACGGTCAAAGCCGCCGAACTTGTTCTGCAGTGCGGTCTTTATGCTGTCGGAATATTTCGGATATTCAAGCTTCATGCCCTTAACCTCCCGAATGCTCTTACGTCAAGGGTGACAGCATCCTCCGCTCCCGAGGATGACCCTCGCGCAAACCACCACTTTCCGGTGTTTTTGCTTGTTGCGGAGCCTGTCCCGCTCGGATAACCGAGAAGATATCCCCTCTCCCCCGTGCCCGTGATAGACATCTGGAGGCTCGGTGTCTCGGAAAATTCGAAGGGGAAATCAAACCCTCCGAAATCGGGCGAAATATACATGCCTCCCCATGCCGTGGTGCACTTCACTCCCTCGCACACAAAGCGGCGTGTGCACTCGGCAGTTCCGTCTCCAAAGGTACGCCAGAGCCAGCCGTCAGCCTCACCCTGTCGTTGTGCAAGCGTACCTCCCGAGCCCTTTATTCTTGCGGAAAGCAAGCTCATCAGGCTCTCGAGGGCATGGTTCAGCTCCTGCTTGTGGGCTCTCAGATATGATGCGATCCTCCCAAGATCACCGCCCGAGGCGACCGTGGGGACCTTTGATGTAATGAATTCCATGTTTTTTTCCTTTCTTGTATAGTGAATAGGTGTGCTCTGCCCATCGGATCCTCAGAGGTGAGCCTTGTACGGTGTCGGCTGTTTCTGCCTCGGTCGAGGCAGAAACGCGGTCTGAACGGGACAGCTAAAATTCCAATGATAGTCAAAGGCTGCGCTTCGCGAGGGAGGCTTCAGCCGACGAAGGATCTGTGGGCGAGTTCGCTGTAGCGGTATTATTTCACCCCGCTCAGATCCTTCGCTGCGCTCGAGGATGACAGCGGGGATGGGGCTTCGCGTGTAACGAAACAAAGCGGCGTTCCGCTCAAGGATGACAGCGGGGATGGAATATCGCGCTCCCGAAGTGAGCATATCACTCCGCCGGCAGGCGGAACTTCATGCACCGCAGGTGCCTCTACGCTGCGGTCTCGGGAAGTCCCGAAATGCTCGTAAGCAGCGAGAGCACTGCCGCGAGGGCGGCACAGCTGAGAACGGTTGTCCAGCTGACCTCTCCGAGCGAGGCGGCGGCTGTTCCGATACCTGCGATCATCGTCTGCGCAAAGGTGCGCAGCGCACGTATGATCGCCGCCTTCAGCCATTCGGAGGTAAAGATGCTTTTGTCAAAAATCAGTTTCATATATTTCTCCTTCTTGATGTCAGATGTGTGTGAAGCTCCTCCTTGGCATCGCAGAGCGTGTCGATATTGTTTCCGTCGATGCCGTGATCGAGAAGCGCAAGTATCGCTCTCTGCGTGACCGAGATCGATTCGTCTATTTCCCTCAGGCGGTCATGGTCACGCTCGAGCTTTCGTTCTACCTCCTCGCGCCAGCGCTCGAGAGAATCGATGCGGGTGTTCGTTCCCTCTATCGGCGAGCGGGCGCTTCTGATAAGCGCAAGGAGCTTTTCCGTGGCGTTTGCTATAAGCAGGATAGCCGAGGCGCAGGCAAGAATTACAGTCATAGCCGTGGTATCAGGCATCCGCTTCCCCCCTCGGAATGAGAAGCTTCCATCCCACAACGATAAAATCCCTCGTCATTGCGGGGTAGCTGCCCCTGTTTTTCTCTAAAATTGCCGTAACGCTCGTCCCGTAAGTCCGTGCAAGGGCAGAGAGCGTGTCGCCCGGCAGGACCGAATGCTCGGTACAGCCCGCCTCCGTCGGCTCACCCGGCTTTGCGGAAGGGTCCGGCGTGCCTGCGGAGGGGAAGGTCTGCTCTTCTTGTGCGGGAATGCGCAGAAGCGCTCCCGCGCAGATTCGGTTCGGGTCGGAGATGCCGTTCTCGCGGGCAAGCGCCCTGACGCTCACGCCGTACTCGCGCGCGATCGCCGAGAGCGTGTCTCCGCGCCTTACCTCGTAGAGCGTTCCCGAATACTTCTCCTCACCCCAGGCATGCCCCGTAAGAAGCGCATACACCCTCTCACGCCGCGGCTGATATTTTGAGAAGACGCGGTCAGCCTTCGCCGAAACAAAAAGCCCGTCGATGCCCGTGTCGGGGGCGTTTTTCACTATTCTTGCCGCAGCGGCGCTGCCTCCCTGGTTTTCTATATCGGCAAGGAATATCATCGCGCACTCCTCCCCGACACCAAGGGCGCGCGCGTGCGAAAGATACCCGCCGACATCCTCCTCCGCCTGCACATCCTGAACCGCCCTTGCCTCATCGGTCGAAAGAAGCTCTGTCAAAAGAAGCTTCTCGAAGGTCGAGAGCGTGCGCTTCGACCATGAGGACGCGCCCTTTATCTCCCTGTAAAGCTCGGGGGTGATAAGCCCGAGCGACGCCCCCTCGCCGAGGGCGCTTATTATCTTTTTAAGCAAGCGGAGCGCACGCGTGCCGTGCCATTGGAGCCTGCCTACCGAGGCGGCACCGTTGTCGTCCGCATTTACAGAAGAATAGCCGCCCTCGTTTGCAAAAATGACAGAGGCGGCTCTCTTTATCAGTTCTTTCTCCATCTGCTTTACTTCCTTTCCTATGGCTTCAGCGTGCCTTGTCTCTCTCTGTCATGAGAAAATGCACGTAATCGGTCAACGCCCGGTTATATGCTCCGAGCCCGTTTGCATAATCCGAATAACGCCCGAGTGCAAAATCCACCATTGCCCTCAGATAAAGGAAATATATCCTTCTGTGAGGCGGTACCTGCACGAGCAGGGGCGTATCGGGGGAATTCTCGTAGCTGTATTCCGCAGGATGCTCGGACGCCCCGAGGAGCTGACGGGAAATATACCCGTCAACATCCCCGAGAAAGCGCGCGAGCGTTTCTGCCGGAATGCCGTGCCCCGAGAGCACCGAACCGAGAAGATCGATCTCACTCCTGACAGTAACCGTCATTTCACGCCACCTATCAGAGAACTTCCATAGAAGCGGCAGCGGCGCTTACGTTAGAGCCGAAGCTGAGACCTCCCGCGACCATTCCTCTCCAGTCGGCAAAGCCGCCCGTGAAGCGCGCTCTGCCCTTGAGGATATAGGAATCGTTGTCGTCCCACTTGTCAGAGACCTCAAGCGCCTCTCTCTCCTGGAAGATCGCGCAGTCCGCATCCGTGTTGAAGCTCGAATCGAGCAGAATGAAGGGGATGTTTGATGCCCCGACGAAGCGGTTGAGCTCGGGCCATACCATAACGTGGAAGTTGCCCGCCATGTAGTTGAGATCGTTGTGCGAGGTTCCGGGAAGCTTGTCGGAGCCTACCGCCGCAAATACCGCCTGCTTGATGCGGGGGTCGTTGGGGATTATGATGGTGTCGGGGTTAAGTCCGAGGACGTTGCCCTTGTCATCGGTAAAGTTCTGCATCTTTGTGGTAAGCGCACCGAGCACATCGATAGAAAAATTATCGGTAAACGCGTTTGACTGTACCTCGCCCGTTACCTGGTTCGTGTGCTCTGCCGAGAAGACGCACTTGCCGTCATAGGAGGTAGTATCGAAGGATGCAGTACCGCTGTTGAAGGCGGTGCCTCCGGTGAGTGCGGTTCCGAGCAGGTTTGCGAGGAAGCGGTCAAGAGTACGGTAGTAGGAGCGGGTAAGCATTCCGCCCTGCTTGACTATTCTCTCGAAGTTGCCGTGAGAATCCTCGAGCATCTCGCGCGTGATCTTCACAGACTGCTTCCAGGTCTGGTTGTGAAGGGTCTTGAGCTTCTTGTCAACAAAGCCGGTAAGAGGATATGCACCGCCCTCGCCGACAGCCGCAAAGTCGTCAAGACCCGTAGCTCCGCCGTAGCCCTCGGCAAAATTCGAGGACTTGCGCTTTGTAAATACGCTCAGACCTACCGATGCACGCTCATGCGCCTCGGCGGTAGAATCGATGTAAGAGGCAAGAGGCACCTGCACCTTGCCGATAAGCTGATTGAGGGTTCCCGAACCCTCGGTAAGTATGATGTTTGCCATGTTGTTTTTCTTCCTTTCTTATATTGAAATATCGTTTAGTTGGTTGCGGCAGCACTCTTCGGCTCGATGAATACGACCCTGACCTTGCTTCCCGCGACCTTGCCGTCAAAGCTGATGACCTTCGCGCATCCCGTCTCGGAGGCGGAATGGATGCAGGTTCCGTTTGCATTGATGTTGTGAACAGATCCGAGCGCTACTGCGCTGAGATTTCCCGCAAGCTGTGTCTCGTATACGGTAGAGGGATATACGGGCTCGACGGGAACTATAGTTCCGTCGGTCACCACCGCTCCGCCTCCGTCATAGAGCGAAATGTACTCGGGCTTGTTGCCGTCCTTCGCTACCGTGAGCTTTCCTCCGGTAAGTATGAGTGCAGTTCCTGCTCTGAGAGCAAGCTGCGATGTCGGGAGATACATTATCGGAATGTCTCCCATATTCTGCTGATATGCTGTAAATGCCATGTTTTTGTTTCCTTTCTTTGTTTGATGTTGAATTTGTATTTTTTAGAATGTGGTTGTTTGGGAGTTGGTTTATGTAAAAATTTTGTAATGCCGCCGCGGCGCCCGAGCGGGAGAAGGTGACGCCGAAGGCGACGGATGCGGCCGCTCCGTAGGGGTTTAGTGTCGGTACCATCCCCGCTGTCATTCTTGAGCAGGCTTTAGCCGACGAAGGATCTGAGGGCGAGAAAAGAGCGACGATACTGTGTTTTCCCGCTCAGATCCCTCGCTGCGCTCGAGGATGACAGCGGGGATGGAATATCACGCTCCCGAAGGGAGCATTTCACGCACAGCAGGTGCTTCCCTACTTCACCTTGTACTTTCTGTGCGCCGCAATTGCCTGCTCACGGGTCGAGCCCGGTATAGCCTGCATGAAGCTCTGTATTGCGCTTTCGCTGACGTCCCCCGTGCTCGTGCCCTTGGGATGAGTTGCCCTGAGGTGCGAGGTCGAATAAGACGCCGCTCTTGCCTGTGCGGCGGCGGCTCTTTCCCTGCGGGAAAGGTAAACGTCCTCGTAGGTCAGCCTTACCGCATCAGAGAGCGAATACCCACGCTCGACAAGCCCCTTTATGTCGGGATAACGCTTGAGACGGATGATATCTCCAAGCTCTTTTATCTCGGGGAAATGCCCCCTTACACGCCCGATCTCCGCCTCTATTGCGATCCTTACCCTGTCATCCATAAGCTTGTCCGCTATCTCCCTGAGCCCCGACGGGGTCATCTCACCTTCGGAAGAGCGGGCTGCTTCTGCCGCGGCAGGCTCTGCCCTCACAGCGCCTCCCGCCTCTGCCTCCGCATCGAGCGAAAGCTCCGCACACCCGCCCTTGTGCGCTCCTGCCTCTGCCGCACCGCTGCTGTCGAATCCCTCCGCAGGCTGTGCTTTCGGCGCGGAATGCGCTTCCTCTGCGGCTGCTGCCGCGCTCATGCCCTCACCTGCGGGTGCGGTGAGTGCTTCGTTTGTGGTTACTGTCTCATTCATTTCTCTGCTCCTTTCAGCTTAAGCCTTCTGCTTGCTTGTACGCACGGCAGTCTCGCTGCCGCCTCTTACGTCCTTGCCTCTGATACCGTGAACCATCGAGGGCGCGGTGACCTTGTTCTTTGCCTTCACGATCTGCGCACCTGTGTTCTTGATGTTGCTGCTTCCCTTCATATGCTCACCTCCTCTCCGATAAGCTTCCCCGTGCCGTTCTGCGCACGGGCGTGCATCCTGCTCTCGAGCGCCTCCCTTGCCATGCCCGCACCCGGGTAATGGTAGCTCTCGAGCATGCTCCAATAAAGCATCAGCGCCTCCTCCGAGCGGGGGTCTCCGTAAGCACCGCGGGCAAGATTGTCCGCCGCCTCACGCCACATAGCCGTCCTCTCTGCCGACAGAGGCGCGTCATCGTCGCAGGAGAAAACGAACCTGTCATTAAAGCACAGCTCCCCGTCCTCTCCCCTCTCGAGAAATGCCATTCTGTCAAAGCTGCTCCAGCGGAGCACTCCGCCCGTCCCCTTGACAGGGGTAGAGCGCTCTCCGTCCGAGAATGCCAGATTGAGCCTGAAGATCAGCTCGTAGATCCTTGCCCAGGCTGCCTTTTTCATTATTCTCTTCGACTCGAATCTGCCCTCCGACTGCGCCGCCGCAAACTTCTTTGCCACGCCGCTCGCGGCGGTATCGTCATGCCTTCCCTGCAGAGAATCGGTAACTCCGATCTGTTGTCTCGCCTCCTCATACGCCTCACGGTAGAGCGCCATGTCCTGCGAGATATCCCCCTCAAGGGTGAAGGTCCTGATAAGCGAGGCGGATGCCGCGTCTCTGGGGCGGATGATCCGAAGATCCCCTCCCTCGGTGTCCTCCACGGTTATGTCCGCATCGTCGGGAAGAGAGAGCACCGTTCCGCCGCCGAGGCTCTTTTTTAGCATTTTTGCGCTGAGGCGGTTGAGGATGTTCTGCTGGGTCGCCATCTTGTCAACGTCGCTCTCGCCGAGAAACTGCCCGAGCACCGAGATGTTCTTTCTCTGTACGAGCGAATATGCATCCACCCTGTACACGGGGATCCTCGCAGGCTCTACCTCGGGAAGATCACCGTCATCTCCCGCGTCGAGCGTTCGGTCATTATCCTCCGGGACTGCGGGGCGGATCAGCTCGTCCCCCGCGCGGGCTTCTGTGTAGACCGCCTCCCAGCCTGTACTGCGGCTGACGGGAGAAGAACCGCATTCCGGGCATTTTTCCGCTGTCGGAAGCGGGCGCTCACAGCGGGGGCAGACGAGCGTTTTTCTCGCGTGATGATCATCATCCTCAAATATGAGCGTATCTCCTACCCAGCTGATAACGCCGACCCCGCCGCGGTCGTTCTTGTAGTAAGCAAATATCTGCGTGACCAGATCCTCCGCACAGGGAGCGCTCTCTCCTCTGACCTCGGGGTACTGCTCTCCCTCGTCCTGAAGCTCGACACCCCAGGTCCTACGGATGTACCCTCTCGTCTGAGGAATGCGCAAAAAGTAGTATTCCATCTCCTCGACCGACCCCGTAACTCCGTCCTGCGGAATTACCGAGCGCGGGCTGAGCTGGCTGACGACCGCCCTCCCCTCGGCACCGTCCCACTCTACGTTAAAGAAGGATGCACCGTGCACGGGGCATATACGCTCGTCGATGTCGTTGAGCTGTTCCGCTCCCATCCGCCCGAGCTCCCAGAGAAGCATGTCCTCTATCATTCGGGCAAGCGGGATATCCTCCTCCCTGACCGCGCTGACCTTGGGATAAGGAACGGATGCATTTATCGCCGACTCGATGTTCTCCGCTATTACGTTTCTCACCATCGGCGTGCGCTCCTCCCTGTCTCCGTCAAAGACCGGCTCTATTATGTCGCTTCCGCGGTAGAGCCGCTCGCGGCGGTCCATTTCCTCGAGCACGGGAGAATAGGCAAGCAGACAACTCTCGAATTTCTGCTGCCAATGCTCGAGGCGTGATCTTTGTTTTTCTTTTTCTGTCATGATCTACCTCTTTCTTTTCGGGGGCGTGCCCCATTTTTCTTTCAAATATTCCCGCACGGAAGGGGAAGCGTTGCGCCAGTCCTCGAGCATCCCCTGTGTCCATTCGAGCTCTGCATGCTCCGTCTTTACCGTATAGCTCTGGCTGTCCCTGATCACGTGCGCTATTCCGAGCGCCATAACAAGATCGTCATGCGCCCCCGCCTCGGCCTCGGCACGGAAGTCCGCATTCCGCACAAAGGTCAGCATCTCGCCTACCGTCTCGCGGTCCGCCACATCCTCGGGATGCTCGCGGACATACTTGACAAGTGTGCTTATCAGTATCGGTCTTGTCTTCATATCCGTCCGAAAGCCGTAGGAGCGCAGCGGCTCGTGGGTGTAGTTGTCAACGCTCTCACGAACATACTGCCTCGGATATCTGAGCCGCTCGAGCTCCCTTGCGGGATAGGTGGAAAAATTCGTCTCCACGCCTATCAGCGCATTGTTGTAATAACGCCCGAGGCAGTAGAGCTGTCGGGTGAATTCATCCTCGTCCATATCACACGAGCGGAAGACCGCGACCTGCGCACCGCTCGAATTGTCGATCACCTGGCACACGCAGGCATCCGACCCCTCCCCCGCCGTGTCCGCTCCGATAACGTAAGGGTGACCCGCCTTCGGATGCTCGTACACCCGCAGCGCTCCGCCTTCCGCACGGACAAGCGAAAAGCGCTCTATCAGCCCCGCGGCATTGCTCTCGTATTCAAAGCCCCCCGTGAGCACGGGCGCGCTCAGAGTGCCGAGCCTTTCGGTCAGTGCCTGCGCATCAAAGACACATCTGCCCGTGACCCCCCACGCTCCGAGCGCATAAACGGTGTAATAGTAAGGATTTGTCTCCCTGAACGCCTCAAGCGTCCGCACCGCCTCCGCCGAAAGGAAGGGATTATCGCGGTAGGTCGTTTCGCTTATTCTCGCACGCTCCTCGCGCCTGTCAAAGAAGCGGCGCTTGATCCAGTGCGTGACCGATATCGGGTTGAAGGTCAGAATTATCTGCTGGTAATGCTCGCTCGCATCACGCAGACGAATGTCGAGCTGGTCGAAGTCCTCCTCCGAAAGCTCGCTCGCCTCCTCGATCCAGATCCCCGTGATGCGGTAGATGGATTTGAGCTTCTCGGGGTCGTCTATCCCCGAGAAGATTATCTCCGACTCAAGCGCGGGAAAGCGGATCGAATAGTCGGATTTGTTCACAACGTAGTCCTCCCCCGCCCGAAGCTGCGGATAGTTCTCCCCGAGCTGTCCGAGCAGCTGCGAAAAGCATGAATGCCTGAGAGTGCGCGAGACCTTACGTACCACAAGTATCCTGTGCCCGCGCTCGCTCGTCACACGCTCGAGGATCTTGCGGCCCGCAAATATGCTCTTTCCCGAGCCTCCCCCGCCCTTCATCACAAGGTATCGGTGAGTGTCCGCATAAAGCTCGAAGAATACGGGAAGCGTGCTTTTCTTCAGCGCCTCGTGCCACTCAAGCACGCATAGCGCCTCGTCGATGTTAGTTGTGTTCATGGCTGTAATGAGTTGCTCCTTGTCGGTTCATCATGTTGAAGTGAAAAGTGAGGGGAATGCCGGGATTGCGGGGATGCGGGGATGCGGGGATGC
>JAZMZS010000194.1:0-5445 GCA_045586105.1 Eubacteriales bacterium | reverse complement strand
AGTGTTTGATAGGGCGATATTGTTGTTTATAGTGCAGTGACAGCTTTTAACAAAAAGGAGCATTTTTATGAGATCTGTAAAGAAGGTTATGAGTTTTTTGCTTGTGTGTCTGATGCTTGTATCATGCATCCCGGCGGGTGTGGTCTTTGTTGGCGCGGAATATACTGCAAACCGTGATACAAAGACTATCCTCGACATAAAGAATGCCGATGGCTCACCCGTCAGGATAGCTTGTATAGGTGACAGCATCACCTACGGTACGATGATCAGCAACGTGGCGGAAAATTCTTATCCCGCAAAGCTTGGTAAGCTTTTGGGAGAAGGGTATGATGTGCAGAATTTCGGCAGACCCTCATCCTACCTTCTGTCCGAGGACAGTCCTTATAACGTAAGAGCGGGCAAGAACCTGTGCTATACCGATCTTCCTCAGTATAC
Organism: Eubacteriales bacterium; assembly: GCA_045586105.1. Taxonomy (GTDB): domain Bacteria; phylum Bacillota; class Clostridia; order Oscillospirales; family CAG-272; genus JAZMZS01. The sequence continues at coordinate 5,010 of JAZMZS010000194.1, read as the reverse complement.
CTCGAGCATCGATTTTGCCCCGAACGTCGTAATAATAATGCTCGGAACCAACGATATGATGAGCATGGTTGACCAAGCATCCTGCAATGCTGTAAAGGATGCTCTTGTCAGTCTGGTCCGTTCATATCAGGCGCTTTCGAGCGTTAAGCGCGTGTACGTTATGACGAGTATTTTTTCTCAGATAGAATATACCTACTACCTCACTTCGGATGGCGGGCTTCAGTCTGTTCAGAAGAAGGCTGCCGAGGAATCGGGCGCTGAGTTCGCCGACATTTATTCTCTTACCAAGGGGTATTTTGACGTTATGCTTCACAAGGTGGACAGGCTTCACCCCAATAACGCATCTTCAAACGCTATCCCGAGAGCCGTGCACAGTATTCTTACGGGATGTGACTATTTTCCTCCCGAAGCACCGACGGCATCGGGCAATGTGGTCTATGTTTCGGACAGCGGCAGTATGACGAATGACGGTGCTACTGCCGATACACCGATAAACAATATCGCTTATGCAGGCGGACTTTTGAGAAAAACAGGCGGAACTATCGTTGTATGCGGCGAGCAGACTATTGCAAATAACGGAACATTTATGCCCGAAGCCGACGTAAAGATCAAGATCACGAGCGTGTACGGAGGTGTGGATTACAGAAGCACAAACGGCGCGAGGCTCGTTGTGCATACGGGCAATTTTTACATAGGTACTCCTACCGAATTTGATAACATTACGATACATTCATCCAATAGCTCAAAATTCGTATGCGGCTATAATGACGTTACCTTCGGAAAAAACGTAAGCTGTACCGTAGCTTCGGGCGTAAGCTATCCGAGCATTATTGCGGGTCATAATATAGCTAACGGTGCACCCACGAAGGAACAGGTCTCGTTTGACGGTGAGTGCAACGTAACCGTTAACGGAGGAACATGGTATTATATCAGATGCGGAAATCTTCGGGCTTCTGCCAATTCCACTATTGGAACTGTGAACGGAAGCGTTGTTGCTACAGTAAACGGCGGCAGCTTCAAGTGCACGTCTCTTTCCGCTGCTCGCGATATGGAGATCCTGAACGGAACGACCCGTCTTGTGATCAACGGAGGCTCTCATGCGGGAGGTCTCGCTCTCGGACGCGCAAGCTCGGGCACGGGATACTCGTATATAGAGATAAACGGCGGAAGCTTTACAAGTAAGATCATTTGTCCCGAAACGGTCACGGGAAGATCGAAGGTCCTGCTCAATACTGCCGATATATCAGTCAGCATTCAAGGAAACGGAACAAATTCTAAGGCGTATATCAAGGAAGGGCTCGCCGATACGCTGAAAAACAAGTTTGCAAGCTTCGGTACTGTCGGAAGCTACGCTCCTGTTGTTTTTGTACGCGACGGAGGCACGGGTAACGGTCTTAGCGCCGCGTCACCGCTTGGAGATATCAACACGGCTTATTCGAAGCTTGCAGGTAACGGCGGAACTATAGTTATCTGCGGACAATATACGATGACAGGAACCGTGACGGAGCCCGGACACGATGCGCCAGTGACGCTTACGCAGAAGTATAACGGTACCGATTACAGAAGCGTCGGAAAGCTTTCAACGGGCGGTGCAATAAGAAAGTATGAGCTTAACGGTGTGTTCAAGCTCGAGAATATTTCTATCGAAGGCGGCTCAAATGCGGGTCTCTTTATGATAGCGCAGTACAATCTACTCACCGTAGGGGAAGGCGTGAAGACGTACGGCTTCTCCGGAGAAATGATGTCGGATTCACTCAATCTTATAGGAGGATTTAATTCTTCCACGACGCCTCTGAGGCATGGCTCGGGTGATTCGCAAATAGTTGTTCATAGCGGAAACGGCATGACGATCGCCGGAATGAACCGCTATATGACTAACACTCATCAAAGAAGCTCACGTATAGAGATCTACGGCGGAGAGATAGGCAGAATATACGGCGGAAACGTGTCGGGAGGCACGGGCGCAGGTGCATATGTGAATGTATACGGCGGAAAGCTTTTGGGAGCAATAGATCTCAGCAGCGGAACCGCCGGTGAGTCTGTCCTTTTTGCGGAGTACGGAGATTTTTCTCAATGTCCGTCGATCAGCGGAGGCGACGGCATATCACGTGCTATCTTATATAACAGGAATTACGAGCAGACCGCTTCGATCCTTTCGGATTTTGATACAGTCGATAAGGTTGCGCCTACCGTGTTTGTAAAACAAGGTGGAACGGGAAGCGGATCTGATGCAAAAAATCCTACAGGCACCATAACCTCGGCTTACATCAAGCTCGGAGATAACGGCGGCAGGATCGTCATCTGCGGCGCTTATACTCTTACAGGCAGCTTTACCGAGCCTGTTCACAGCGGTCCTGTTACCCTAACGCAGATGCACGGAGGAAATGATCATTCGGATGGAGGCGCTTTCTCCACGGGCGGCTCGGCGAGAGCATACAACCTGTCCGGTAAAACCATATTCGAGAATATGTCCTTCTCAACGTCAAATAATGCGGGTCTGCTGATAGTTGCAAGATATAATCCCGTTGAGATAGGTTATGGTGTTGTATGCTCGGGATTTGACGGTAATTCGGTTGCGACCTCATTCTCGGTGATCGGCGGATACAATAACGCTATCCCTGCTTCGGGCGCTGGTACGGGCGATTCCGATATTACCGTCAGATCGGGAGTCGGCGTACTGATCGTGGGTCTTGACAGATATATTGCTGATGATACTGACAGAAGCTCACATATTTCCGTTTACGGCGGAGATATAGGTAAGATATATGCCGGTTCCGTTAACGGCGGAGCGGGCAAGAACACGAATGTCGAGCTTTTCGGCGGAAGATTCTTTAACACCGTTGACTGTGCATACAGATCGACAGGAACAGTTAAGCTTCTCATAAAGGATGCAGATCTTTCTTCCTGTCACGGGATAGTCGGAGCTCAGGGAAGATCCGAGGCACTTGTCTACGGAAGAGTATCTGATGCGGCAGGATCTCTTTTGAGCGGCTTCACTACCGTTACAGTAAAGCGTGACACCGTGTATCTGAAGCAGGGTGCTTCGGGTGACGGAAGCACGGATAAGACCCCTGTCGGAACATTGGGCGAAGCGTATTCCAAGGTTGCCGCAGATGGCGGAACTATCGTTGTAATGGGTGATTTTATTATGAACGGTTCTTATACAGAGCCTGTTCACTCCTCGCGCATTACCGTGACATCGCATTATAACGGCACAGATTATTCCGCAGGCGGCAGTTTTTCTACCGGAGGCGCGGTGCGCGGATACTATCTCTCCGGAGATACTGTCTTTGAAAATATCAGCTTCTCAACCTCTGACAGCGCGGGACTTCTGATCATTGGAAGATACAACTCGGTAGAGCTCGGAGAGGGCGTTGAATGCTCGGGCTTCGACGGAAATAGTGTTTCCACCTCACTTACTCTTATCGGAGGATATAACGGAGGTGTTCCAACGTCCGGCTTGGGCGATGGGGATGCAAGCATCACCGTTCGCTCAGGCGAGGGCATTCTGATAGTCGGAATGAACAGATTTGTAGACGAGACATTCGATAAAAATACAAATATCAGAGTATACGGCGGAAGTATCGGAAAAATATACGGCGGCTGTGTCAACGGCGGTGAGGGCGGTAATGCCGAGGTGCTTCTCGACGGCGGAAGCTACGGCTCGGCGTTAGACCTCGGATACGGTGTCGGAGGCAGCGTCAGGCTTACTGCTAAGAACGGAAGCTTTGCATCCTGCCCATCGGTTACGGGAAAGCAGGGAAATGCTACTGCTGTAGTTTATGCAAGGCTCGAAAGAACGCTTGTTCCGATAATGTGTGAATTCGATAATGTTGACATATATTCTGCTGTTGTGTATCTGAAGCAGGGAGCAACGGGTAACGGAACGAGTGCCGATGACCCGATAGGTACCATAACCTCTGCTTATACGATGCTCGGTGATAATGGCGGTACTATAGTAGTTATGGGTTCATTTAAGATGCAGTCTAATTTTACTGCGCCCGTGACCTCCGGTACTGTAAAAATAACAGGAGTGTACAACGGTATTGATCACAGAAGCGGAGGAGCCTTCTCCACGGGAGGTACGGCAAGACGCTTTGACATAAACGGACCGACTGTGTTTGAGAATATCAGTATATCAACATCGAATGGTGCGGGCCTGCTTATCGTCGGAAACTACAATCCGCTGGAGATCGGTGAGGGAGTTGCTTGCAGCGGCTTTGCCGGAGACGCAGTATCAAATTCTCTGGCACTAATCGGAGGCGAGAACGGTACTGCCGCTCCACTGAAGGAAACGGGAGAGGATGCGCATGTAACGGTTCGGTCGGGCTCGGGTATCCTTATAGCGGGTCTTGACCGTTATATAACTGCAAATCACGAAAAAAATGCTGTGATCGATATCTACGGCGGAGAGGTAGTTACTGTCTACGGCGGTAATATAAACGGAGGCAAGGGATCCTCCTCTGAGATCAATATCTACGGTGGAGAATTTAAAGGACTGATCGATTGTGCCTACGGCATCTCCGATGCAGTCAGACTGAACGTGTACAGCGGAGATTTAACCGAATGCGAAAGCATAAGAGGAAGCTATGAGCTTGACTGCAGCGCATTTATTGCCGAGAGTGTACGAAGCGATGTGATGGATATAATATACGGGTTTATCGATCTTGTCGAGAAGGGAGATATTGATCTCGATATGACCTTGACAAACAGCGATATCAGTCTGCTCGTCAGATATCTTGCGGGATTTGACGGTATACGGGAAGAGCTTGCCGATGTCAACGGGGACGGAAGGATCAATAACAGAGATGCAATAGAACTTATACGACGTATTGCGTGACAGCGCATCAGATGCCATACAAGGGCGGAAGGAGATTCGATCTCCTTCCGCCTTTGCTTATTCTAGTTACGTTTGCCTTTTATGATAAAAACACAAAAAAATATATGTTAAAAAAGACAAATTGGAGAATTGTGTTCTTTTTCGAAAGTATCATGTCTTGTTAATAATTC
>JAZMZS010000193.1:0-6513 GCA_045586105.1 Eubacteriales bacterium | reverse complement strand
TTCCCGCTTAGATTCTTCACTACACTTCGTTTCGTTCAAGATAAGTGACACCCCAAATCTTTGATTTGGCTGGTGGAACTTATGCATGGGAGCGCAAAGCGCGAGTCGTAATGACAGCGGGGCTGTGACTTTGAATGAAACGATCCCCCGCGTAGCAGAGTGCCGTCAGGCACTTTCTTGTTAAATAATTCCGTTCAATTCCGCTTCGAGCCTTGAGCATTCTTGTGCTGACGGAGTGTCGAACCTATCAAACGGGAAGGGAATTCCCATTTTATCGTATTTGACCTTGCATATCTTCTTGAAGGGAAGAAGCTCTATCTTATCTATACAATGGTGCGATCTTATGAGACCTTTCAGAAACGCAGTATTCTCCTCCGTGTCGTTCAGGGTCGGTATAACGACCTGGCGAAGGGTAGTGGGAATTCCTTTTTTCTCAAGCAGACCGAGAAAGGCAAGCGGCACCTCGATCCCGCATCCGACGTGCTCGCGGTAGAGGGCGTCTGTCGGATATTTGATATCGAGAAGTACTCGGTCGGTCACGTCGAGTAATGCCTCGATGCGCTCTCCGAGAATGCTGCCCGAGGTGTCGAGGCAGGTGTTTAGCCCCGCTTCACGGCAGAGAGAGAAGAACTCGCAGGCAAAGTCCGTCTGCAAAAGAGGCTCGCCTCCGCTCAGCGTAACGCCGCCATCCTCGCCAAAGTAGGAGCGGTATCTCAGTGCCCGTTCGACGAGCACGTCGGCGGTGTACTGCACGCCTCCCTTGACGCTCCAGGTATCCGGATTGTGACAGCAGCCGCATCTGAGATTGCACCCCTGCATAAAGACTACGAACCTGACGCCCGGACCGTCAAGCGTTCCGAGCGTCTGGATGGAATTTATATTTCCGAGCGCGTGAGACATTCTCACATTACCTCGTGGAAGGTACGGCTGATAACTTCCTTCTGCTGCTCTCTTGAGAGCTTGTTGAAGTTGACCGCATATCCCGATACTCTGATAGTGAGGTTGGGGTACGCCTCGGGATCCTTGTACGCCGCCATCAGCGTCTCGCGGTTGAGGACGTTGACGTTGATATGGTGCGCCTTGTTCTTGAAATATCCGTCGAGGATGGTAACAAGATTATCCACTCTCTCGTCAGTGCTTCTTCCGAGTGCCTCGGGCGTGATCGAGAAGGTGTTCGAGATTCCGTCACGGCAGTCGTCGTAGCTGATCTTTGCGACTGAGTTCAGGGAAGCCAGAGCTCCGTTTTCCTCTCTGTTGTGCATGGGGTTAGCACCGGGGGCGAACGCCGCGTGAGCCGCACGTCCGTCGGGAGTAGCTCCCGTGTGCTTACCGTACATTACGTTCGAGGTTATGGTAAGCACGGAGAGGGTGTGCTCCGCGTTTCTGTAGGCGGGCGTTTTTCTGAGCTCCGTGATGACCTTGTGCGTCATCTCCTTGGCGATAAGGTCAACGCGGTCGTCGTCGTTACCGTATTTCGGAAACTCTCCCGTGGTCTCAAAGTCAACGATATATCCGCCGTCGTTGAATACGGGGCGCACGCTTGCATACTTGATAGCGCTGAGTGAATCCGCAACTACCGAGAGTCCCGCAATTCCGAACGCCATAAATCTGCCGACGTTCGTATCGTGCAGAGCCATCTGTGACTTTTCGTACGCATACTTGTCGTGCATATAGTGAATGATATTCATCGTGTTGACGTACAGATGCGAGAGCCATTCGATGTAGGTGTCGAATCTCGCCATTACCTCGCCGTAGTCGAGCTTGTCCGTCTTCATAGGCTCCATCTGAGGTCCTATCTTCATGCCGCTCGTAGTATCGTATCCGCCGTTGATCGCGATGAGCAGAAGCTTTGCAAGATTGCATCTCGCTCCGAAGAACTGCATCTGCTTTCCTACCTTCATGGCGGAAACGCAGCAGGCGATCGCGTAATCGTCACCGTAGATGGGACGCATAAGATCGTCGTTTTCGTACTGAATGGAATCCGTATCTACCGATACCTGAGCGCAGAATTTCTTAAAGCCCTCGGGAAGGTCGTTTGACCAGAGCACGGTGAGGTTGGGCTCGGGGGAAGAACCGAGAGTATAGAGGGTGTTGAGAATACGGAAGCTTGACTTTGTAACGAGCGTTCTTCCGTCCTCTCCCATGCCGCCGACAGCCTCCGTTATCCACATGGGATCTCCGCCGAAGAGCTCGTTGTACTCGGGCGTTCTGAGATGCCTTGCCATTCTGAGCTTGATGACGAAGTCGTCAAGCAGCTCCTGAGCGCTCTGCTCGGTAAGTACGCCTGCCTTGATGTCTCTTTCTATATAAATATCGAAGAAGGTGCTGACGCGTCCGAGCGACATTGCCGCTCCGTTCTGCTCCTTGATAGCCGCAAGGTAAGCAAAGTAAGTCCACTGGATAGCCTCGCGCGCGTTTGCCGCAGGCTCGGAAATGTCGCAGCCGTACATTGCCGCCATTTCCTTCATAAGTCCGAGGAACTTGATCTGTCTGAACAATTCTTCGTCGAGGCGGATGGTTTCGGTATTGAATACCGCACACTCGAGCTCAGCCTTGTCTTTCTGCTTTTCCTCGATTAGTCGGTCTATTCCGTAAAGAGCGACTCTGCGGTAGTCTCCGATGATCCTTCCTCTGCCGTAAGCATCGGGAAGTCCCGTGATAACGTGGCACTTACGCGCCGCTCTCATCTCGTCGGTGTAAGCGCGGAAAACTCCGTCGTTGTGGGTGGTACGGAACTGAAACTCGTTCTCTATCTTTGAGCTGAGCTTGTAGCCGTAAGCCTCGCACGCCTGTCTTGCCATTCTGATACCGCCGAAGGGATTTACTCCGCGCTTGAGCGGACGGTTGGTCTGAAGACCGACTATCAGCTCGTTTTGACGGTCAATGTACCCCGGGGCGTAGCTCGTGAGGGAGGAGACCGTGTCCGTGTCGATATCAAGCACTCCGCCGTACTGTCTCTCAAGCGTGAAGAGAAGGTTTACCTTCTTCATAAGCTCGCTCGTACGCTCGGTCGCTCCCGAGAGGAAGCTTGCATCGTCTCGGTATTCGGTGTAGTTCTTTTGAATAAAGTCGCGGACGTTTATGTTGTTTTGCCATTCTCCGCCATTAAAACCTGTCCAATTCTTGTGTTCCATAGCTTTTTCTCCTTTTGCTATAGCCGAGGAGAGTCGAACTCATATCGGTTTTAAACGATATTTTTGTCCATCTCTGCGTTGCCCGAGCTCGGAGTACGATAGTACACCTTCGCTCGATGCGCCTTGACCTGAACAAAAATCTCTGTTTAAAACTCGCCGGGCGACCCTCACACACGGATTTTTGAGCAGAAATGGGCTATCTGAGTGCAGACATATTGGCATATGTCAAGCGAAGAGAGACAATTTATGCCAAAAATCCGTATGTGACGGCGGTATTAGTTCGGCTCTCCTCGGCTATAAAGTTATGAAATGAACTGCCCAGACGGTCGGCTGTCATATGCTTATGAGCGATCGCATTCCCCCGCGGTGCCCCGCGTATCCGTCAGTCATGCGATACATAATAATTATATATTAAAGTGTGAATAATGTCAATATAACGAAATGCAATAATAAAAAAGACTTTGCCGACGTTTATTTATGCACTTTTTCACGTCCCCTTTTTGCTTGCTCGAAAAAGTCGAAAAAACGAGGAAGAATGACAAAAAAATAACGAAAATCTCTTGACACAAGAAGGATTAAATGGTATCATTTAAAATGCGGGAGAATGGGATATTTTGAGAAAAGCACCCCGATTTCCGCCCCGATACGCGTCTCACCTCAGGGGTGTGCGCTCTTAACGTGATAATAAAAATGACTTTTATAAAGGAGAATACCCAAATGACTGAGTTGAACGATTTCGTCGTGGCGGGACTTGGAATAGCGACCGTATTCACTGCACTGATATGTATCGTATTTTTGTGTAACGTAATGGGCGCGATTTTCAGCCGTATGACGCTCAAGTCCGATGAGAAGAGCGGAAAGGACGGAGAGACGAAAGCTCCCTCCGAGCCTGCGGCGGGCGAAGCACCGGGCGTGGGGGAACCGACGGTATCCGTGCCCGAGGCTCGCTACGTAAAGGCGAAGCTCAAGAACAGAGGCGAGTTTATTGCGGCAGTATCAGCCGTAATAGCGGAGGATCTCGGCTGTGACGTTTCCCGTATCCGTATCCATTCCGTCAGACAGAGAGCGGATGCGATCGAGAACAGAGGTGAGATATGTGCTGCCGTAAGTGCGGTGATCGCGCTTGAGACGGGCGCTGAGGCCGTACGCATCCATTCCATCAGACGCAAGGAGAACAGAGGCGAGCTTTGTGCCGCTATCAGCTCGGTGATCGCGCTTGATACCGGTGCCGACGCCGTACGTATCCATTCTATCAGAAGAGTATAAAAAAATAAAAACATATACAAAAAAGAAAAGTGAGGAACAAAAAATGAAACAGTACAAGGTAATCGTAAACGGAACGGAGTATGAGGTGTTCGCAGAGCTTATCGGTGACGACGGCAAGGCAGCAGCTCCCGCAGCTACCGTAGCAGCACCCGCTCCCGTACAGGCGCCCGCTCCCGTACAGGCACCCGCTCCTGCAGTAAGCGGCGACGGAGAGGCTGTAAAGGCTCCTCTTACGGGTACTATTCTTGCAGTAAATATCAGCGCAGGCGACACCGTAAAGAAGGGAGACGTCGTTATGGTTCTCGAGGCTATGAAGATGGAGAACGAGATCATGGCTCCCAGAGACGGTAAGGTGACCGCGATATCCGCTTCGAAGGGCGCGGCGGTTGATGCAGGCGACACTCTCTATACTCTCGCATAAATCTGAGCCCTTGAGGTAACGTCATTATGTTAGACGCAATTAAGGATTTTGCGCTGAGCACGGGATTTGCCCGCTTTGCGCAGGAGCCTCTGAAAATAGTAATGATATTGCTGGCGTGCTTTCTTTTGTGGCTGGCAATAGTCAAGAAGTTTGAGCCTTTGCTGCTTCTTTCAATAGCGGCAGGTATGCTTCTTACGAATCTCCCCGGTGCCAATATGTACCATCCCGAGCTTTTTGCGGGAGGACACGTGCATTGGGATCTTTTCGGCGGTGCTGACCCCGCGATTACGGCAGGCGTTCTTGACTATCTTTATCTCGGAGTCAAGCTTAACATCTACCCCTGCCTGATATTCCTCGGCGTTGGCGCTATGACCGACTTCGGACCGCTTATAGCAAACCCCAAGAGCCTCTTTCTCGGCGCAGCTGCACAGATCGGTATTTTCGGTACCTATCTCGGTGCAAGAGCGCTTGATGCGGCAGGCTTGGCTGAATTTACGCAGAAGCAAGCGGGATCTATCGGTATTATCGGAGGTGCTGACGGACCTACGTCGATATTTACGGCGTCTCTTCTTGCTCCCGAGCTTCTTGCTCCTATTGCAGTTGCGGCTTACTCGTACATGGCGCTCGTTCCCGTTATCCAGCCTCCTATTATGAAGCTGCTTACTACAAAAGAGGAACGTGCGATAGTCATGACTCAGCTCCGTCCCGTTTCGAAAACGGAGAAGATCGTATTCCCGATAGTGATCACGATATTCGTATCTCTCATAGTTCCCGATGCGGCACCTCTTATAGGTTGTCTTATGCTCGGAAACCTCATGCGTGAGTGCGGAGTCGTTGAGAGACTTGCCAAGACCGCACAGAACGAGCTTATGAACATCGTTACGATATTCCTCGGCATTACTGTAGGCGCTACTGCGACGGCGGATGCGTTCCTCAACGTGCAGACCCTGTTTATCATGGTGCTCGGCGTGGTTGCGTTCTCTGTTGCGACGGCAGGCGGCGTTCTCGTGGCAAAGTTTATGAATCTCTTCCTCAAGAACAAGATCAATCCCCTTATAGGAAGCGCGGGCGTATCCGCCGTTCCTATGGCGGCGCGTGTATCTCAGGTCGTAGGACAGAAGGAGAACCCTTCCAACTTCCTGCTCATGCACGCAATGGGACCGAACGTTGCGGGAGTTATCGGCTCGGCTGTTGCCGCAGGTATACTTATCAGCATGCTCGGTTAACGAATAACGGAGGTTAATTATGGAAAACAAGAAACTGTTTATAACGGATACTATACTTCGTGACGCGCATCAGTCACAGGCGGCGACGAGAATGCGCCTCGAGGATATGCTCCCCGCCTGCGAGATGCTCGACGAGATGGGATATTGGTCTCTCGAGTGCTGGGGCGGCGCGACCTTTGACGTTTGTATGAGATTTCTCGGAGAGGATCCCTGGAAGCGTCTTGACGAGCTGAAAAAGCACCTTCCGAAGACCAAGCTCCAGATGCTTCTGCGCGGCCAGAACATTCTCGGATACAAGCACTACGCAGATGATGTTGTTGAAGCTTTCGTAGGAAAGAGCATCGAACACGGCATCAACGTAATAAGAATATTCGACGCCCTCAACGATACCAGAAACATGGAAGCCGCAATGAAGTACACCAAAAAGTACGGCGGTATCTGTGAGGCTGCTATCAGCTATACCAAG
>JAZMZS010000192.1:0-22581 GCA_045586105.1 Eubacteriales bacterium | reverse complement strand
CGTTCTAACCAACTGAACTACCGGGCCATTTGGTGGAAACAATAGGGCTCGAACCTATGACCCTCTGCTTGTAAGGCAGATGCTCTCCCAACTGAGCTATGCTTCCAGGCCTTTGTCTTTCGCCGTTCTCTCTCAGCGACTTGCTTAGTATATCACATGTTTTTTCGTTTGTCAACACCTTTTTTGAAATTTTTTTGGATTTTTTTAAAAAAGAATTATTACGGAGCTTTCTGTATGAAAAGGCTGCGCTATGCTCCGTTTCGGTAGTTGGTGGTTCTTTCGGCGGTGCTGTCTTGTAGGGTACGGGCTTGCCCCGTACCGCTTGTTTGCGTTCGGTCACGGGAGGGGACAAGCCCCTCCCCTACGCGCTACGCTCCGTTTTGTCACTCTTATAATAAATTCGATTTTCGACTTTGGAGAAAATCTACCGACATTATTCATTATTCATCAGCGAAGTGTTTTCATTATTCATTTAATGCTCAACAGCCATCACTCACTGACTATATTCTTTACCCATTTGCCCTGCTTTACGAAGATATATCCGAGCACGTCCTTGATAAAGTTCTCGCCCTGACATATAGCAAAGAGCGCGAGTATCGGGATCGCGGTGAAGCGGGAGAGCAAAAACGCCGTGGGGACGCTTATCACCCACACGAACACCGAGTCGAACAGGATGGTTATCAGCACCTTTCCTCCCGATCTCAGAGTAAAATAGGAGACGTGTGCATACGCGTCGAGCGGCATTGCAAGAGCCGAGATGCACATAAGCCATCTTGCCATTTCCTTGACGGCGGGGGTGGTATTGTATATTTCGGGAATAAAGCGTGCACACGCGAAATAGCAAGCACCGACGAGTATGCTGATAGCGACCGAGAGGCGCGCGAGGCGCTTTGCGGTGAGCACCGCCTCCTCCTTTTCGTCTGCTCCGAGCGCCTGACCGATAATAATTCCCGCGGCAACTCCGACCGACATGAATGCGACCGAGAAGACGTTGAAGAAGGTCTGCTGAATATTATTTGCCGAAACGACGTCAAGCCCTCTTACCGAGTAGCATTGATTGAGCACCGCAATTCCCGAAGCCCACATTGCCTCGTTGAGCATCAGCGGCATTCCCTTTTTTATTATCTTGAGGATAAGCTCGCGCGGAACGTAAAGGCTCGAGAGCACGCCGCGTGCGTAGGGAGCGAGATCGCGCTTGATCTTGGTCCAAACGTATATGATGGCGATCTCGGCAAAACGGGATACGACGGTCGCAACAGCGGCACCCTCAACTCCGAGCGCAGGCGCACCGAGATGACCGAAGATAAGCACCCAGTTAAGTCCGAGGTTGACGAAGACCGCAGAAACACCCGCAACCATAGGCGGGAAAGCGCGCATGCATTCTCTGAGCGTTGAAGAATAGCATTGCGCCACGGTATAAGGAAGCAGCCCTATCAGCATTATGCGAAGGTATCTGCGCGCAAAATCAGCAGAGGCGGCGATCTCGGCGGGGTCGCCCTCGCCCTGAAGATACGCAGATATAAGCGTGTCGCCGAAGAGCAGGAATACTCCTATTCCGACGATACACAGACCCGAGCAGAAGAGCAGCTTGAAGCGGAAGGATCTTCTCACGCCCTCCTCGTCGCCCGAGCCGAAGTACTGCGCAACGAAAATACCCGCACCCGACACTGCGCCGAAGATGCAGAGATTGAAAACGAACATAAGCTGATTCGCGACCGCAACTCCCGTCATCTCGGCGTTGCCGACGCTGCCGACCATGATGTTGTCGAGCATATTGACGAGGTTTGTTATTCCGTTCTGGAGCATTATTGGGATGGTGAGCGTGAGCACGCGGGAAAGAAACGCTCTGTCACCGAACATTTTTTTCAGCATGGTTTTGTTCCTTTATATAATACGCATACGATAAGTCAAAATTGCAACACGGCTATTCTACCACAGAGGTGCGCTATATTCAAGAGGGATATTGACTTTTTGGAGAAGGAAGAGTAAAATTAAGAAGATCATTCGCCCTTCAACGAGGTAGATATGGGAAACGATACTAAAGTCCTGCTCACAGACAAAAAAATAAAAGAGGATCTGCTCAAAAAGGCAAGCAGGAAGGGTATCGTCTGCGCGATCGCCTTTACTCTCTTTTTGATCGTTTCATACCCGATGTTTTTTCTCGATCTTGATTTTGGCAGACGTGCGTATATGCTGCCGCTTTGTAAGATCGCGATTCCGGTGCTTGTGATCTACATGATATACTTCACCATAAGAAACGTTCTGCGCCGCAAAAACATCAAAAAAGGAAGCTTCCTCGTAACGGAGGAAATACTCGACTCGGTCGAAAGCGTTTTGATAGGAACCAACCGTTTCCCCATCAAAAGCTCAAAAACAGTTCCCGTATTGATCTTCCGCCGATGCAGATATGTCATGGTCGAATCCAACGATTTTCACAATGATATGATAAAGCTGAAAAAAGACGTAGGCAGTGAAGTTTACCTCGTTTTCGCAAGTGCTGCAGATAACAACCCGCTTCTCGTTTACAGCAAGAAAGAATATGAAAGAACAAATTAAGACCGAAGATAAAAGCAAGTCCGTCCGCGGGTACGTCTGTGCCGTTACGGGCGGCATACTGTGGGGCGCCTCGGGGTGCTTCGGGCAGTTTCTTACGCAGAACAAGTCGATAGATCCGACATGGCTGACGACCGTGCGGCTTCTCTCGGCGGGCGCGATACTGCTTGTAATTTCATTGCTCACGCAAAGAAAAAATCTTACAGCCGTTTTCAAAAGCGGAAGAGAGCTTTTGCGCCTCGTGATCTTCGGGGTGCTCGGAATGATGCTTTGCCAGCTTTCCTACATAACCGCCATTGCGCACACGAATGCCGCAACGGCAACCGTGATCCAATATGCGGGGCCGGTGCTCGTTTGCGTGGCAGTCTGCATTACGGGCAAGAGGCTTCCGTCGATTTCGGAAGCAGCTGCCGTCCTGCTCGCGGTGGGCGGAACGTTTTTGGTTGCAACACACGGTGATCCTACGAATCTCGTCATAACGCCCGTGGGGCTTGCTTGGTGTATCGTTGCCGCGCTCAGTGTAGTTACCTACACGCTCACCCCCGGGGAACTTACGGCAAAACGCTCGAGCGTGGTAGTTTCGGGTGTAGGAATGACGGTGGGCGGTGCCGTGCTGTTCCTTATCATGCGGGTGTGGACGATTCCCGCATCGCTCGACCTGACGGGCGCACTTGCGCTTTGCGGAATAGTGCTTCTCGGAACAGTCGCCGCGTTCTCGCTTTATCTTCAGGCGGTGTCCGACATAGGTGCTGTCAAGGCAAGCGTGCTCGCTTCGATCGAGCCCGTCGCAAGCGCTGTCATTTCCTTCCTTTGGCTCGGCGTGCGCTTTGAGCCCGTCGATATCGTCGGCTTCGCGCTCGTGATCTCGACCGTGTTCGTTCTGGCAATAAAGAAAGATAGATAGATAACGTTAAGGCGGGGAAAACCCTTTTTCGAGAAAAGGGTTTTCCCCGTACCCCTTTCCCAAAAAGCTTTATCCCTTTATTGTTCGGGGCACTCCGCACACGCCCCAAGCTCGCGCACAGCGCTCGATGCGAAAAGCGCAGCTTTCGGGCTTGTCTTTCTCGTCGTTTAGCTCTGTCAAAATTATTTACAGCGAAAGGTCTTGACATTATACACGTCTATATGGTATAATACCTCGGTAAATCGGGGTGTGGCACAGTTTGGTAGTGCGCTTGGTTCGGGACCAAGAGGTCGCAAGTTCGAGTCTTGTCACTCCGACCAATAAAAAAGACGGCTTCTCGCCGTCTTTTTTTGTTGTCGGAACCGTAGTATCGCGCCTTGCGACCTCTTGCGGAACGAACCAAGGGGTTCGGGATCAAGGGGGACGAATGCGAGCGCGCCTAAATGGCGAAGCAGCGAGCATGAGGAGTGAAAAATCAAGGAGTATCGGAAGGGAGCCTGCCGACCGACCGAGACGACTATGATTTTGATTGGGCCACGCATGAGTTCGAGTCTTGTCACTCCGACCAAAAAATTCGACAAGTTTCGACTTGTCGAATTTTTTTATCCAAGCCGCAGGCTTGGCATATACCTTCGGTGAATGACAGGCTGCGCCCTTATTGCATTGACGCACAAAGTGCGGCGTATATCATCAGCCCCTTTGGGGCTGTATCTCATCACGCGCCAGCGTGTATCTGTCTGCGGCTTGATGATATACAACGGCAAGCCGTTGGTGATATGCAATTCCTGCGGAATTGATGATATACACGCCTTACGGCGTGATTTTGCGTTTGAGTTCAAAACCTTAATGCAACCTTCGAAAAATATCTCTTTCGTAGTCTTTATACAACAAAAAAAGACGGCTTCTCGCCGTCTTTTTTTGTTGTCGGAACGGTAGTATCGCGCTTTGCGATCTCTTGCGGAACGAACCAAGGGGGTTCATGCCTGCAGAGCGGAAGCGTTTATGCGCATAGCCTTGCACCGATGTAAAAATTGTGTTGCGGTTCTAAAATTACCACGGACGGTTTGATCCGCAATTCTCACAAAACGCACAACTGAATTGGTTACTTGTGCCACATTTGACACAAATCCAACCTGTTTCATTACTGTTGTGACGGAATTGTGAGCAAGCGGGCGCAGCATCATTGATCCCGACAATACTTTTCACTATCTCAACCAATCTGTTGAAGCCATCATAATCGGGAAAAAGGCATTCAAAAGCCTTCCCATCAGAAAAACGGCAAATGAATTTTTTGCTGATGCAAAATCCGACCGCACCAAAATTCCGAAACAGATCCCTTGAAGTTTTGAACAAAGCAAAATCCAATGATAGCAAACAATCACGCAATCTGCTTTTGTCTTCATCAGTTAATACGATTGTCTTTTCATCGAAATATCCTTCCGGAAAAGACATCCAACCATCCCTGCTGCCATTGATCAGATATTTTACTTTCATCATTCGACCATTGCATTTGACGGTGACAATCGGACGGTCTCCAAAGGTAATTTCAAACCACATAATATCTTCAGAGCGCATATACAAGGGGTTCCACTTGTGAGAAACTCCTTCAATAAAGCTACCAAAGTATTCTTAGAAGATTTTTCCGGAAAGCACAGGTGAGTGAACAGTCAAACCGCATTTATCGCATTTGTAAGTTGTACCGCTCGCAAGCGCGTCAGTCTGAATGAAATCGTGTTGGTCGTTTTGACATTGCTTGGAGAAAACGGCTTTTGACGAAAAGCCGCCGGAGGCTTTATCCGCACGCCAAGACTTACCTTTAAGCGATGCGTTGATACGTTGCTTCAACTCGTTATCCGGGTTACAACCGTGCATGAGCCAGGATCTTCTTTTGGACACGATCAACGCGATCAATCCATCTGCTGTTTTGACATCTTCGGGAACAGCCATGCTCTCATAACGAGGTGCGGGGTCGCTCGTGGAAACGGTTCGGCATACCACCAAACGGTATGAGGGAGAATACCTGACATCGCAGCTGATATGCATCCCGTTACCCGAAACATGTTGACTGTTAATCGATATAGCATCTGCACCTTCCCACGCAGCGGAGCTTTCGTGCTTGATCTGATCTGTGTTGTTTTCGGTGTGTCCTTTCTTTTTGAAAAAACCAAATAATGGCATGCTTGGTCACCTCGTTAGATACTATAATCTTTATGCACTCCAAGCAGCGCTCGATCTGCTTTTTTACTGAACGGCAAAGGTTGCCCTCATTTGTTCGAGAAGCGGCACGGCATTCTTGGCGCTCGTTCTGATCTTCAGCACTTCATTTCCGTAGAATACACAAACATAGTTTGTCTCTGTGCGCTTTCCGGCTACGATCTCCGTTCTGAAGCCGCGAATGCTCGCAGGAGGGATGACCGTTACGGTCGTACCGCTCATATAGAAAATGATCCTTTGATCAAATCTCAGATCTCCGCCTTTTGCGTATTTGTTTTTTTTCATTGCTGCAAGCGCCACTCCGACAGCCTCAGCATCTCCGATCTCCGCAACTGCCAAAAGCATTTTTTTATACATCGGATCCTTGATAAAGGCAATCAAGCAATGGATCCCCGATACAAGAAACAAACCGCACATCAGAAGAATAATGCAAGAAATTAACCAGTTGGGTACGGGAATACCACTTCTTGAGCCTCGAATGCCTATCTGCCACTCCGTCTCCGCAGAAAAGCCGTTCATGATCGCTATAAAGCCAGAAAGACATGCAAGCGCAATAAGCGCCGCAGCCAAAAGAAAGTTCTTGATCTTTATTTTTGTTTTTACCTTTTTGAAAAAATCCATAAGTATTCTCCTTCATAAGCTTCATATGCCGTAGTCATATTCTTTCAGATAGATATCCAGCTCTTTTCTTTTTCGTAAAAGCATGATCATGCCGATGGCGCATGGCAGAATGATCACTCCCGCAAAGATGAATAATAACATTTGGCGGGAAGCTTCGGTCTGACGGTACTCGTCGATCGTTTCAGCTCTGTCCGCAAAAAATGTCCGGTCCAAGATCTCGCCCGGAAGTATATCGGCGTACTCTTCATACGCATCTTTTAAATCCTTCTGCACTGTCAGCCCATTATCGTATCCGCAAAAGCAACCGCTCAGCACTACGTCTCCCACTTCCCGCTCAGGATCGTTTGTAAATTCCTCGCATATTTTTGCAAGATCGCTGTACTCATCAGGTCTTAGTGTGGTATAAACAACTTTGCCGTCCTTGTCTGTAAATCTCACAAGGTAGTACACGATCGTATTTCCGTCCAATAGGTTTTCAACAACTTCTTGTACATCAACCAGGATCAATTCTCCAAAATAATAATCTTCGCCGCTTTCCATTTCCTCATAGGAGATCTCCGACGCATCCTCTATCCGAATATTCAGCAGCCCCCATATTCCTCCAACCAGTATAAATAAGCCCAACAGCAGAGGAAAAGCGACCGCTATTATTCCTGCCAGATTTTTTCTTTTATCCTTATTTATCTCATCCGGCGTATAACCTCTGTATACCATTTTTACCTCACAGAATACATATTGTAATAATTGCAAAGGCAGCAGGGATCATCATTTCTTTTTGCCGAGTATATAAAGGATCGCCCCTATGCCAAAAGCTACTAAGATCATAACCCCTGCCGTCAGGATATCCGCGTTTTTGATATTAAGAAGCAATGCTGCAAGGAGAACGGCGCCGATGCACATCAAAACGATTCCCCAAATTCTCTTTGTTCTCTTCCCTGCCTCAACATACCGAGGATTGAGCCGCCTGTATCTTTCTCTTTGCTCGGCATTATATCCAAGTACAATGTTAGGCGAGTTTGGTATGATATAATTATCAAGCAGCCATTTGAACTCGTCATAATTCGGTCTCAACGTGATCTTTTTGCCATCCGTAGTATAAACGATCACAGCCTTATCCACAGTTATTATGCCGTATGCTGAACTTTGATACAGATAGACCCACGCAAATTCCTCATAGGGAATGATAACACAGGGCTTTTTGAAAAAAATTGCTTTTTGTCCGCAATAGACCTTAGACCGAGGCAGCATGGGGCTGTCAAGAACAATGTCATCCGCAACGTGCTCCATCCCCTTTTCTCTGAGCCATTTTTCTGCGGACGTAAAGGGCATGACCGTTTCTACGTAGATCAAAGCGCAGATCCACAAAGCGGTAAAAAGGATAAACATGAGTGCAAACAAACCGTCATTGTTTTCTACAAAAGCAGATGCTATGCACACACCTGCGGCAAATACCGACAGCACCAGAAAGCATACGCGGTAAACCCTTGCGGCTATCAATTTCTTCCGAATCAAATCTCCCATTGCTTTTCTTTCCTTTGTTTCAACCAGATAATAATACACAATTTGAATTATGTATAACCGAATTATAACAGACTCTTGTGAAAAAAGCAATATGCTGATATGCCGCTGTCATGTTTTTTTGATCTGCTGTGCTTAAGTTACGTGGAACGTGGGCGGGGGCTGCGCTCATGCTCGTAACTTTTATAATCAATTCGATTTTTGACGAAGGAGAAAAAACACCTTCACATTTGCGCGAGAGGAACTTCACGCACCGAAGGTGCCCTGTGCCCGCTCCGTCCGCCCGGTCATTCTTGAGGGAGGGTTTGCCCGACCGAAGAATCTGAGGACAAGCAGTTTGAAACGATACCGTGTGCTCCCGCTCAGATCCTTCACTGCGCTGTGCTCCGTTCAAGGATGACAGCGGGGATGGAATATCGCTCTGCCAAAGGCGGAATATCGTGCTCCCGAAGGGAGCATTTCACGCACCGAAGGTGCCTCGGGGCGGTGCGCTGCGGGACGGCGGCGTTTTTTTATTTTACGGTGTTGAATTTTTCACACAGTTATGATAATATGGACACAAAGTAAATGTAACATATAACCGAAAGTGCAGCCATACATATATTCCGACTGCATAACGAGATCTCACGGAGAAAGGACGGGGCACATGAAAAAGAATCTACCCGTATGGCTGGTTTCTCTGATCGACATACTTCTGGCGGGGTCGATCCTCTGCACCTTCTGCTATTATCATCACGTAAGGATACTGTGGGGAGAGCTTGAGGAGCCCGAGGCGCCCGAGCAATTCACGCATGCCGCGGACGAGCGCGGGGAGAATACGGATGCACCGACAGAGGGCGGGGACGGCGTAATGCTCGACACCTCGGGGGATTTCGGGGCCGCGTTTGCGCACATATTTTCTCCCGAGGGGGCGGTTACGCTAAATGACGATGCGCAGATACGCGAGTACGCCTCCGAAAGCGGTCTGACGCTGCAGGGGCATCCCGACGGGAAGTTTCTCTCGCTATACCGCAGTCATGATATTTTCGTCAGTCTGCTTCAGGTAGAGACAGATCTCTACTATGAGCCGAAGAACAAGACCTATTATGTGCAGTATTACGTTTTTGACATTTATATCAGAAACATCAAAAATCTCTTTACCGTTACGACCAACAAGCGCGACTACACGACGGAGCAGCTTATCGCACGCGGCGAGGAGGCTTCGGGCGGAGCTGTGATCGCAGCGATGAACGGAGATTATTTCGGAAACGTCAACAACTGTCTCGTGGCGGAGCGCAACGGCTCTCTTATAAGAGAGAGCAGTCATATCGAGAGCGACGTATGTGTGCTTTACTACGACGGACGCCTCGAGACCTATACTCCGAAGACCTATGATCTTGCGGCGATCAAGGCGCAAAACCCATATCAAATATGGAATTTCGGTCCCTCTCTGCTAGACGCTGACGGCAAGGCGCTGACAAAATACGAGACGGGCAGAGACAAGGTCATCGATCAGCGGCATCCGCGGGCGGGTCTCGGCTATTATGAGCCGGGGCACTACTCCTTTATCGTCGTTGACGGCAGAAGCGGGGATTCGCAGGGCGTGAGGGTCCCGCAGCTCGGGCAGCTCTTTGAGGAGCTCGGATGCACCGCCGCATACAACATGGACGGAGGCGACAGCGCTCAGGCGTATTTCGGTCATACGATGATACGCGGAGACGAGGAGCGCGGAGATGATCAGCGCAATCTCTACGATATTATTTGCATAGGAGAGGTAAAGAAAAATGAAAACGGTTAAAAAGCTATTATCGCATCTTGTCTCGGCTCTTCCCCATCTGAATATCGCGCTCGGGCTCGTTATGCTCGCTCTGCTCGTCACAGACAGCTTCAACAGGGCTATGAATTTCATAAACAACGATATTACAAAGACCCTGCTTGCGTTCTTCTGCCTGCTCGTGATAATTGAGTCGATGATCTATTCCCACATACGAAGAAGCGGAAAATAAGAGGCGGCGCGAAAGCACTTCCGTCTCCCTCGGGGACGTGCGGGCGGATGGGCGCTTTTTACACGAGCGCACTGCAAAAAAACAACGCTCAGAGCCGTTGCTCTGAGCGCTGTTTTTTTAGATCAATACTTCGCAAGCTGCTGTATTATTTCAGCCCGCAGCACTGCATCCCGATGCAGTGCTTTTGCGGCACTCATATCCATTTCAGCAGCAATAGCAGAATCATACTCTTCTTTAGTTACCGACTTGCCGTTTACGCTGTACGAAGGTTTTCCGCTTTCGCTCATAATACTATCGAGACGCTGAGCTTCTAACGTTTGGACAAATCCATTTTCGCCAAGCACGTATAGATCAACATAAAAGCTACCGAAGTTTCCGTTGTCGTTGATCAGTTTTCCGCTTCTCTCAATATATCTGCCTCCGTACATTCTGAACAAACGCTGTATAACCAACTTGCCGTTCTTATACGTGCAAACAAGGTCTCCTTCCGCCTCAAAGGTACCGCTTACGTACAACTCGGGAATATTATCGTCATCAATAAAAATCAACGCATACTTACGAGGGAATATTTCATCGTCATCCAACGACTTAATATACTCCAAATAACAAGCTCCCCACTCGGTATTTGAAGATGGCGCGGAGGGGTTTTGAGGTGCCGGAGCCCGTGTGGTCTCGACAGGCTTTTGTGTTACTGCAGGCTTTTTTTGTGTTACCGCCGGTTTTTGTGTTATGTCATTGGGTCGAGTGGCTTCGGACGACTGATCATCCGTTATCTTGTCAAATGTGTCAGGGGCATCGTTGCCTGTAATAGCTGCTGCAGCGTTTTCGTTGCCGGTCGGCGCATCTCCGTATCCGCCTATAAGATAACCCCCAACGTTCAAGCAGGAAGAAAGCATAAATAAAAGCGAAACAACGCTTACCAATAAAAGCAGCTTTTTCAAACTGATCGCCATCCTTTCGAGAAAAAGCACTGTTGAAATATTCGTTATTGAACAACATTGCACTAATGCACCGGGACACGGTGCTGAAATGGATCACTCATATAGCAACAAATCAAAGCATTATTACTTAGCCGAACCAATAGCGCCGCCACAAACGGCTTTTTTACAAAAGCTTTCCCATGCTCGTTATTTTGTTCTGTTTTTCTTGCACAAATGCGCGAGTGGACATTCGCGGCATTTCGGGGACTGCGAGGTGCAGTATTCTCTGCCGAACCACACGATGCGGTGGCAAAAGTCAGTCTGCATTCCGGTAGGAAGAAGAGGGGTAAATAGCTTTTCTATCTTAGCGGGATCTTTCTCGCGCTCGCTGTAAAAGCCGAGCCTGCCGCATATTCTGATAAAATGCGTATCCGTTACTACCCCTCCGAGCCCGAAGACGTCGCCTCGCAGAAGATTGGCTATCTTTCTGCCGACACCGGGAAGTGCGAGAAGCTCGTCCATATCCGAGGGAAGCACACCTGCATGGCGGTCGACAAGGATCCGTAGCGAATCCTTGATATTCTTCGCCTTCATGCGGTAAAGCCCGCAGGGGCGCACGAGCTCTTCAAGCTCACCGATGTCCGCATCCGCCATTTCCCCCGGCGTAGGGTAACGCTCAAAGAGCGGGAGCGCGACGGCATTTACCTTTTTGTCTGTGCACTGGGCAGACAGGCGTGACATAACGAGCAGCCTCCACGGCTCGCCCTTCCACTCAAGCGCACACTCCGCATCCGGATATATTTTCTCAAGCTCCGCCGCAACCTCAAGGGCGAGGGCTTTTTTCTCTCTTTGTGTCATGTGCCTATCTCTGCCTCTCCCTGGAAGTACTGCTCCATAATATCGCTGATAACGTAAGCGGTGTTGTTTCCCGTAGCTCCGTGCTCGATGATCCCCGCGATCACGATCTCGGGGGGACGGTGCTCCGAATACGGCGCAAAGCTGACAAATGTAGCGTTATCAGAGCTCTTCGAGCCGATCTGGGCAGTTCCCGTCTTTCCTGCGGCGGATACCGCCGTAAGGTCGCGGAACGCTCTCTTGGTCAGGGTCTGGTTCATAACAAGGCGCATGCCGTACTTGATGATCTTTACGTGCTCTTCGGAGAGAGGGATCGTGTCATCCATCACCTTGTTCTCGTACGCTGCCACAGTCTCTCCGGTCGAGAAGTTACGCACCTCATAGAGAAGATGCGCCGAATATCTCGTGCCGTGGTTGACCACCGTGCTCAGGTAGCAGGCAAGCTGTATCGGCGTGAACAGATGGTATGACTGACCGATAGAAGCGGAAAGCGTATCTCCCGGCATCCACATTGCTATATCGTTACCCTCGACATAAGAGGGGGATGCAAGAATTCCCGTGGTCTCGGGTATCTCGATTCCCGTGCCTCTGCCAAGTCCGAAGGCATTGGCATATTTGCAGAGAGTGTCGATGCCCATTACTCTGCCGACGTCAAAGAAAAAGTAGTTGCAGGAATGCTCTATCGCCTGAGCGACGTTTATCTCTCCGTGTGTCGTTCCCTTCTGGTCATATACCCAGCAGTGAGGCTGGTAATCGTCATAATATCTGTATACTCCCTTGTCCTTGATGGTAGTAAACTCGGTTATCAGTCCCTCCGTCAGTGCGGCAAGACCCGTGCAAAGCTTGAAGGTGGAGCCGGGCGCATACGCCGCTCCCGTAGCACGGTTGAGAAGGGGTGCCTTTTCATCCTCGGCGAGAGCTGCATATTCCTTCTCGAAGGTAGTGAGGTCATATGTCGGATATGATGCTATGGCGAGCACTCCGTTGCTGTTCGGCTCGAGCGCAACGACAGCACCCGCATCCGCATCCGCACCCGAGAGCGCTCCGCCCTCGGCGGCAACCTTCTTTATTCTGTAGGCAAGCGAGTCCTCGGCTGCCTTCTGCAGGTTTATATCTATGGTAAGGTAAACGTCGCTTCCCGCACTCGGCTCACGGCTGACGTATCTGCGAAGCTCGTTTCCTTCCTTATCCTCTATTATCGTTATCTCACCGTCCGTGCCGTGAAGATACTGCTCGTACACCGCCTCAAGTCCGCTTGTGCCGACGATAGCGTCCATCGGATAGCCGAGCTCACGGTAGCTGTCCGCCTGCTCCGCGGGGATCTTTCCCGTTTTGCCGAGGACATGCGACATATACCCCGGGTAAAGGTACTCGCGCTCCGACTTTATGCGGGTAAGCACTCCTCTCATTCCGAGCTCAAGAACACGGCTGATCGCACCCATGCTGGCATCATAGCTGATATAATACGGTGTACTCGGTCCGTACTGCTCGTAGTCCATATCAAGACGGCGGGAAAGCAGGATATACGTCTCTTCCTCGCTGTACATCAGCTCGTCATCAGAGCCTGTCAGGTGCCATCTCGCCATGAGGTATCCGAGAAAATCGGCAGCGGACATGTCCGCCTTCTTCTCATATCTCGCAAGCATCCTCTCGAGACGGAAGTGATCCTCCCCTCCCTCGAGGTAGCTTTCCTTGTAGCGGACATCTCCCGTGACAGAAGCGAAGGGGAAATATTCGATTGGGGTAAGCCCCTCCTCTCCGTCCGCGAGCGTTATCTGCTCGACACAGGCAAGAATAAGGGCGTTCGTTTCCTCTATCGTCCAGGGCATGTCTCCGTAATCGAGGATTATCGCTCTTGCATAG
Source organism: Eubacteriales bacterium (assembly GCA_045586105.1). Lineage (GTDB taxonomy): Bacteria > Bacillota > Clostridia > Oscillospirales > CAG-272 > JAZMZS01. The sequence continues at coordinate 9,148 of JAZMZS010000192.1, read as the reverse complement.
CTGTTTTTGACAAGCTTGACGCCGTTTCGGTCATATATCTCGCCGCGCGCGGCAACGATCGTTTCCGTTCTCTCATAGGTCTGTATATCGTCATCCAGCCCCTCGGGTCTGTCAACGATCTGCAGACTGACAAGGCGTGCGCAGAATACCGAGCATACCACTATAAGAAAAGCTATTATAAACAGATAGCGCAGTATCTGCACAGGCTTTTTGTTCTGCATAACACACCCCCAAAATGAAGCTGAATTGCTTCGCTGCTAATCAGATCCTCAGTTATTCCAATCATTCAAGGAAATTTTATTTGATAGTTCGTTAATTATATAGCTAAATCACGTGTTTCGCTTTTGCTCACAGTTAAAACAGATCATCCTTCAGCTGACCGAGCTCCCGAAGGGAATTTAGCTGACCGAAGGTCAATTTTAGCTGTCATAATTATTCTCTGAAAATTTATGACAATCTCCCCTCCTGTATGCCTCTGTTGCTGTTGAGCATACGCGATATCAGACCCATGATAAGGAAGATGATGGGAGAAGCGAGCAGGGTCACGCCGTATTCGGGCAGGACAACACGCAAAAAGGCGCTTCCCATAGCAAAATCAGGCGTAGTAAACTGAATATATATAAGCGAGATCGCCGCGCGCACGAGCGAAAATCCGGCAACGTATATAAGGTACGCTCCGATGTTTTTTCCGAGAATGTTGATAAAAAGCATCGCGCACACACATCCCGCGAGCATGTAGAATAAGGGAAGAATGCAAAAGCCCGTGCTTCCCACCGCCTCAAGCGCCCATCCCGAGAGCATTCCGAAAACTGCCGCCGCACGCTCTCCCTCGTAATAGGACAGCGCTATCGCGGCACACAGAATAAGGTCGGGCACCGCGCCTCTGTAGCCGAGCGAGGGCAAAAATGCGCTTACGGTACATATCAGGCTGATCGAAAAGAAGGTATACACGATCGTCTTGATGATCGCGGAGGGGCGGACATTTGACAGTATTTCTCTCTTGTCCTTCATAGCGTCACTCCCCGCTGTCCTCGGCAAAGCCGCGGACTATCATTACGGCACCTATTCCGTCAAAGGAAACGAAGGGCTCTATTACCGCATGGAGGGTCCTGTCGAATTCGTCCACGTACACCTCGCTCACAACACCTACGGCAAGCCCCTCGGGATAGACAGAGCCGATGCCGCTCGTGAGCACTCTGTCTCCCTCTGCGATCTCGGCATCCTCGTCGAAGACCCCTTCGCACTTTCCCTCCATCGAGAGCTCGATATCGCCCGACATAAGTCCGAGGGCTCCCGTGCGCTCGGTATATACTCCGACGTGGGAGCGCCCGTCTGTCAGGGCAACAGCCTTCGACCAGGTAAGCCCGACCTCGACTATATGTCCGACAAGCCCGTCGGCGGTGATGACTGCCATGTTCTTTTCTATTCCCGCACCCGAGCCTCTGTCAAGGGTGTAGACGATCCTTGTATTTGTCGTTTCCCTTCCGACGACCTTCGCATCCGAAAGCTCGAAGGAGCTGTGCTCAGCCTTGAGCCCAAGGAAGCCTCTGAGCCATTCGTTCTCATTCTTCCGTATAACAGCCTCGTAGTTCTCTTCTCTGATAGCGGCAAGCTCTGCCTTGAGGCGCTCGTTTTCCTCCTTCAGCTCGTCATAATGGGTAAAATAACGTCCAAAGCCGCCGAGCGACTCACCGACAAAGCCCGCAAGCCTCTGAAAGGGGGATATTACCGTAACGACCGCACCGCGCACAAAGCCGCCCTGTCCCATGATCGCAAGAGTGGTCGGCACGATGCACAAAAACATGGCTATTATCAGCGTTACTATAAAAAATCTGCTCTTGAAAAAATTGTTCATTTGCACTCACCTATACTTTCACCGCACATCGGTGAAAATTTCACTTCGGCACAGCCGAAACTTCACTTGACGAAGTCAAGCTTCACCTCGAAGCAAAACGCAGAGCGTTTTACTTCGAGCGGTACTCAAGCAGGTTGAACTTATCGCCCTTTTCGATTATCATACCGATACCCGTGATAACGCTGTCAAGGGGCTTGGGCGCTACGTAGACGTTAACTCCCGTAGCCTCGGTCAGCAGTCTGTCCATTCCCTTGATGGCGGCGCCGCCTCCCGTGAGCCTGATGCCGCTGTCATATATATCGGCGCTAAGCTCGGGCGGGGTCTTCTCGAGAGTTGCCGTGACCGTCTCGACGATGGATATTATCTGCTCCTGCATCGCTTCTCTCAGCTCTGCGCTCGATATCGACAGGGTCGCGGGAAGTCCCGAGATGAGGTTACGGCCTCTTATCTCAAGCGAGCCGACGTCGCAGACGGGATCGACCGAGCCTATTGATTTTTTCAGCTGCTCGGCGGTCACGTTACCTATCAGCACGTTGTATTTTCTCTTCATATAGCTTACTATCGCATTATCGATAGCATCTCCTCCGACACGGAGCGAGCTTGCAAGAACAAGTCCTCCGAGGCTCATCACTGCGACCTCGGTGGTTCCGCCTCCGATATCGACTACCATAGTTCCGCGCGGTCCGCCGATCTTAAGTCCCGCACCGATCGCCGCCGCTATCGGCTCCTCGATAAGTGCGACACTCTTCGCTCCCGCCTCGAGGACAGAGTCCTCGAACGCTCTCTTTTCTACTCCCGTAACTCCGTACGGAACGCACACGACCACCTTGGGTCTGTTGAGAAAGAGGGTCCCGCAGGTCTTCAAGAAAAACTGGTGGAGCATATTTGCGGTTACCTCAAAGTCAGCGATAACGCCGTCCTTCAAGGGGCGGTATGCAGTAATGACACCGGGGGTCTTTCCTATCATCATGCGGGCGTTGTGGCCTACGGCAAGAACGCGTCTCTCCTGCTCGTCCACGGCAACGACGCTCGGCTCTCTGAGCACGATCCCCTTGCCCTTGGCATACACGAGGGTATTGGCGGTGCCGAGGTCTATTCCCAAATGCTTTTGTATCGTCATCATAATGCTTTTCTTATCCCTTTCGGTCTGTATCTTTTTCGGTCTGTGCCTATCAATGCAGCCTTCTGAAGCGCGCATCCGCTCCGAGCACCTCGCGCGCGGGGGAGCCTGTGCGGTATGCATCGAGAATGCGCCTTATCTGCTCACCGCTCTCGTCAGAGAATATGAAATGTGCAGCAGCCTTTCCCGTACGGCTGAGCGCGTCCTTTGTATCCGCCGTATAAACGGGGGCGCAGTTGTATATCACCGCGCGGTGTCCCTCTTCTCTCAATACGGGAAAGCGCATTCCCGTGCGGTCGGTCAGATAATAGGGTCTGCCCTCTCTGCAATCGGAGCATTTTTTCATTTCCTTACCGGGGCATTTTTCGCAGAGCATAAGCGGTATCCTTCCGTACACGATAACGCTCTTTTGCGCATGGATATCCCGCATTCCGCCCGTCTTCAGCTCGGGAGAAAGTATTATCTCGCGTGCACCGAGCGCGCGCAGACACTCTGCCGTATACGGATTTGTGCAATTCAGTCTGAAATCGGCGGTAACGGTAAAGCCCATTTCAAAAAGAAGCGGGATCTGTGATATATTCGATGCAACGGCATACTCCGCGCCTGCTTCCCTTGCCGCCGAAAGCCTTGCTGTCATCCGCTCCCTCTCCGTGTCAAACACAACAGGGGGCAGGATAACTCCGTTTGCTCCGCACCCCTCCGAAAATTCGGACAGAGGAAGGTATATTCTCGCGATATCGGCGGTGCTTATTCCGCTGTCCCGAAGCTGTCCGAGAGATGCAAGCCTTGCCGAGGCTCCGAGCGGCTCGGGGTCTGCCGCGGGCTTTGCCAAAAGCTCTGCCGGAAGCGGGGGTGCGCCTTTTCTCTCGGGAGACGGGGTGAGCGCCTCGACGGCGGCTCGTCGCAGGGCGTTGAGATCTGCTGCGCGCATAAACAGTCCCTCTCCGAGGGTGACCGTGATGCTTTTTGCTTCAAAGGGGGTATTGCCGAGCTTGCCGAGCGAGCGCTCGCCCGTGCTCTTGTCTATCGGGGCGTTCTGCGCCTCCGAGGGTATCGCGCCCTCAACGGCGGCGCACCGCTCTCCCGCTCTGACGGTGAGGCGTGCGGGGGTATTCTTCTCTATAACGCACTCGATATCTGCGCCGATCCTCCGCGACAGTCCCTCAAAGGGAGGGAGGGAGGCGCTTTTTCTTTTATCAAGGTCGGTGCGGACACCGAGCATTGCATCCTTCTTACCCGTATAGTAGCCGTCTGTAAAGCCGGAACGGGAAAAGAGCTCTGCCATTTTTTCTATCTCGGCGGGGGAGGCGTTTCTGTGCTCGTCAAGCAGACGTCTGTAGGTGGAGACGGTGCCGTAGACATATTCGGGGGTCTTCATCCTTCCCTCTATTTTAAGAGAAGCTATACCCATTTTGCAGATATCCGTGATATGCCCCGCGAGACAGCTGTCGCGAAGCGACAGAATGCTCCTTCCGTTGTAATCGAGACGGCAGGGCTGGGCGCATTCGCCTCTGTTGCCGCTTCTGCCTCCTACAAGAGAGGAGAAAAGGCACTGTCCCGATGCCGAGACACATAGCGCTCCGTGAACGAATGCTTCTATCTCCGTATCGGTATTCCCGGTTATATAGCGCAGCTCCCGCTCTGAAAGCTCGCGCGCAACGACCACGCGCTCGTATCCGAGCGAGGCGAGAAGCTCAACTCCCGCAAGATCGTGCACCGACATCTGGGTAGAGGCATGAAGGCGGACATCGGGAATATATCTCCGCAAAAGGGATGCCGCTCCGAGGTCTGCCGTGATAAAGGCATCCGCTCCGCACTCCCAGAGGTACGCTGCGTATTCGAGCCAATCCCGCATCTCCCTCTCGCAGACGAGGGTATTGAGGGTGATATATGACTTTACACCGTAGTCGGAGCAGAGCCTGAGCGCTTTCCTTATCGCGTCACGGTCAAAATTGCGCGCACCCGCACGGGCGTTGAACTCTCCTCCCATATATACGGCATCGGCTCCCGCGTCTATTGCCGCTTCAAGCGACTCACGCGAGCCTGCGGGGGCAAGAAGCTCGGGGGTAAATATGGAATTGTCCGCTCGTCCCGTCATAATATTTACCTCTGTCAAAAAACCTCTTGAAATAAGCGCGGGGGTGTGCTATAATCATTCTATTATATATAATAGATTAGCAATACTTACCGCATTCTAAGTGTATTATACAATAATTCGGGCGATATGGGAATACCTTTTTTAAAAAACGCTCAGAAAATTTACAAACAGGCAAGGCAGAACATGGAAACCAACATCAGACAGAACGTAAAAAGAATAGTCGTAAAGATCGGATCATCCACACTTACCCATGAAAACGGAAACCTCAACCTCCACCGTATCGAGCTTCTCGCACGCACCCTCTCGGATATCAAAAACAGCGGTATCGAGGTGGTGCTCGTTTCCTCGGGTGCCGTCTCTGCGGGAATTGCGCGCACGCATCTGAAGCGCCGTCCCGAGTCGGTAGAGGAGAAGATGGCTTTGGCGGCTGTCGGTCAGAGTGAGCTGATGCGTATATACGAGCGCTTTTTCGCTTCGTACGGCCACACGGTCGGACAGATACTGATGACAAAGGACGTAATAGACAACCCCGTCAGACGCGAGGCGGCGGAGGGGACGTTTTTGCGGCTTCTCGGCATGGGCGTTGTACCGATCGTAAACGAGAACGACTCTGTCTCATACGAGGAGATCAAGTTCGGCGGTAATGACACGCTCTCCGCTTACGTATCGATGGTATGCCATGCGGAGCTGCTCATAAACATGACCGACATCGACGGCTACTATGATTCCGACCCGAGAAAGAACCCCGACGCAAGGCTGATCGAGCGCGTTGATAGTATAGACGAAAGCGTATACGCGGCGGCAGGAGGGGCGGGCTCCGACCGAGGCACGGGAGGAATGTACTCCAAGATCAAGGCGGCGGATCTCGTCACGAGCGTGGGAATTCCGATGATGATAGTCAGAGGAACAGACCCGACGGTGCTCTATTCGGTGCTCGAGGGCAACGCGCGCGGCACCTTCTTTGCGGCAAAGCGGGATACGGTATCCTGAAAAGTTGCTCTAACAATTCCTTCAAAGATACGGAGAACACATAATGAACGAGATATTTGATTACGTAAAGGAGCTCTGCACGGGTGCGAGGGCTGCGGGCGCTTCGCTCGTTTCGCTGTCGGGCGCCGAGCGGGATGCGCTTCTGCTCGCCATTGCGGACGGGCTCGAGGCAGGCGCTGCCGATATAGAGGCAGCAAATGCGCTCGACTGTGAAAATGCAGAGAAAAACGGAATAAAGCCTGCCATGATAGACAGGCTCCGCTTCAGAGCGGACAGAATAGCGGCGGCGGCTGATGCCGTGCGCTGTGTTGCAAAGCTCGAGTCCCCCATAGGACGCGGTGAGCGCACGGTCAGACCGAACGGGCTCGTTATAGAAAAGATCCGCGCGCCTCTCGGATGTGTCGGAATGATATACGAGGCAAGACCGAATGTGACGGTGGATGCCGCTGTGCTTGCGCTCAAGACTGCAAACAGCTGTGTGCTTCGCGGAGGCAAGGAAGCAATAAACACAAACAAAGCGACCGTTAGCGTGATCAAGCGCGCGCTCTCGGACTTCGGCGTTGATCCGAATGCCGTTTCACTCATCGAGCGCACCGAGCGCGAGTCCTCAACTGCACTCATGAACATGAGAGGGCTGATCGACGTGCTCATTCCCAGAGGCGGAGCGGCGCTGATAAGGTCGGTATACGAGAATGCGACCGTTCCCTGTATCGAGACGGGCGCGGGCAACTGCCACGTATTTGTCAACCGCGATGCGGATACAGATATGGCGGTAAAGGTCACGGTCAACGCAAAGACGCACCGTCCCTCGGTATGCAACGCGGCAGAATCTCTTGTGGTGCATTCGGATATAGCACCGAGATTTCTTCCCGCGCTCAAGGAGGCGCTCGGAGATTCGGTAGAGCTCAGAGGCTGCGAAAGAACGCTCGCCATCCTTCCCGATATCACCCCCGCGACGGACGAGGATCATTATACCGAATATAACGACTATATTATGTCGGTTATTATCGTAGACTCGCTCGACGAGGCTATAGCACACATAAATTCACATTCCACACACCACTCGGAGGCAATAATTACCGAGAGCCTTTCCGATTCGGCTAAATTCGAGACTATGATCGACTCGGCGTGCGTGTACACAAACGCCTCTACCCGCTTTACCGACGGAGGCGAGTTCGGTCTCGGTGCCGAGATCGGAATATCCACCCAGAAGCTCCATGCAAGAGGCCCGATGGGACTTTACGCCCTGACGACGGAAAAGTATCTTATAAAGGGAAACGGGCAGGTACGATAGATCGTCTTTGACGATCTATCAGTTATGAGTGCAAGGCACTCATATCATAACTTTTGACGCAGTCAAAATCATAACTGTAAACTGTAAACTAATACACACCAAAACTATCCGCGGCGTGCTTGCGCGTTTACAACTATGATTGCCTTCGGCAAGTTATGATTGCTCGCTATCGCTCACAAACTATAATAAAAGGAAACGACCATGAAAGAAGTAATTTTATGCAAATACGGTGAGATAGTGCTCAAGGGGGCGAACCGCTCTTACTTTGAGGGAATTCTCACAAGAGAGCTGAAGAGACGTGCAAAGAAGTTCGGCTCGTTCAAGATCACACATATGCAGTCTACCGTATACATCGAGCCGCTCGACGAGTTTTCGGATTTCGAGGGAATGTACGAATCTGTCGGACGTGTGTTCGGCATTGCCGCATACAACCGCGCGGCTGTATGCGAAAAGGATATCGAGGATATCACGCGCGTTGCACGCGAGTATATCCCGCCGCTCTTTACGGGTAAGCGTACCTTCAAGGTAGAGGCAAAGCGCTCGGACAAGCGCTTCCCGCTCAAGTCCCCCGAGATCGCGGCTGAGGTGGGCGGAGCTCTGCTCGAGGCATGCCCGAGAATGAAGGTAGACGTGCGCGAGCCGGAGATCACTGTCAGGGTCGAGGTGCGCGAGCAGTACGCTTACGTTCACGCGGCTCAGCAAAAGGGCGCGGGCGGAATGCCCGTCGGCTCGAACGGCAGAGGTCTTCTGCTTCTCTCGGGAGGCATAGATTCACCCGTTGCCGCCTACATGATGGCAAAGAGGGGCGTTATCATCGAGGCTCTGCACTTCGAATCCTACCCATACACGAGCGAGAGAGCAAGAGAAAAGGTGCTCGAGCTCGCAAGGATCGTCGCTCAGTATGCGGGCAAGATACACGTGCATATAATTTCGCTCACTCATATACAGGAGGAGCTCGTAAAGGCATGCGAGGAGGACTACTTCACGCTGCTTCTGCGCCGGTTTATGATGACGCTCGCTGACCGATGCGCCGAGGAATACGGATGCGAGGCTCTTATTACGGGCGAGAGCGTGGGTCAGGTCGCGAGCCAGACGATGCAGGCGCTTGCCGTTACCGACATATGCGCAAAGCGCCCCGTCTTCCGTCCCTGTATCGGTCTTGACAAGGAGGAGATAGTAGAGATCGCAAGGCGCGTAGGCACCTTTGAGACCTCCACCCTTCCCTATGAGGACTGCTGTACGGTATTCACTCCCAGACACCCGAGGACCCGCCCCGAGCTCGGCAAGGTGCTGCGCGAGGAGGGCAAGGTAGACTTTGAGGGGCTGTGCGAGGAAGCGTACAAGACGAAATATACGATAACAGTCGAGTAAACACAACGCAAGCCGTAAAGCTTATAAAAGTTTTTGGGAAAGGGGTACGGGGAAGACCCTTTTCTCAAAAAGGTTCTTCCCCGTCTATAACGCATGTATCGCGCAATTCTCCGAAGTATTGCGCAGAAGATCCAAGCGTAACGAACGCTATATTACCTTTTAATCCGCAAAACCCCTCGCGCCGTAGAAATTTCGCAAGACACAGGAAACAAGCGCGAGGAGGCATGAGCGTATTTTCATACGTGATTGCCGACGAGACGTGCAGTTTCCGAAGTATTGCGGAATTTATACAAGCGTGACAAACGCTATATTACCTTTTAATCCGCAAAACCCCTCGCGCCGTAGAAATTTCGCAAGACACAGGAAACAAGCGCGAGGAGGCATGAGCGTATTTTCATACGTGATTGCCGACGAGACGTG
>JAZMZS010000191.1:0-23013 GCA_045586105.1 Eubacteriales bacterium | reverse complement strand
TATCTGTCCTAAGAACATTCTCGCATAGCTTGAAAGCGACTCAACGAAGCGCCTGTGCCCCTCAGCGTAGAGAGTATCAAATGCAAGCGAGGACTTGCCCGAGCCCGAAAGTCCCGTCAGCACGACGAGCTTGTCTCGGGGAATCGTCACGTCTATATTTTTGAGGTTGTGGACTCTTGCGCCCTTTACCGTAATTTTATCGTATGCCATGGCTCCCTCCGAGTGCAAATGCGACAAAGAATGATCTTTTCTTCACTTGCTTATTATTCTACAACATTGATTTTTAAATGTAAATGATTTTTTCGAGAAATTTGAGGCTATAAAAACGCAAAGTTTTACAGCCTCTTTTTAGTTTTCGAGGATATAAAAAATGATTCAGAGCCGGCAAACGGATCCCGAAGGCGCACTTTGTACGCCGAGAGGTGACGTTTGTTCATAGCGAAATGCTTTTCGCGGTCCGGACATTTTTCACATCCCGTTCTTTATTTCGTTTGTCTGAGTTCCTTTATCTTATCGCGCAGGAACGCCGCTTTTTCAAATTCGAGCTTGGAAGCGGCGCTTCTCATCTCGGCGGAAAGCTGCTCTATTAGCTTGTCCTTGTCCTTCGGTGAGAGCTTCTTCTGCTGCTTTTTGCCATCCTTCGGGTTCTTTGAGGAAATATCGATAATATCGCGGATATCCTTGACTACCGTCTGCGGGATGATGCCGTGCTTTTCGTTGTAGTCAAGCTGAATCCTTCGGCGGCGGTTCGTCTCTGCTACCGCCGCGTTGATAGAGCGGGTCATAACGTCGGCGTACAGTATTACTCTGCCGTGGGCGTTTCGCGCGGCACGTCCCACCGTCTGCACGATAGAGGTCTCCGAGCGGAGCAGACCTTCCTTGTCCGCGTCGAGAATGCACACCAGCGACACCTCGGGAATATCGAGTCCCTCGCGCAGAAGGTTTATTCCGACGAGCACGTCGAAAACTCCGAGGCGCAGATCACGTATTATCTCCATTCGCTCAAGAGTGTCGATCGTGTGGTGGATATATTTTACCTTTATTCCGTTATTCTCTAAGAATTCGGACAGGTCCTCCGCCATTTTCTTTGTAAGGGTAGTAACGAGCACTCTCTCGCCCGCGGATACCGTCTTTTTGATCTCTCCCATGAGATCGTCTATCTGGGTTGCTACGGGGCGTATCTCTATCTCGGGATCAACGAGTCCCGTAGGACGTATTATCTGCTCCGCCACCTGCTCCGAATGCTCCTTTTCGTAGGGGCCGGGGGTGGCGCTGACGTAGATCGCCTGGTTTATCTTTTTCTCGAATTCATCGAAATACAGAGGTCTGTTATCGTACGCCGAGGGCAGACGGAAGCCGTAATCAACGAGGTTTTTCTTTCTTGCGGTATCTCCGCCGCTCATTCCGCGAACCTGCGGCAGGGTCACGTGCGACTCGTCCACGAACAGGAGAAAATCGTCGGGAAAATAGTCAAGCAGCGTGTGCGCAGTGGAGCCCGGCTTTCTGCCTGCAAGCACGCGCGAGTAGTTCTCAACTCCCGAGCAGAAGCCTACCTCTCGGAGCATCTCGATATCGTACTTGGTACGCTCCTCGATGCGCTGAGCCTCTATATGCTTGTTTTGGCTCCTGAAGAACTCCACGCGCTCCTCAAGCTCGCGCTCGATCTCTCGGATAGCGCGCTCGCGGTTCTCGTCAGACACCGCGTAGTGCGTTGCGGGGAATATTCCGACGTAAGAAAGCTCGCGCAATACCTCCCCGGTGAGGGTATTTATCTCGCTTATCCTGTCTATCTCGTCACCGAAGAATTCTATTCTTACCGCCGCCTCGCTCGTTCGTGCGGGCATGACCTCGATAACGTCACCGCGCACACGGAATTTGTCACGGACGAGGGATATGTCGTTTCGCTCGTATCCGATAGAAATGAGCCGACGTATCACGTCGTCGCGCTCGATAGTCATTCCCTCTCTGAGATCGCACAGAAGCGACTTGTACTCCGCAGGATCTCCGAGCGAATATATACAGGAAACGCTCGCTACGATAATTACGTCACGTCTCTCGAAAAGATAGGAGGTCGCGCTGTGACGGAGCTTGTCTATCTCGTCATTTATCATCGCGTCCTTCTCGATGTACATATCCTTTCCGGGGATATACGCCTCGGGCTGATAGTAATCGTAGTAGGAAACGAAGTACTCGACCGCATTTTCGGGAAAGAACTCTCTAAACTCCGAACATAGCTGTGCGGCGAGGGTCTTATTGTGAGCGAGAACGAGGGTGGGCTTATTTACGTTGGCGATGATATTCGCCATCGTGAAGGTCTTACCGGAGCCCGTAACGCCGAGCAGGGTCTGCTTTTTCATTCCCGCCTCTACGCCTGCGGTCAGACGGGCTATTGCCTCGGGCTGGTCGCCCGTAGGCGAATACGTGCTTTTCAGCTTGAATTCGTCCATGCGCTCTCACCTCTCTTTCCTATGACAGTATTTTGAAAAGTATTTGCCTCGTGACGGGTTCGCACCGGTATTGCCAAATTCTTATTTTTTGCCAAAAAGCCATTCTATAATACCTTTGGGCTTTGGTGCTTGAATCATTTGATAGCAGTTAAGATCTGCAACAAGCTTATCGAGTGATTGGTATCTTTTATCGGGATTACGCTCGGTACATTTCAAGATGATACACTCCACCCCCTCAGGAAGACTTGGATCTACCGAACGGATCGGCAATATCTCATACGGCGGCTCTTCGGGGTTAATTCCCGTTACGAGACAGTACAGCGTAGCACCCAACTCGTAGATCTCCGTGCGCACATCGAAAGATCCAATACAGCCATACCGCTCCGGGGCAGCATAGCCTCTTGTATTTGAATCGAACATTAGCATTCGCTCACGAGTACACAAGCCAACCAAATCAACCAGCTTTATGATCCCATCCGAGGTCAGCAACAGGTTTCTCGGATTCAGATTCAAGCAAAATACCGGAGAGCTCTGCCCTTTCAGATATAAGAGCATCTCACAGATCTGCCTTCCCCATTCTATGACCTTATCGACAGGCTGTGCGCCGTTTGTTTCTACAATTTTCTCAAGAGTATCGCCGTAGATGCATTCTAATACGATAAAGAGAGCGTCATCGTCCTCTACGACATCGCATACCTTGGGAATTGACGGATGCTTCATATGGCGTATAAAAAAGAATTCAGAAAACGATCCGGCTCTCATGTCGGGTGTGTAAAGCGGATCACTTTTATCGCATACGTGCATTAAACATTGCTTTCCGTTACTTTTATCGATAACAAGGCATCTTGCATCGCAGCAGCACAAGCCCCCGAGAGACCGTTTGATCACGGTATATCTATCGCCAAGCTTGCTTTCAATGAGATCGTATATACACCTGTCCTCCCTCGGAGAAGACGTGCTTTTTACCACAGGATCTTCCATGCGGGTTCTCCTCCCCGTTTATTATCGGCAAAGTTATTTTTTAAATACGAAAAGCTTACTGAAAACGTAATTCAGTATAACCACAACGACGCTGACGATTGCCTTTGCTATCATTCCCTCGATGCCAAACACAGTTCCGTCCATGCCGAGTGCGACGAGCGCGGGAACGCCTGCAAACTCCACGACCGCCGTCACGAGACGGGCCGAGAGGAATTTTGCAAGCTCGGGAAGCACCACCGCGCGGCTCCAGCTTTTACTGCCGAACACCCAAAGCTTGTTCGTGACGTAAGCAAAGGCTATGGCGCAAGCGATAGAGAGAATGTTTGCCGCGCCCGAAACGAGCACGGCGTTCTCGGAAAGTGTGCCGAATATCAGCGAGAAAACGGCGTAGCTTCCCCAGCTGACAAGCGTGGTCATTACTCCCCAGAAGAGGTAGTCTATTATTTCCTTATATTTTTTGTAGAGTGAGATCATAAGCTTCATTTTTCGTTCTTTCTTCGGTTAATGTATCACGCTCTGTCAGAAGCGTCGGGGCGGGGCTTTTGTCCGTGTCCGTGGCGGCGCTCACGCGGCTCACCGTCCATCTCCGCGCCCTTGATGTATCGCTCAGCCTGAACGGTAAAGAGCTCGTGATACTTGCCCTTCTTTTCCATCAGCTCGGGATGCGTGCCCGTTTCGATGACCTGCCCGTTCTCAAGCACTACGATAATGTCTGCTCCCGTGGCGGAGGACAGTCTGTGCGAGACGAATATCGTCATTTTGTTTTCTCTGAGGCGGTCGAACTGATCGAACACGTTTTTCTCCGCTATCGGATCGAGAGCCGCCGTCGGCTCGTCAAGAATAAGAACGTCAGACTCGGCGTAAAAGGCGCGCGCTATTGCGAGCTTCTGCCACTGTCCGCCCGACAGCTCTATGCCGTTCTTCTCGAATATACGCATAAGAGGGGTATCAAAGCCGTCGGGAAGCTCGGAAATATACTCAGCGGCATTCGCTTCCTCGGCTGATCGTTTTACGTCTTCCTCGCTGTACTGCTTATGTATATCGCCGAAAACAATATTCTCGCTGACCGATACCGCATACTTGCCAAAATCCTGGAAAACTATGCCGAACATGCCGTACAGGTCCTTCACGTCATACTCGCGGATATCGTGACCGTCAAGGTAAATGCACCCCTCGGTGGGGTCGTAGAGGCGGGTAAGAAGCTTGATGAGTGTGGTCTTGCCTGCCCCGTTGAGTCCAACGAGAACGACGGTATCATCTGCTGAAAACTTAAGATTTATACCCTTCAGCACGTCGCGCTCGGTCCCGGGATATCTGAAACTGACGTCCTTGAATTCTATCGTATGCTCTCTGCCGTGAGCCACTCTGCGAGGCTCTGAAAGCGTGGGAAGAAGCGTCTGCTTTTCATCCATAAACGAGATGAGATTGTCGATAAACAGAGTTCCCTCGTATATCGTGGCAGAGGTGTTTATAAGCGTGGTAACGCAGGACGCTATGCTTACGATAGCGGTGGTATACAGAGTATAGTCACCGATAAGGATATTTCCGCTGAAGACGTCCCCTGCTATATGGAGATAAAAGTACAGATTGGTGACGACGGTCAGGGTTCCGAACAGCATATGAAGGACGCTCTCCTGGGTGATCAGCCTTCTTACCCCTCGGTAATAGTCGGCAAACACCGCCATAAAGCGCGCGATGAAGGTGTCCGACAGATCGAGCAGACGCACCTCCTTCGCCATATCCTTGTTGACGAGGAGATCCGAGTAATAATTCATCTGACGGCGCTCCTTCGAGCGGTGGCGCATATATCGGAAGTTCTTTCTTCTGTATATGAAATTGACCACGGCGTTAGGCACCGCTATCACCATTATTACGAAGACCGCATAGCCGATGCCCGGTGCCCCCGCAAGTATAACTATATAGCTGACAAGCTCTATCATCGTGCTGATGATAGAAAAGGTACGCGTGAGAATATTGAGCGGACGCGCACCCGCCTCGCGGTTTGCATTCTCCAGCTTCTCATAGAACTGAGGAATATCAAAGGATGCAAGATCTATCTCGCGCGTCTTTTGCATTATCTGCAGCTTGACCTGACGGACGAGAAGCTCACCCGCAATTCTCTCAAGAGCACTTGACGCGGTCGTTTCTATGCGCTTTAAGAAGCGTATGGAGAAAAGAAGTATTATCAGATAAAACGCGTCCGAGCCGATAAAACGCGATATCTCTCCATCTGAGATCGCAGTCTGCAGAGCGTTTAAGATATTTTTCGATATGACCGAGCTGACAACGGGCGTGACGCCGTTGAAGAGAGCAAAAAACGCCATGAGAAAAAGTATCCACGGCCCCGTCTTCCAGACGAGTCTGAGAATGTAGGTAAAGCGCAAAAAGAAGCCTCCGAGCACCTTTGCAAGGTACGCGGGGATCTCGCCGATATTCTTCGGCTTTGGTATTTTTTCGTATTCGTAATCGGAGCCGAAGCGCCCCATAGGTCCGCCTCCCGTCACGCGCATCACTTCCCTTTGATTTTTCATCAATATTATACATCAAAGAAAAAGTCGTGTCAATGAAATGGGCAAATTATCACACGCTCTTTATAGCGTAGATATCGTCAAAGAAGATATACTCGCCGTCGGTGAGTATCGCTCTTTTCGTCACGTCAACGTCAAAGACGGTAACGGTGCGCTTGATATACCCCTTTTTCGTGTAATACATCACGTACACGCGCTCCCCCGCAGAAAGACGGGTGAGGCGGTCGTTGAGTATCTCTGCTTCATGCTCGGCGGGGGTACGTCTCGTCGTTGCGAGCAGACGTTTTCTTTCTATCGCGCTCTCAAGTCCCTTTAAGGCCGAGAATGGGGCAAACTGCTTTGCCCTGTCAGCCCTCGCCATTGGCAGGCGCGGTCTTGTTCCCACTTTTGTGTCCTCCTATCTGCATATTACGCTCGCGGGCGTTTGATGCTTCGGTGTAATTTATCCCTTTAAGGATCGCATTCAGCCCGTATTTTTTCTTTATATCTATCATGGTGTTCTGTATCGCCCTGTCATGCTCGAGCGCTTCCACGTCGTCAAAGAGACTGTACTGAACACCGTCCTCAATGCTCACGTTACCGAATGAAATATTCAGTCTGCGTATGCCGTCAGCATCCGCTATTCTGTCATATATCCTCTGCATTGCGGGAACTATGATATGCTCGGCACTCGCTCGGTAAGGCAGGCGCACGCTCCCTCCGTCGCTCTCGCCGTTCGAGTAAAGTATATACAGAGAAATATTCTCGCAAACGAGTGCTTCGCGAACGAGCTCAAGGCACAGCGCCTCGGTCATTTCGGTGCATATCACCCTTGCCTCGTCTCTCGCATAATCCCGCATAAGCACCTGACCGCTCGAGATCGAGCGCGAGCGCGTTTTGTAATTCTTTATATCCTCCATGCGGGTGCTCTCGCGCCCCCACGCGTGGTCGATCAGCAGCTCCGCATCTATCCCGAACCAGGAATAGAGCAGATCCTCGTCTATTATCGTTATATCCCTCATAGTGTAAATTCCGTATTTTGCAAGTCTCGCGGCAGTTCGTGCTCCTATACGCCAGAAGTCGGTGAGCGGGCGGTGTGTCCACAGCTTTTCTCTGTAGCTTTCCTCGTCAAGCTCTCCGATAAAGTCAAGCGCGTGCTTTGCCTCGATATCAAGCGCTATCTTGCACAGATACATATTCGTGCCGATACCGCAGGCAGCGCGGATGCCCGTCTTTTGGTAGATGCTCTTCATTATCTCGCAGGCAAGCTCGCGGCAGCTCATATTATACAGCTTCAAATACGGCTGAGCGTATATGAATACCTCGTCTATAGAATACACGTGTATATCGTCGGGGCAGATGTAATCGAGGTATATTCCGTAAATTTTCGCAGAATAATCGATATACTTCTGCATTCTCGGCTCCGCCTTTATATATTCGATGCTCTTCGGGATCTCGTAGACGCGGCATCTGTTCTTCACCCCGAGCGCCTTCATTGCGGGGGTAACGGCAAGGCATATAGTTCCCTCTCCGCGCTCGGAATCCGCCACGACGAGCTTCGTCGTCATAGGATCGAGCCCGCGCTCCACGCATTCGACCGAGGCAAAAAAGGACTTGAGGTCTATACACATATACGCTTCTTTATTCTCGGCTTCACGCTCTGCCTCCGTCACGCGTCTCACCCCTTCCTTTTTTGATTTATGAGACTTTTTGTCTCTTTTTATATTCTAACGCCAAACCGCCCGTTTGTCAAGTGGAAAAATGAAGAGAAATTCCGAACAATTTTTGTCAGAGATTTAACAAATTATATTGATATTTTCATCAAAATGTGTTAAACTAACCGTGAATGCGGTAATATTTTCCGACAGCGCATGGATTTTCGGGATAAAGCGCCGTATATCAAGCAGTTATTTTAAAAATTTATATATTTACATGAGGTGAAAGTTATGTACAACAAGAAAACCATCGAAGACATCGAGGTCAGCGGCAAGAAGGTTCTTGTACGTTGCGACTTCAACGTTCCGCTCAAGGACGGCGTTATTACCTCCGATAAGAGAATCGTAGAGGCACTCCCCACCATCAAGTACCTTATCTCCAAGGGCGCAAAGGTCATCCTCTGCTCTCACATGGGCAAGCCCAAGGGACAGGTAAATCCCAAGTACTCTCTCGCTCCCGTTGCCGCTAAGCTCACCGAGCTTCTCGGTCAGAACGTAGCTCTTGCAGCTGATATCACAGGCGAGGATGCAAAGGCAAAGGCTGCAGCTCTCGGTGAGGGCGAGGCTATGCTTCTTGAGAACGTACGTTTCGACGCAAGAGAGGAAAAGAACGATCCCGAATTTGCACGTGAGCTCGCTGATATGGCTGAGGTCTACGTAAACGATGCGTTCGGTACCGCTCACAGAGCACACGCCACTACTGCAGGCGTTGCTGCATATCTTCCCGCAGTTTGCGGTTACCTCATTCAGAAGGAGATCGGCATCATGGGCAAGGCTCTCGCTGATCCCGCTCGTCCCTTCGTTGCTATTCTCGGCGGCGCTAAGGTATCCGACAAGCTCAACGTTATCAACAACCTTCTCACCAAGGTCGACACCCTTATCATCGGCGGCGGTATGGCTTACACCTTCCTCGCAGCTAAGGGCTACTGCATCGGTACCTCTCTCTTCGACGAGTCCAAGGTAGACTACTGCCGCGACATGATGGCTAAGGCTGAGGAAAAGGGCGTTAAGCTTCTTCTCCCCATCGACACCGTTATCACCAAGTCCTTCCCCGATCCTATCGACGCTGAGATCGAGATTACCACCGTTGCTTCCGACAGCATTCCCGCTGACATGATGGGTCTTGACATCGGCGAGAAGACCAGAGCTCTCTTCGCTGACGCTGCAAAGAACGCTAAGACCGTCGTATGGAACGGACCGATGGGCGTATTTGAAAATCCCATTCTCGCTCGCGGAACCATCTCCGTTGCAGAGGCTCTCGCTGAGTCCGAGGCTACCACCATCGTAGGAGGCGGCGACTCCGCTGCAGCTTGCGAGCAGCTCGGCTTTGCTGACAGAATTACTCACATCTCTACCGGCGGCGGCGCTTCTCTCGAGTTCCTTGAGGGTCTTGAGCTTCCCGGTATCGCTTGCCTTCTTGACAAATAAGATGACCGAGGTAGTTTAAAATGAGAAAGACCGTTATCGCAGGAAACTGGAAGATGAACCAGACCCCTGCAAAGACTAAAGAATTCATCACCGCGCTCGCTCCCATGGTAGCGGGCAAGGATGCGTGCGACATCGTTCTCTGCGTTCCCTTCGTTGACATCGCCGCAGCAGTTGAGGCTGCTAAGGGTACCAACATCCACGTAGGCGCTCAGAACGTACACTTCAAGGAAAGCGGTGCTTACACCGGCGAGATCAGCGCAGAAATGCTCTGTGAGTGCGGAGTTGAGTACGTTATCATCGGTCACTCCGAGCGCCGTCAGTACTTCGGCGAGACCGACGAGACCGTAAACCTTCGCACGAAGGCAGCTCTCGCAAAAGGGCTGAAGGTCATCCTCTGCCTCGGTGAGGTCCTCGCCGAGAGACAGTCCGGCATCACCAACGAGATCGTTTCCATGCAGACCAAGCTTGACCTCGCAGGCATCACCGCCGAGGAGCTCAAGAACGTCATCATCGCGTACGAGCCCGTTTGGGCTATCGGAACGGGTCTCACCGCTACTCCCGAGCAGGCTGACGAGACCTGCGGAGTTATCCGTGACACCGTTGCCGCTCTCTACGGCGCTGAGGCTGCCGCTGAGATCACCATTCAGTACGGCGGAAGCATGAACGACAAGAACGCTGCAGAGCTTCTCTCCAAGGAGAACGTTGACGGCGGTCTTATCGGCGGTGCATCCCTCAAGACGGATGCATTCACCGCTATCGTTGACGCGGCTCAGTAAGGTTGAATAGGTAAAGATAGTCGAGAGGGAACCTTTTGCAAAAGGTTCCCTCTCGTGCTCTCCCTCCAAAAATCTTTATGCACTTCACGGATAAGCGGGGTGCTTTCCCTTTACCCCAAGCTCGCGCGGCGCGCTCGATGCGGGAAGCAAAGAGGAACGGTCAGGGAAAACCTTTTTCGAGAAAAGGTTTTCCCCGTACCCCTTTCCAAAAAGCTTTATGCACTTCACGTTTTAGTGGGGTGTTTTTTTCTTTATCCCCAAGCTCGCGCGGTGCGCTCGTCACTTGTGTCGACAATGTAAATAGGCGAGCTTTGTGCGTAGCGTAGGCTTCCTCTGGGAGGAAGCTGTCACCGTAGGTGACTGAAGGAGCACGCGCAAGTAAGGATTTTGCAAAAAATGTTGTTTTCGCAGACTCCTTCCGTCTTTTTGCTACGCAAAAATCCACCTCCCTCTCGGAGGGAGGCTATGCTACGCTCATTCTCGTTATTTTCTACTGCCGCTCAGATCCTTCGCTTCGCTCGAGGATGACAGCGGCGATGGGAGCACAGCATAAACCGTAGCAGCCTTCGAGCACTCCGTGCGAGCTTGGGGAAAAGAAAAAAGTGCCCCGTCAAGCGATGGAGCACAAAGTATGGTTTGTTCAACACAAGGGATAAAGGTTTTTGAGAGGGGGTTACGGGGGAGGACTTTTGCGAAAAGTCCTCCCCCGTCTTTTTTCATTCATTCTATTACGGTCTTACCGCTATAACGAAGCACCGCACCTCGCGGGCGTTTTCGTTTATAAGCAGAGTTGCGCATCTGCCGAGCGACGCGCCCGTGACGCATACGTCATCAAGCAATATAAAGCGGCGCTCCGAGACATCGGCATCCTCTCTCAGCATGATGCTTTTACGGGCATTATAGAAGCGGGCATCACGTCCGAGCTCCTTCTGGATCTTTGCGTTTTTCTCTCTGTAAAAAAGATCCTCGTATTCCATGCCGAGCTTTCTTGCGACAAGCGCACAAAGCTCCCGCATATGATCATAGCCGTATTTCTTATAGGAGGCTATGCTTCTCGGAACGTAACAGATGGTGAAATTCTCATAACCCCTGCATTTTCGGCGTATCATATCCGCCATTTTCTCGGCGAAGTGCTCGCGCACATCGGTGCCGTTTTTGTGCTTGAAGGAATAAAGCATTCCCTTGAAGGGGCTGTTCTTTTCCTTCGGAAGATATGCGCACAGCTTTCCGAGCCGCCACACGCCGTAGGATTCGATCCCTTCCTTGGTGCAATCGCACGCACAAAGATCGTTTCCGCACCAGCGGCACTTTCGGTGGTAGAGCTGATCGTAGCGCACAAGGCATCGGTCGCAAAGTATTCCGCCCGAATCGAGAAGAACGGCTCCGCACCCGAGGCATTTAGGCGGAAATAAAAGGCTGAAAAATCTGTTGAGCGGAGAGGTCGGCTTCATACTTTACTCAAAAATGGAGACCGTGTCGCACTCTACGCCGTCGCGCTCGCGAAGGCGCACACGGATATGCTCAGAGTGGCTTGTCGGTACGTTTTTCCCTACGAAGTCAGGGCGGATCGGAAGCTCGCGAAGGCCTCTGTCAACAAGCACGGCAAGCTGAACAGCGGCAGGTCTGCCGAGATCGAATATCGCATCGATCGCGGCTCTGACTGTTCTGCCCGTATATATTACATCGTCAACTATAACTACTATCTTCGAATCAAGCGAAAAATCGATCGTGCTTTCTCTGAGCACGCATGCGGCATCGCTGTGATCGATATCGTCTCTGTAATGCGTTATATCGAGCACGCCGAAAAGAGGGCGGCTTCCCTCTATACGTTCTATCCTGTCGGCAAGGCGGCGGGCAAGATCTGCACCTCTGCGGTGCACACCGAGAATAACGACGTTCTCTATTCCCTCGTTGCGCTCGAGTATCTCGTGCGATATCCGGGTGATAGCTCTGCCGATCGCCTGCTCGTCCATTATTCGTGCTTTTTCTCGCATCCGAATATGCGCTGTCATGGCTGATACCTCTGTTTTTGGCGTTTTATTACTTGTTGGAGTCTATGTATTTCCAATAGGACTTGATATAATCAAAGCCCGAAACTGCGGTAGTGACGGTAAGCACTATCATACATATATAGCTGAAAAGATACTCGGGAAATGAGGGTATTGCCATTCTCAGAAGAGGAGTAAGAACTACGGGCTCGAGCAGTATAAAGCATATACCGACTATCTGCGAAACGGTCTTTATCTTCCCGAGCATAGAAGCCGCAACGACGATACCCGATGTGTTGACTACGACAAGTCTCATGCTCGTGACCGCAAATTCTCTGAATATAACGATAAAGGTTACCCATCCAAGCGCCCAGCCGAGCTTGTCGCAATATGCGATAGAGCAGGCAAGAAGCGCTCCGATAACGAGCGTTTTGTCGGCAAGCGGATCGAGAAACTTTCCGAAATCGGTCACAAGATTGTACTTTCTCGCTATCTTTCCGTCGAGCATGTCGGTAAAGGAGCTGACGATAAATATTACTGCCGCAACTGTTCTCGGAAGCCACCACGCGAGGCTCTCGGGCATCAGCCTTCCTATCGGCAAAAGCATAACTGCCATAAATACGGGAACAAGACACATTCTCAGAACGGTCAGGCGGTTGGGAAGATTCATTTTCTGCTTTTTTTGCGTATTTTCGGTACTCATTTCTTTTTCTCCTCGGAATTATAATGCTTTACCTATAAGATCGTAATCAAGTGCTTCGGTTATCTTCACGTCAACGAACGCTCCCTCGGGAAGCTTCTTTCTCGACGTAAAGAATATCTTTCCGTCTACGTCTGGGGCATCCGCCTCGCTTCTGCCAAAGTGAGTCTCGGATACGGGGTCGAAGCCCTCGCAGAACACGCGCACCGTCTTTCCGACCATGGAAGCGGTCTTATCGGCACTGATATACAACTGCTCGCGCATGATGATATCGTAGCGGTCCTGCTTCGTCTGCTCGTCGACCTGTCCGTCGAAGCCCGCTGCCGCCGTATCCTCCTCCTGAGAGTAGGTAAATGCGCCGAAGCGGTCGAATTTCGTCTCCTTGATAAACTCGCAAAGCTCAGAAAAGTCCTCCTCCGTCTCCCCGGGGAAGCCAACGATAGCGGTGGTGCGAAGCGTTATATCGGGGATTGCCGCTCTGAGCCTTGATACAGCATCGCGTATCATAGCCGAGTCGCCGTGGCGGTTCATTGCCTTGAGTATCTTATCCGAGATATGCTGTATCGGAATATCGGCGTACTTGACAACTCTGTCATTGTTCTTGATGACCTCTATCAGCTCGTCGGTTATCTTGTCGGGATAGAGGTAGAGAAGTCTGATCCACGGGATCTCGGTGTTCTCGAGTATCTTCTCCACAAGCTCTGCGAGCTTGTACCCGCCGTAAAGGTCAAGTCCGTAGCGGCTGGTGTCCTGTGCTATGATATTCAGCTCCTTGACACCGATGGAATCGAGCTCCTTTGCTTCCGCGATGATATCCTCCATGGGACGCGAGCGGAACCTTCCTCTGATGAGAGGAATAGCACAGTAGGTGCAGCAGTTATCACACCCCTCGGCTATCTTGAGATAAGCCATGCTCTCACCCGTGGTGAGCACGCGCTCGCCTCCGAGCACCGCCTCGTTTTTATCCTTGTGGGAAAAGTATCCCTTTTTCTTCTTTTCTACAGCCCTGACCGCCTCAACGATATCGTCATAAGAGCCGGTTCCGAGCACAGCATCGACCTCGGGCATTTCCTCGAGGATCTGTGCACCGTATCTCTCGCCGAGGCACCCACAGACCACGATACCCTTAAGTGCATGGTGCTCCTTGAGATATGCGATATCTAAAATATTGTCTATTGATTCCTGCTTTGCGCTCTCGATAAACGCGCAGGTGTTGATAACTACTATATCAGCCTCGGTGGGCTCGGGGGTTATCTCGTATCCCGCCGTCATAAGTCTGTGGAGCATCACCTCGGTATCGACTGTATTCTTGGAGCATCCGAGTGAAACGAATCCGATCTTTGTCATTTTTCTTTTTCCTCTGTTTTCTTTATCCGCACTCAATGTCCGTAACGGTAGAGCACGTTCATTATCCTTTGCTTTTCCTTGATATCCCCGGGCTCGGGGTCCTCCGAGCCGAATTTCATCTTCAGCAGCTTCCGCCTTGCCTCATCGTAGTCAAGCTCGCCTTCAAAGAGGCGGAACGCCTCCTGTACAGTCTCGCGGGAATATCCCTTTTCGTAGAGCTCTGCGATTATCCTTCGTCTGCCGTAGCATTTGTCGCGGCAGGCGTGGAGCATGGCTGAATGCACGAGTTCAAACTCGTCTATATACCCGGCTGAAACGAGCATATCGGCGGCAGTCTCGGCGCTTTCGCGGTCATGTCCCTTTCTCACGAGCTTTGACACGAGCTTCTTTCTCGGGCATTCTCCAAAGCCGAGCAGATACATACCGTAAGAAAAGGCGGCGTATATCCTGCCCTTCTCCTCAAGCACAGAGAAGAATTCCTCGCTTATCTCCCCCTCTCTGATATACTCGGACAGCACCGAATAATCGTCGAAGGATATTATCGTCTCCATCTCCGCCCGCTCTCCCGAGTCCGCTTCAAGAGACAGCTTTATACATACGCCCGCACCCTCGTGGACGGGCTTTTTCGAGTCAATATATATTCTCATTTCTATAACCCGTAAGCAGCATAGAGCAGCTCGTTTATCCTGTCCTTGTTTCCCGTCAGGTGAAGATACCCGAGCACCGCCTCAAAGCCTGTCGCCGTACGGTATTCGGAAATGGTCGCCGAGCGGGGCGCTGAGAGATGTCCCGAGTTTCTGCCTCGTCTGAAATAGTCCCCCTCCTCCTCGGTCAGCATCTGCTCTATCCTGTGAAAAGCCTTCGCCTGGCTCGTCGCGCGGACTATCTCGTGGGCACGGGTGTTAAGCTCTCCCGCGCGGGTGATACCGCTTTTGACGAGTCTTTCCCTGACGTAAAGCTCCATTACCGAATCCCCGAGATAGGCAAGCGTCATTCCGTCGCACAGGCGGGGGTCGAAATTTGTATTATCCGTCATTTAATATACTTCCGTTATCTGAAAATAAAGTAAAGCACAACGATGATACCGAGAATTATTCTGTACCATCCGAAGGATGCAAAGCTGTGATTGCGCACAAAGTTCATAAGGAACTTGATAGCGGCAAGCGATACGACAAACGCCGTGATACATCCGACCGCAAGTATAAGCACCTCATCCGCTGTAAAGGTGTTGCCCTTGATAAAGTATTTGGCAAGCTTGAGACCGCTCGCTCCGAACATTACGGGGACCGCAAGGAAGAAGGAAAACTCCGCCGCCGCAGTTCTGCCGACACCGAGGATCGAAGCACCCATGATGGTAGAGCCCGAGCGTGAGGTTCCCGGGATAAGCGCAAGGCTCTGGAAAAGTCCTATTCCGAGCGCCTTTGAATAAGTGAGCGAGTCAACATCGGTAACCTCAAACTTCTTTTTTGCGTTTATTCTCTCGATCAGGATAAATGCGATACCGTAGACGACGAGCGCCGCCGCAATTACCATAGCACCCGCAAACGAAACGTGCATCTCGTCCTCATAGAGCATTCCCTCGAGCCACTCGTCGATAATAAGACCGAGCACCGCCGCAGGGATGCAGGCAACTATCACCTTGAGCCAGATATTGATCGAGCTCTTCTTCAGCTTTACTCTTCCGTCCTCACGGCAAAGAGGCCAGAGCCTCGAAAAATAGAGCACGAGCACGGCAAGTATCGATCCGAGCTGTATCACTACCGAAAACATGCTCCAGAAGTCTACCGAAACGTCGAGCGGAAACAGATCGTTTACCAAAATAATATGTCCCGTCGAGCTGATCGGAAGCCATTCGGTTATTCCCTGTACTATTCCGACGAGAAAGGATTTTAATAGATTCAGCATATTTTACCTCTCATTATATTGTTTATAAAAGCATATTCACACGCCGCGGATTATATCTCCCGCCTCGACCTCGAAGGGCACCTTTATCCAAAAGTGCATTGCGGGATGAGGGGCTGACCCGATCGGCTCGCCCTGCTCCGAATAAAGCTGTCCGACATTGAAGCCGCGCCCGCATTTTCCGGGAGATATAAGCTCAACATCCTCTCCCGTACAGACCTTGTTTCTCTGTACAAAGCATGCCATTCCGCTCTGTGCATCGTACGACACCGCAGTAGCGATATACGCCTTTTCCCTTATATACCCCTGCTGCTCACACAGCTGGGCGTTTTCCATAGCGTTGTCAAACCAGTAGCCCGTGCAGTATTCTCTGTGGCTGACGCTCTCAAGCTCACGCAGCCAGGCAGGATCGTATTCGTATCCTTCGGCACCGTTTTTGATATAGTTATCCATTGCCATTCTGTAGGCATTGGTAACGACCGACGCGTAGTAGGCGGACTTCATCCTTCCCTCTATCTTGAAGCTGTCGATGCCGCACTCCATAAGAGCGGGAATATGCTCTATCGTACACATATCGCGGCTCGACATTATATAAGTGCCTCGCATATCCTCCTCGGCTCTCAGGATATCGTCGGGACGCTTGACCTCGGAGAAGTCGAGCGTTCTCGGTACGTAATCCCATCTGCAGGGCTGAGCGCACGCTCCTCTGTTTGCATCCCTTCCCGTATAGTGATTCGAAAGCAGACACCTGCCGCTGTAGGACACGCACATCGAGCCGTGCACGAACGCCTCAAGCTCAAGCCTCTTCGGGGTGTTGCGTCTTATCTCCTTTACCTCATCAAGCGTGAGCTCGCGTGCAAGCACCACCCTCTTGGCGCCGAGCCTGTACCACGCGGTGCAGGCGGCAGCCGAGCAGGCGCTCGCCTGGGTAGATATATGTATCTCGATATCGGGAAGTATCTCCTTTACCTCGTAAAAAACACCGATATCAGCTACGATGAGCGCATCGGGAGGATCTTTTCTGAGTAAGCGCAGATATGCACGCAGCTCCTTGTATTCGTATCCCCTCGGCATTACGTTGATAGCGACGTACACGCGCTTCCCTATGGAATGCGCGTAATCTATGGCGTCGGACAGCTCCTTGTCGGAAAAGTTCTGCGCCGCCGCTCTCATACCGAATTTCTGCGAGGCAAGGTAAACCGCGTCCGCTCCGTACAGGAACGCCGCTCGCATCTTTTCAAAATTGCCCGCAGGTGAAAGTAGTTCTTTTTTTCTCTGCATTTCTATGACCTTCCGCGGGGAATGCAAAAATATGCATTATCCCATAATTACTCATACTAATAATACCACAGATCGACGGGCAATACAAGTAAAAACCGAAAAAAAGAGTGTATGCACGCATTTTTTGAAATCAGCGGTCCGGCTTTGCATCTTTTTTGAATATTTGTCCTTATTTTTATTAACAAATTATCAATAAAAAGCATCGTTTTTATTGACAAAAAGCACGCTTCATGCTATAATGATGAATACTAAAGTCGATTATTGTAATTTTTTGTAACATTTTCCCGAAACGCGTGTATAAAAAGACAGTAACCGATCCCGGATATAAACGGCTCACAGCCGATTATATAAAGCTCTAACATTAAATTCAATGCAAAGGAGACAAAAATGAAAACAAGAAACATGAAGAGAATTGCTTACCGCATTCTCACCGTTATTACCGTCATCAGCATGATGCTCGGTATGATGGTATTCGCTTCAGCGGCTCCCACCGCTAATCAGCAGGTAAACGACGCTAAGAACGGTGTCGTTCAGATCCAGCTTACCTTCGTTGACCGTGAGGTCCTGACAAAAGAGATCTCTCTCGGCTTCGGATCCGGATTCCTTATCAACAATAACACCATCGTTACCTGCGCTCACGTTGTAACCGGCTTCCCCGACAGCTTCTATCAGCAGTGGGCTTCCGATACCAACGCTATCCTCGGCGCTAACAGAACCGCAAAGCAGATCAAGGACGGTCTCGAGATACGTGTCAGCGTTCTCCGCGACCTTTACATCAATGCTAAGGTTACCCAGTACTCCCTCGAGATGGACTATGCTATCCTTACCCTTGATCAGCCCATTCAGGACCGTTCTCCCCTCGTACTCAGAAACAGTGATGACGTACAGCAGACCGAAGCAGTATTCTCCCTCGGCTTCCCCGGAGACCTCGTTGACGTTAATGCAACCAACTTCTACGATCCTAAGGACGTTGTTATCACCAGCGGTAACGTAAACAAGGTCGGTGAAATGTCCTTTGTTGCAACCGGCGAGCTCGTTGACATTCACTACAATAATGTCAATATGGTCGAGCACAGTGCAGTTATTACCGGCGGAAACTCCGGCGGTCCTCTCGTAGACGAGCACGGATACGTAATAGGTATCAATGCAGCAGGAGATACCAACAATACCCGTAACTATGCTGTAAGCACCAAGAACCTTATTTCGGCTCTCGATGCACTCGGTATCAAGTACAACAAGGCAGGCGCTCCTTCTAACCCCGGCACCCCCTCAACTCCCGCAGATTCCACTCCCGCAACTCCCGCAGATTCCACTCCCGCAGCTGCAGATTCAAGCAAGCTTTCCTCTCTTATCTCCAAGGCTGAGGGCAAGGATGCTGAGGATTACACCGAGAAGTCCTACAAGGCTCTCGAGAATGCCCTCAAGGATGCAAAGGCAGCTGTAAGCTCCGGAGATCAGAAGACCATCGACAATGCATACGAGGCACTTGACAGTGCTCTGAGCGGTCTGAAGAAGGTTGACGGTGCAAGCTCCGACGAGCCCTCCAAGCTCCCGATCATCATTATTGCGGTCGTAGGCGTAGTAGTAGTTATCCTCGTTGTAGTTCTCGTGATCGTTCTCGGCGGCAAGAAGAAGGCTGCTCCCGCACCTATGACTCCTCCCGCACCTATGACTCCTCCTGCATTCACTCCTCCCGCACCCCCTGCACCTCCCGCATACAATCCTCCTGCACCTCCCCGCGGCGGCGGCGCAGCTGAGACTACCGTTCTCAGCCAGAATTCGAGCGAGACTACCGTTCTCAGCGCTCAGGCTAACGGCGGTGTACTTACCAGAACCTCTACAGGCGAGCGTATCAACATCAATGCTGCAGACTTCGCTATCGGACGTGAGCGTTCCAGCGTAAACTACTGCATCTCCGATAACTCCAACATCAGCCGTGTTCATGTCAGATTCGTTGTCCGCGGTGCTACCACTTATCTTATCGATAACAAGGCAGCAAACGGCACGTTTGTAAACGGAATCAAGGCTCTTCCCGGCAAGGAGCTCGAGCTCAAGAGCGGAGACAAGATCCTTCTCGCAGACGAGAAGTTCGAATTCAGCAAATAATAAAAAAATCAACACTATTATATGCATTGAATTTTTTAAAGATAGAAACAAAGGCGGCATGACTGCCGCCTTTGTTCTTATAATTTACTAAAAACACGATCCTATCATTCTCCAAAAGGAGCATCAGCTATGGAATTTATCGTTTCTGCAAAAACAGACGTCGGACTTGTCAAAAAGACAAACCAGGACGGGCTGTCCGTAAAGATCCTCAACACCCCTCTCGGCAGAATGGCGTTTGCTGTTATGTGTGACGGCATGGGAGGGCTCTCAATGGGCGAAATAGCAAGCACGACCGTTATCTCCGCCTTTAACGATTGGGTAGCCAACGACCTTGTACAGCTGTGCCGTTCGGGCAATATTGACGACAACACCATCCGCACTCAATGGCAGTCGATAATTACCGAGCAGAACCGTATCATTCGCGCATACGGCTCGAGTCAGGGTAAGAGAATGGGAACGACCGTGGTTGTTATGCTTATCACCCAAAGCAGATATTACGTAATGAACGTAGGAGACTCTCGTGCATATGAGATCTCTGATACATTTTATCAGATCACGGAGGATCAGACCTTCGTAGCTCAGGAAGTAAAGTACGGAAGAATGACCCCCGAGCAGGCTGCCAAAGACCCGAGGCAAAACGTTCTTTTGCAGTGCGTGGGCGCATCGGATTCGGTACATCCCGATATGTTTTACGGATATGCAAAGCAGGGGGCGGTCTACATGCTCTGCTCCGACGGCTTTCGTCACACGGTAACACCTGATGAAATATATCAGCGATTACATCCCTACTATCTGTGCGATGCATCACAGATGGAAGCAAATGCACACTATCTTATCGAATTGGCAAAATTCCGTTCTGAGCAAGACAACATTTCCGTTCTGATGATCAGAACATATTGAGGGGGCAGGACTTATGCTTGAAATAGGCTCGATCTTAGACGGCAAATACAAGATACTGAACAAAGTCGGTCAGGGCGGCATGAGCGTTGTCTACCTCGCAATGAACGAACGCGCAAACAAGCAATGGGCTGTCAAGGAGGTCCGCAAGGACGGCGTGCTTGACTTTGAAAGTGTAAAGCAGGGACTGATCGCCGAGACGGATATTCTGAAAAAACTCAGTCACAAGCATCTGCCGAGCATCATCGACGTCATCGAGCTTGACGATTCGTTCATTATCATCATGGACTACGTCCAGGGTAATTCCCTTGACAAGGCGCTCAAGCACTTCGGTGCTCAGCCGCAGGAGCTCGTGATCGACTGGGCAAAGCAGTTATGCGATGTATTGCATTATCTGCACACGAGGACCCCTCCGATCATATACAGAGACATGAAGCCATCAAATGTCATGCTTAAGCCCGACGGAAGCATATCTCTCATTGACTTCGGTACGGCAAGAGAGCACAAGGTACAGAAGACCGCCGACACCACCTGTCTCGGAACAAGAGGCTACGCAGCCCCCGAGCAGTACGGAGGGATGGGGCAGACTGACGCCCGCACCGACATCTACTGTCTCGGTGCTACGATGTATCATCTCGTTACCGGAAAGAATCCGAGCGAGCCTCCTTATGAGATACTGCCTATCAGAACTATCAATCCGAACCTTTCCACAGGTCTTGAAAAGATCATCAACAAGTGCACACAGAACAATCCCGCAGACAGATATCAATCATGTGCGGAGCTGATGTATGATCTTGAGCATTTCCGAGATTACGAGGACGAGCATCTGACGGTACAGCGTCAGCACGTCAAAATGTTTTCTATCCCTCTGATACTTACAGGCGTGTTTGCTCTCACTTCTCTGCTCTTTCTGCTTGCCGCAGCAAGCTCTAAAAACGCCACCTACAACCGTATGCTTGCCGAAGCAAAAACTGCCGAGGACTATTACGAGGTCATTCTTACAGACCCGACGCGTACCGAAGCTTACCTCGGCACAGACGATTATATAGGTCTCATAGACAGACTGACGGGAGATGGGTCGCTTTCGATAGACGATGCATCCGAGCTTCAGAGGCTGAAGCTCGGCATAGACAGCGCCGACGTGCTGAAGCTTCTGCACAACAAGGACAAGGAAGAATACGCAAAAGTCTGCCACAAGATAGGAGAAGCTTATCTGTTCTATTACGTGGTAGATTCGGAAAAGGACAGGTTTTTCCAGGCGGCATCCTGGTTCAAGGAAACGGTCGAGTATTTTCCGGATGCAAAGATATACTGCGACATCTCGGACTGCCTGACAAACATAGCAAAATACGAGGCTCAGGAGCAGTCATCAAACGAGATGAAGGAATACGAGGCTCTCTGGAAGAAGATGGAGATACTGTATACCGAGTCTCTCGATCTTGAGAACGATCTCAAGCTCAACGTGTGGGAAGTGCTCAACAACATGATCTATGATCATCCCGAGCAATTCTGCACAATAGCTACCGAAAGCAGGATCGAGGATCTGCTCAATGACATTATCAAGGAAACGAGAGTTATCGACGATCCCTATCTCACCATCAAGATCAGCGATCTGCAGGAGAGCATCGGCTCCACTCTGAAAAAGCTTTCCACAGCGCAGACAAAGAAGTGAAGGAGGACGAGATAAATGTATCATACCTACATGTATTTATTCTACGGCTTCCTTGTTCTTGCGATAATAATGTTCATATTCACCGTTGTGTTGTTCTTCCTGCTCGATATCAAGCGGGCGCTTGGAGACATAACGGGTGCCAATAAGCGAAAAGAGATCAGCCGTATATTTGAAAAAACAGCCTCCGAAAGCATCGAGCTCAACGCCTCCAATGCCTCTCAGGACGGCGCCTCACAGCCTCTTGAAACACCTCAGGCAATGTATGACAGACTCGATCTGCCCGAGCCGAGCTCAGGATTCAACTCACAGCCGAAGGCAATTCCGAAGCGCATGCCCTACTCCCATATCAGCGTCTCTTACTCCGATTTCAGCGTAGCTGCGGATATCACTCTCGTTCACTCAGCCGAGATCATCCGCTGAGCCCCGCATCATATGACAAGATCCCGACACCTGCAATATCAGGCGCCGGGATCATTTTTTTATTTATACACGTGGCAAATAACTGTCAGTGACATGTACTTCGCTTCAATCGGTACATTTGATAATAGTGTATCCGCCGCGGTAGGTGCTGTGAGCAAACAGGACAAGGTCCGCATCCGAGGCGGAAAGCACCTCGTTTGACGCGCTGTCCGAGGTCTCAACCGAGCTTACCTTATATGCATAACAGTACCCTTGCGCATCTGTAAGGAGGACCGCGTCCCCCTCTGTTATATCAGACACAAAATCAAGCTGTCCGCGGGCATCCGATCCGCCGATAATGATCGAGCCGTCATAAATACTGCCTGTATACCGGCACGGCGTCATCCTGACACTTGTTTTATTCCATTCGGTGCAAACGGGCAATGCCGCACCGTATCTCGGTATTTCGAGCAAGGCGCAATAATCCGTTCCGTCTATGCTCAGAGATGCCATAGAGACATCAACTCTGTCATCCGACTGGGCATTTCGTATCTCGGGCATCAGAGAAAGCATCCGTGACGTTATCTCTTCAATTCGCTTCTCAGCCGTTTTCTCAAGCGATGCCGTTATGATCACAAAAGCAAGCGAGGACAGAACGAGCAGAGCGCCCGCTATCATCAGTACCGCACCTAAGCGGCTTTTTTTCCTTCCAGTCATCCTTCAGCCCTCATTCTCAAAACACCGAGAGCGATAAGAGCAAGTCCCGACAGACCGAGCATAAGCACGTACTGCATAAGAGGCTCGGTATCTCCCGTATCGGGCGGGGGCTGGGGTGCATCATAGCTGTTTGTAATCACTATCGTTCTG